>CANDMI010000102.1 GCA_947385775.1 uncultured Eubacterium sp. | reverse complement strand
TACAGGTGATGAAAGGGTGGGAGGGGAATCCTCCTGATTACCTTCACCTATATCAAATAAGAATAAGAAAGAAATATCAAAGTAACTGTTGACAGTATAGATGGGACAGGATGGGGGAAGATTCTTCCTTTGAATTATCCTTCATCTATACCATAAAAAAGAATAAGTCCATAGTCTGTTTTGATTGGCTATAAACTTATTATACGAGGAGGGTTAGTAATGGAAATGATTTATAATGTAAAAAAATATTTGGTGGCGTGCGTGGTGTTTATTTTCTGCCTGTTTGCATCTGCCGCAAAAACAAAAGCGGCAATTACCGCGGATAACATTACGGTGGATTATGACAATGTCCGACTGATCGTAAACGCTGGAAATGAAAAGGAAGTGTTGTTTGGCGTATCTAAAGTGAATAATAAGAATGTACTCACAACTCCAAACTGGAACGTATATGAGCCGAAAGATGGGAAAGCGGTCATTGACCTTACTTTTTTAAAACGTAATCAGGTTACATATATGCAGGTTAAGGGAGTTGGAAGCAAAGATCCGGTTACCATTAGCGTTGGCGTTATGTTAAAGTTCAAGGCTAAGCTAAATCGAGCGAAAAAAGAGCTGTATGTTGGAGAGGGCATATCTGCGACGGGGATGGAGTATCGTACGGTTTATTCCGGAATACAGGAGCTTCCAGAAAGCGAAGCAGGGTATTACATTGTGCCGGAGATGTACTGGCAGCGGGGAGCGACGCTATATGTGAGGACAGCCGCTGCCGAGGATAGAAAGGAGTTGCTTAATCATGGTATAAAGGATGCGGCGGGGAATAAGTTATCTATTTTGTCGATTGGCAGATTTCCAGGGAAAGAGGTTAAGGTTAACATTCCAAAATTGAAAAATGGGCCAAAGATAGCGGTAAATTGGACAAAACGCACGATCACGCTGCCTGCAAAGTCGGAATACAGAATAAAATTGTCAAATCAGAATCAATATGGGAGCTGGATAGACACTGGAAATAAAAAGCTTGTATTAAACGAGATTGCGTTGGCTGAATTTATCAAAAATGGCGGCACCATAGAAGCGCGGGTAAAAGCCACATCGAAAAATGCGGCTTCGAAGATTTCCATATTGAGTACAGTCGGCAACCAAGGAAAAACGATAGAAGCGGTATATATTCCGGAGACAAATATTTTGGATGTTGATGAACGCTGGACAAATTCATATTATGATGTTTATAAATGGGAAGGGATAAGTATTCATGAGTGGGAAGATATAAGAGAGGAGGAGGAGGACTGGTTTAGCAGAGCGGAAGTTCGATTTGGGATACCTGTCACTACGGAAAAAGGGGTGCCGGTGATACATGACGGCTTAAGGATGAGAGGTATGAAATACTTTTTGAATAGGTCATATACGGGAGGGTTTACAGCTAAGTTTGAGAATTTATCTGATGTGGATAGTTATCAGATTATGGTTGAGACATTCGGATATGATGGAGATTTTTCTGTCGATAATTCAAATTTGAAAACGATTAAGACAAATATATTCACAATTAAGCCAAAGGCGAAAAAGAAGATTACCATTTCGATTTCTTTTTATAGTAATAAATATCGGTTAAAAAGGATAAAAATACGGCAGATTGGTACAGATAAAAATAAAATGTGGCCAACAGAATATTTAATGTTCGGTAGCATGGAGAGTGGTGATGATCATGGTTACTGATTGAAATATAAACGGAAAATAAAAAAGATTTTAAGGAGCGCAATAACCGGGGGTTTGGAGATCAGGTTTTTCATATAAAAACATGATTCCCAAATCCCCCTATTCATGTTATAATAGTCCAACCAAACAAATTCCCAGGATTTCAAACAACCAAAAAAGCGAGCATAAATCAAGGAGGAATCGCCATGAAAAAAAGACCCCCAAGAACTATGTTATCCACGTTATCTATGTTATCTACGTTATCCATTACCTTATCCGCCTCGCTGTTATTTGCCCTGGCCTTCTTTTTTATCCCGTTTCACACACCGCATAAATCTGTCCTTACGGTGCAGGCGAAGTCGGCGGGCGCTACAGAGAAACCAAAAATCTTCCATTTAAAAGAAGGAGCCTCCTTCGGCTATGGGCAGCAGGAGGTTAGCTTTACAGACCAGAATGGGAAAACAGTCGATTTAAATGACGAGGCGCTAAAAGCGTCCGGCATTTCCAAAAAAGATCTGGAGGATCTGATGCCGGGGCTTTATGCGGATCGGGCTTCTTATACGAATGAAGCGCTGACTCCGATCAGAGACCAGGGGAAAAAGAACCTTTGCTGGGCGTTTTCGGCGACGGGGCTGGTGGAAGCCAATATGTTGCAAAAACCGTCAGAGTTTCCGTCGGTGGAAGCTGCGAAAGAAAAGCTGGACTTGTCGGAGCGGCAGCTTGCTTGGTTTTCACATAATACAAAATCCACGCTTGCGGGCGACCCGACCAAGGGTACGGACGGCGTAAGGAAAGCGTCGCCAGCCGCGGCCTATACAGGAGGCAATTATTACCAGGTGACGGCATGCCTTGCAAGAGGCTCTGGAATGACATTGGAAGAAACCCTGCCGTATAACGCGACGAGCCTTGCCGCGGTGCCGGAGACAGATCGGTATAATTCACTGGTCACGCTGCATGATCTTCATACGGTGGAGTATGATATGAAAAACGCCCCGGAGCAATCGGTGAGCGCGGTAAAGCAGCTAGTAGACACATTTGGGGCGGCGGGCTTTTCTTACCTTAGCAGAGACGCTTACTATACGGCAAAATCGGCCCCTGGAGGGACGGCGTATTATCAAAAGTCCAAAGGCACAAACCATGGGGCGTGTATCGTTGGCTATGACGATAACTATTCGGCTTCGAATTTTACAGGCAAGGGCGGAAAGCCGCCAAAGGATGGCGCATGGTATTGCCGCAACAGCTGGGGCGCCAGCTGGGGGGACAAGGGGTATTTCTGGCTGTCCTACTATGACGCTTCGATCAACCATCTGTATGCGTTGGAGGTTGCGGATTCGACAAAATACGGCGATATATATCAGTATGACGCAAAAGGAATGGGAAGCTTTTTAAGCGCGGATGCGTCCGCAAATATATTCCAGGCGCGCAGGGATGATAAAATACAAAACGTAGGCATTTATACGGCAAGCATGACGCTTGGCGGGAAAATACAGATTTATGTCGATAAAGAAAAGATGACGTCTCCGGAAAGCGGGAGGCTTGCCGGGACATTTGATTTAGACCCGATCCCATATTCGGGATATCATGTGATCGATCTGCCGTCTACAGTAGAGGTAAAAGAGGGGGAATATTTCAGCGTCATTTTGACATTGACTTCAAACGGCTCTGGCGCGATGCATGCGTTTGAGGGGAAAAAAGGCACGAAAGCGTCGGCCGGGCAAAGCTTTTATAAGCAGGGCGCAAGCTGGAGCGATTCCAATAAGCTGGTTAAAAATGCATGCATCAAAGCGATCATGTCCTCCGAGGGCGCGGAAACGGCAAAGCTGGATGAGCTTTTGGCAAAAGCCGGAGCTATTACGGCAGATAGTCCAGAGGGATTGCATGACTGGACGCAAAAGGAACTAAAAGCGGCGAACGCGGCAAAAGCGTCTGGCAGGACGGATGACATCGCAGGCGCGGTTATGCGGCTGGAGCGGGCGCTTTCCCATGGAAATTCCCGTAAAATCTATACCGACGCGGCAAGGACGACTGGCCCTGGCGAAGACGGCGCGGCTTTATATTTAAATGGAGGGAAATATAAAAAGGACGGGGTGATAAAAAAATATGGCGCGCAGACCTATTTCCATACGGTTGACAAAATACAGTCCTGGAAACGAAAAGGATTTAAGATGGTAAGCGCCTATTATGGAAATTATGTGGCCGCCGTAACCAGGTCAAATACAAAGCCTGCGTTGGATGCAAACGGCAAGATCACAAACCCGGATACGGAAGCCGAAAACATATTGAAAGTGAAAGCAAAGGGCGCAAAGCTTACGGTAAAGCCGCTTACTCAAGGAACGGTATACGTATGGGTCTTATATTATCCTAAGGGCGGCAAGGTAAACCCGAACGATGTGGATGACTATGCAATGATGAAGGTTACGGTAGGGCCGACGGCGCCGGCGGCGGTAAAGCTTTATGATACGCAGGAGAAAGCAAAATCCTGTACGGACAGCAAGGTCGTGCAGTATAAATCCACCGTCATGCCACAGGGCGAAACCACGGATGTTTACGTTGCGGGGACTACGGGCAAAAAAGGGTCTTTGGCGGTCTGTGAGCTGGACGGTGAGAACTATGAAGCCGTAGTTCCTGTCAAATATCAGGATTACATTGCCGTGGAGCGTTCGAAAGATGATCCGAAAAGCAAATTTACGATCCGGATTGCCCCGAATATATTAGACCAGTTTAAAATCCCGGCAAATAAAACCCTTTCCGTAAAAATCCCGTTTTGCTGTATGCGAAACAACAAAAGGTCGGTATTTAAGGCGGTGATCGCAAATCCGGTAAAGGAAATGAGTTTTAACCCAGGTCTTGGCACGACGTTGGAAAAGTCCAAAGAGGACGCTGAAATAATAGAGGTAAGGATTCCCGCGGCAACAGACAAGGAGGCTTCGTCTGGCAGCCTGATGGAAACTAAGACGACTTATTCGCCAGAGCGGGTCTGCACGGACAAAACGAAAATCTTTCGGATGACGGGAAAATCCGATATCCGGTTTAACGCGTCCAATGTGCTTAGCGTATCGACGAATAAGTTTACCGCGCAGCAAAAAAAGATCAAAATGACCCAGCAAAAAGGCCAGGACGCTTACATGATCACAGCGGCAAAGGGGACTCAGGTGGGGACGATCGTGTATTTTGTAGTTTACCACAATGCCTATAAGCATGAATCTGGAACAGGGTACCAGATTTTTAAAGTGATCATAGGCCAGCCCAAAGCCGATGGAGGGACCGAGCCGGCGCCGACGCTGGACTGAACTGTAGCGATTCCTGTTACAGTGAAGCCAAGGCTGAACAGTAACCGATTCCCAGCTGTATTCTGATTTTTATATTGTAATTTTGTGACAATTGTGATATATTGTCAGCGAACGGTATTCTTTTTTGAGAAACTGTATCAAAGGAAGGGAAAAACATAGTTCATGAAAAACACAGTTGTTACATTTAAAGAAGCCAAGGCAAAGGGCGAGAAATTAACGATGCTGACGGCTTATGATTATACGACCGCGAAATTGATCGAGGAAGCTGGGATCAATGCGATACTCGTAGGGGATTCCCTTGGGATGGTCATGCTTGGGTATGAGGATACGCTTTCTGTGACAATGGAGGATATGATCCACCACAGCGCGGCTGTTTCAAGGGGGTTGAAAAATACGCTTTTGATCACGGATATGCCATTTATGTCGTATCAGACATCCGTGTATGACGCGGTGGTCAATGCCGGGCGTTTGGTAAAGGAAGGCCATGCGCAGGCGGTAAAGCTGGAAGGCGGCAAAGAGGTCTGCGAGCATATCCGCGCGATCGTCAAAGCGTCGATCCCGGTGTGCGGGCATATTGGGCTGACCCCGCAGTCGGTCAATGCGTTTGGCGGATTTAAGGTGCAGGGAAAAGGCGTGGAAGCGGCGCAGCGCCTATTGGACGAAGCGCGTGCGATTGAAGAAGCGGGCGCGTTTGCGGTAGTTTTGGAATGCGTGCCGAAAGCTTTGGCGGATAAAATCACACAAAGCGTCAGCATCCCGACGATCGGCATCGGCGCGGGCGCGGGCTGTGACGGACAGGTGCTTGTATACCAGGATATGCTTGCGATGTACCAGGATATGGCTCCAAAATTTGTAAAGCAGTTTGCGCAGGTCGGAAAGCAGATGACGGCGGCGTTTGCGGATTATAAAAAAGAGGTTTCCGATGGAACCTTCCCGGCTATGGAGCACAGCTTTAAAATGGATGAGGAGATCCTTGGACGTTTGTATTAGGCTAGGGAATGGAAACAGGAACGGATTCGGAATTGTCAATGGAGAATAAAGAAATGGAAATATATAGTGAGATCGTAAAGGTCAGGGCGAAGGTTCAGGAATGGAAGCGCGCAGGGCTTACCGTAGGGCTGGTTCCGACCATGGGGTATCTGCATGAGGGGCATAAAAGCCTGATGGATGCGGCAAGAAAGGAAAATGACCGCGTCGTAGTAAGCGTTTTTGTCAATCCGATGCAGTTTGCGCCAAATGAGGATTTTGAAAGCTATCCTAGGGATCTGGAAAAAGACGCCGCGCTTTGCGAGGGCGCGGGAGTGGATTTGATCTTTCATCCGTCGGCGGAGGAAATGTATTCGCCTGGCTTTTGCTCTTATGTGGATATGAATGGGCTGACCGGCGAATTATGCGGAAAAAGCCGTCCGATACATTTTCGCGGCGTACAGACTGTGGTGTTAAAGCTGTTTCATATCGTTACGCCAGACCGGGCGTATTTTGGGCAAAAGGACGCGCAGCAGCTGGCTGTGATCCGGCGTATGGTCAAGGATTTAAACGTCGGCACGCAGATCGTTGGCTGCCCGATCGTGCGGGAAGCGGACGGGCTTGCGAAAAGTTCGAGGAATACGTATTTAAATGAAACGGAAAGGCAGGCGGCGCTTGTGCTAAGCCGCAGCTTACAGGTTGGAAAGGCGCTGATCGAAGCCGGGGAAACAGACGCATGCGCGGTAAAGCGCGCGATCACGCAGGAAATTGAAAAAGAGCCGTTAGTAAAAATAGATTACGTGGATGTGGTTGATTTTGAAACGGTTAAGCCAATTGATAAAATCGATACGAAAAATGGGGCTGTGTTGACGGCGATTGCCGTATATATCGGGAAAACAAGGCTGATCGATAACTTTATATTTGTAGGCTAGAGCATTTTTCAAACATGCTCTAGAGCGCGCAGATTGTGCGCAAGATGTGGGAGCAGTCAGAAGGAGAGCATATGTATCTGACCATGTTAAAAGGGAAAATCCACCGTGCGGTAGTAAAGCAGGCGGAATTAAATTACGTAGGGAGCATTACGGTTGACCCTGTGTTGATGGAAGCGGCCGGCATTTTGGAATATGAGCTGGTGCAGATCGTGGATGTGGAAAATGGAAACCGTTTTGAAACCTATACGATAGCCGGAGAGCCGGGTTCTGGAATGATCTGTTTAAACGGCGCTGCGGCAAGGCAGGCGGCTGTGGGCGACCATGTGATCATTATGAGCTATGCGCAGATGGCGCCGGAGGAAGCAAAGGAGCATAAGCCGAAGGTCGTCTTTGTCAATGATGAAAACGGGATCGCAAGAGTCACGAATTATGAAAAATACGGAAAGCTGACAGAGGAATTTATATAAAAAGCCGTATCGCAGACAGGCAGACGATATACAAAGCCGTACCGCAGACAGTCAGACGATATAAAAGGCCGTATCGCAGACAGGCGCAGGAAAATGAAATCGTTTTCCTGCGCCTGTTGCGCGTAAAGAAAGTTTTTTGCTCCGGATTCAATTGGAAAAAAGCGGCGTGGAAAGATAGCGGTCGCCTGTGTCCGGGAAGAGGACGACGATGTTTTTCCCTTCGTTTCCAGGCCGTTTTGCAAGCTGGACGGCGGCCCAGAGCGCGGCGCCGGAGGAAATGCCGACTAAAATGCCCTCTGTGCGCGCCACATCGCGGCCAAATACAAAGGCGTCGTTGTTTTCCACCGTCAGGATCTCATCATATACCTGCGTATTGAGCGCTTCCGGCACAAAACCCGCACCGATGCCCTGGATCTTATGCCCGCCTGCTTTTCCGCCGGATAAAACTGGCGAAGAGGCCGGTTCTACAGCGATGACCTTCACATTTGGGTTTTGTCCCTTTAAATATTCTCCGGTTCCGGTTATCGTGCCGCCGGTGCCGACTCCCGCGACGAAAAAGTCCACTTGCCCGTTTGTGTCCTTCCAGATTTCCGGGCCGGTCGTCTCACGGTGCATCTGTGGATTTAAAGGATTGACAAACTGCCCGGGTATAAAGCTCCCTTCTAATTCCGCCGCAAGCTCATCCGCTTTTTCGATCGCGCCCTTCATGCCCTTTGCGCCGTCTGTTAAGATCAGCTCCGCGCCATAAGCCTTTAGTAAATTGCGCCGTTCAACGCTCATCGTTTCCGGCATCGTGATAAGAATGCGCAGGCCGAGCGCGGCGGCCATAGCGGCAAGCCCGATCCCGGTGTTGCCGCTGGTTGGCTCTATGATGACGGAATCCTTATTTATTTTTCCGCTTTCCCATGCGTCCAGCAGTATTTTTTTCGCAATGCGGTCTTTGACGCTTCCGGCAGGATTAAAATATTCCAGCTTTGCAAGGATGGAAGCATGCAGGTTATGTTTTTTTTGAAAGTTGCAAAGCTCCAATAAAGGCGTATTTCCAACTAAATCGGTAACGCTTTTATAAATTCCCATAATTATCTCCTTCTATGATTTGTTTTATTTCTTTCGAAAACAGCTTTTTTATTCTTTCGAAAGCAGTTTTTCTTTTTTGTTCTTTCAAAACAGCTTTTCAAAACAGTTTTTCGCTATTTTACCGCCTGGAACGCTTCTTCCAGGTCTTGTATAATATCATCGATATGCTCCGTGCCAATGGACAGACGGATTGTGTTTGGACGAATGCCGACGCTTTGCAATTCCGCTTCGTTTAGCTGCGCATGCGTTGTGCTTGCCGGGTGGATGGCGAGCGATTTTACGTCGGCCACATTCGCAAGAAGGGAAAACAGCTCTAAATTGTCAATGAAGTCCTTTGCTTTGCGGTCGTCGCCCTTGATTTCAAACGTAAAAATAGAACCGCCGCCGTTTGGAAAATATTTTTGATACAATTCCCTTTGCGATTCGTCCGCGGAGACGCTAGGGTGATGCACCGCCTCCACCTGCGGATGGCTATTTAAATAGGCCACAACCTTTAACGCGTTTTGTACATGCCGCTCAACCCTTAAAGAAAGCGTTTCCAGCCCTTGCAGGAAGAAAAATGCATGGAATGGAGATAAGGTGGCTCCGGTATCCCGAAGCAAGATCGCCCGGACGCTTGTAACAAACGCCGCGGGGCCTGCCGCTTTTGTAAAGCTTACGCCATGGTAGCTTGGATTTGGTTCCGTAATATGAGGGAACTTTCCAGACGCTTCCCAGTCAAATTTGCCGGAATCAATGATCACGCCGCCGATCGTCGTCCCATGCCCGCCAATGAACTTTGTCGCGGAATGTACGACAATGTCCGCGCCATATTGAATCGGGCGAACCAGATATGGGGTGGCAAAGGTATTATCTACCACAAGCGGGATTTTATGCGCATGGGCGATTTTGGAAATCCCTTCGATATCTACAACGTCCGAATTTGGATTGCCGAGGGTTTCGATAAAAATAACCCTTGTGTTTTCCTGGATCGCGTTTTCGATTTCCGTAAAATCCGCTGGGTCTGCGAATGTGGCGGTGATGCCATATTGCGGCAGCGTATGCGCCAACAGGTTATACGTCCCGCCGTATATATTGCTTGCGGCTACGATATGCCCGCCTGCAAGAGCCAGGTTTTGCAGCGTGTAAGAAATCGCCGCCGCGCCGGAAGCTACAGCCAAAGCAGCCGTAGCGCCTTCCAGCTTCGCGATCCGCTGCTCAAACACATCCTGCGTCGGATTGGTCAGCCTGCCATAAATATTGCCCGCATCGGTCAGGCCGAATCTTGCGGCGGCATGGTCGCTGTTATGGAATACATAGGAGGAGGTCTGGTAAATCGGAACCGCCCTTGCGTCCGTAACCGGGTCAGGCTGCTCCTGTCCGGCATGGAGCTGTAGGGTTTCGAATTTTAAAGGGCGTTTGTCGTATGGTTTCTTTGGCATAGTTTTGTCCTTTCTGAATTCTCTCTGAATTCTTTCTATACTCACAAGTGATAAAGTTTACCATATGATTCAAGATAACAACGCTCGTGAGTCGGCGTTATTGGCAAATTTTAGTGATCGTGAGTATAAATTCTTTTTGTGATTTTTGCGCATTTTTTCTGCAATTGAATAGAAAAAATTGGAAGCAGGATTATCATAATATATATTTCCTAGTTTGTCAATAGGAATATTAAGAAATAAAATGGGGAGCGGTTACAGTTTAGAAAGAACATCGAGTTTGCTGCAAAGTCCATGTAATAAAGCGAAATTTGGAATGCGATATTTATTCTGTATATACAATGGCAAAAGCACAGACATTCCTGTCTTTGACAGTTAGTAGATTAAAAAATCGCTGTATCCCTTGTGTTTTCTG
>CANDMI010000101.1 GCA_947385775.1 uncultured Eubacterium sp. | reverse complement strand
TAAATGGGGAACAACCTGGCAGCTTCCGGTTGCCTCCCTGCTGCTGATCGTCATGTTATGTTTCGGCTCTGCGGCGCTGGCGATCCGGCGGCCAATCAAAAGAATCGGGCAATTGTCCATTGTGGATACCATAAAGCCGTAGCAGTATATGCGCCTGCAAGATGGAAAGGTTTAAGGCGCATTGCATTTTCATCGGAAAGCGGATATAATAGAAGTGACAAAAGAAGAAGTCCTTATGATAAGGAGGCGATTGAAATGAATTATCCTATAGAAGAGATCCTATAAAAGAGATCCTATCTTTAATGCCTGATTATTCAAGACAGGATGTGGAGGACATACGGAAAGAAATTGCAGATTAAATCGAGTAGGGAAGAACCATCTTTCCTACTCGCGCGCCGGGAGCCCGTCAGCTTCTGCTGACAAATTTCACTTGGGAGTCCGTGTGCATAAAAAGACCGCAGCTACAGAATAAGTTTTGTAGCCGCGGTTTTTAGAATATATGATGCGTGAGGAAGGACGCGTAAGGAAGGACGCTAAAGGAAGGACACTTAAAGAAAAATGCTGGATATATTAATTGCAGAGGATAATGAAGAAATCGGCGTTTTGCTGTGTGAGTTTTTGCGCAAGGAGAATTACACGGTCAGCGTAGCTAGGACTGGGGAAAAAGCTTTGGAATTGTATGAAAAATATGGAGCCAGAGTGATCATTTTGGATATTATGCTGCCTGGGATAAATGGATTTGCGGTCTGTTCTAAGATCAGAGAGACTTCCAATACCCATATTTTAATAGCCAGCGCCAAGGTGGAAAAGAATGATAAATTAAAAGGCTTAAACCTTGGCGCGGATGATTATATTGAAAAACCTTATGACGTAGATATTTTAATTGCCAAGATCAAAGGCATTTTTAAAAGAAAATATGGTCAGGCACAGATGGTAGAAGGGAATATCCGATTGGATACAGTGCAAAAGTCGATTTATGTAAATGGGCAGAAAAAAGAAGCTACCGAAAAGGAATTTGAACTGTTAAAGCTGTTGATCGAGAATAAGAATGTTACGATGAAAAAGGAGTATCTGTTCAATGCCGTCTGGGGAAGCGACAGCGATTCGGAGATTCAAACGCTGACGGTGCATATTAAATGGCTTAGGGAAAAGATAGAAGAAGAACCGAAAAAGCCCAGGCATATTATTACGGAGTGGGGAGTAGGGTATCGGTTTGAGTAAGTTTAAAATATTTCTGTTTTGCATCGTTATTGCCCAAGCATTGCTTCTATTGTCAGCGAACATACTGTATTTTTATCAAAATAACGACCGTGACGGAAAATTATATCTTGTGGAAGCAAGGCATTTGATTAAAGAAATAGAAGAACAAATAGAAGAACAAATAGAAAAGCAAATAGAAGAACAAAAAACAAGAGCTTTTGATTATAAATTTAAAATAGAAGAGATGCGTTTGAATAAGTATGAGACGATAGTCGGAATCCGTGAGTTTGTCGCAGGAGAAGCCTGCGATCACGATTATTTGGTGGAAGAAATAGCCGGCAGACTGTATCGGATCGAATACGCTAAGGAGAGAAGCTCGCGATTGCCTTTGTACGTAAATCTCTTGCTGTTTGTCATGGCGATCGTGACAAATATCGCGCTTGCGTATGTGTATCATAAAGTCTTAAAGCCTTTCCGAAATATGAGTGATTTATCTTATGAGCTGGCGAAAGGGAATCTGTCCATGCCTGTAAAAGAAGAAAAAAGTAAGCTGTTTGGGCGTTTTCTGTGGGGAATGGACATGCTTCGCGAAAAGTTGGAGGAAAACAAAGAGAAAGAACTTGAATTTCAAAAGGAGCGCAAGGAATTGATCCTTTCTTTATCCCATGATATTAAAACGCCCCTTTCTTCGATTGAGCTGTATTCGAAAGCGTTGTCGGAGGATCTGTATGACACGCGGGAGAGAAAAGAAGAAGCGTTGCAGGGCATCGCAAGGAATGTGAAGGAAATAAAGGGATACGTGAATGAGATCGTGACTGCCTCCAGAGAGGATTTTTTGAATCTGGAAGTGCGTATGGGGGAGTATTACCTTTCAGATGTTATAAAAGTCACAGAAAGCTATTATAAGGATAAGCTGTCTGTCATTCACACCGAATTTCAAGTGGATGAAATCTCAGGATGTCTTGTCAAAGGGGACAGGAACCGCATGGTTGAGGTTTTGCAAAATGTTATGGAAAATGCTATAAAGTATGGAGATGGTAAGAGTATCCACATTTCATTTGGAGAAGAAGAGGACTGTAAACTGATACAGGTCGAAAATACGGGGTGCGATTTAAAGAAAGAGGAGCTTCCAAATCTTTTCGATTCCTTTTATCGCGGAAGCAACAGCTCTGGCATGAAAGGGAGCGGTCTGGGGCTTTATATTTGCAAAACGCTGATGCGTAAAATGGACGGTGAGATCTTTGCCGGGATGAAGGAGGATGTTTTTTGCGTGACGGCAGTGGTTCGGAAATGTTAAAAAATAACTTGTGATATTGCGAAGCGTTGCGTCATGAAGCGTTGTATCATGAAGCGTTGCATTTAATGATTATTTAATAATTTTAGGGTTAGTATATCTCTTGTAGAATCCATTCGAAAGCAAGAGAGGAGTAAAAGAATGTATCGAAACATCCTAAAAAAAGACCTAAAACGAAAAAGGGCAATGAATATCATTATTCTGTTATTTATGATCCTTGCCACCATGTTTGTATCGTCAAGCGTAAACAACATCATAAATGTGACCACGGCGCTGGACAGTTATTTTGAAATGGCAAAAACGCCGGATTATCTTGCGGCTGCGATGAATAAAAACCTTACCGTTGACATTGATGAAACGGTAAGCTCGGCAAGCGCGGTGGACCATTATGCAACGGAAAACGTATTGTTTTTATCGTCCGACAATCTTATTTTTCAGGACGAGGATATCGTCAGCGAGGGTACGAATCTGTTACATAGCGACATTTGTATGAATTATTTTCTTTCCGATGGCAGTATATTAAAAACGGTCAGGCAGGGCGAGGTTTATATGGCGCAGAGTAAGGCGGAAGCGCTTGGCATGGACGTGGGCGATAAGCTTACGATAGAATTAAACGGCGTGAGGCGTGAATTTGTTCTTGCGGATAAGATAAAGGACGCGCTTTTTGGTTCCAAGTCGATCACAATTACCCGCTATATCATAAGTGAGGAGGATTTTAAGAGCTTCCTTTCCGCAGAAAACGCGCAGGAACATTATGGCGGCACGCTGGTTTACGTCTATTCTTCCAATATGGAAAAAGTTCTGACTCAGATCAAACCGTTTGTAATTTGCAGCGCCCTTACAATGGACAGGACAACTTTCAAATTTTTCTATGTTTTTGATATGATCGTGGCAGGGATTCTGCTTGTGGTGAGCATGATCCTTATTATAATCGCATTTGTGGTCTTACGTTTTACCATTTCCTTTACACTTTCCGAGGAATTTCGTGAGATTGGGGTCATGAAAGCGATCGGCATCGGCAATTTCAAAATCCGGGGCTTATACCTTGTGAAATATATGGGGCTTTCTGCGATCGGCGCGGCCCTCGGCCTTGCCCTTAGCTTCCCTTTCAGTAAGATGCTTATGAGCGCTTCCTCGCAGAATATCATTATCGGAGATCAGAGTTCGGTTTTGGTAAACATTCTCTGCGCCATGCTTGTCATTGCGGTAATTTTACTGTTCTGCTATGGCTGTACCGGAAAGGTGAAAAAATTAACGCCCATTGACGCGATCCGAAACGGTCAGTCAGGGGAACGCTTCCGTAAAAAGAGCCTTATGAGTTTAAGCAGATCCAGGCTTTCGATGTCGCCTTTCCTTGCGCTTAACGATATCGCAAGCAGCCCGAAGCGTTACGGCATTATCACACTCACATTCGTTTTGTGCCTTGCGCTTTTGCTCGTGCTTTCGGCAACGGTTTCTACGATGAAAAGCGGCCGTCTTGCCACAACGTTTGGGTGGGCGGGCTGCGATGTCTATTTAGACAGTAAAATGGTCAATGAATGTATGCTGGAGGGCGGACGCGAAAAACTGGAAAAGTATCTTGACGAAATAGAACAGACCCTTGAGGAACATGACATTCCCGCAAAATGCTATCAGGAAACGATGTTTATCCTGCCTGTATCGTTTGGAGAAAACGAGAGCAATGTCTGTATATATCAGGGCACAGGCTCCACAATGGATATGTACGAATACACAGCGGGAATCGCGCCGCAAAATACCGATGAGATTGCGATCACGCGGATTGCCGCGGATAAGCTGGACGCGGAGATTGGCGATACCGTTACGGTCAAAACAATTGACGGGGATAAGCGCTATATTATTTCGGCGTATTTCCAGTCTATGAATATGCAGGGCAGCGGCATCAGGCTTTACAGCAAGGAATACATCAATTACGTTCAGGCGGCGGGCGGCGGCAAAACGCAGGTTGCCTTTACGGACCATCCTGACAGCAGGGAAATAGAACGCAGGATAAAAGAAATGCAAAAGATTTTTTCTGATCATAAAAATATACAAACCTGCGCCGAAGCGGCGGCGGAAATGATCGGCATTGTGGGAGCGCTTGACGCGGTAAAATCCCTTGTAGCCGTCCTTACGATCGTGTTAGCCGCGCTCATAACCGTGCTGATGGAGCGATCTTTTATCGCAAAGGAGCAGGGTGAGATCGCGCTCATGAAAGCCATAGGCATACGAAACGGAAAAATCTATGCATACCACGTTTTTCGATTTTTATTTGTCGGAATGCTTGCCGTGATGATCGGCGAGATTTTCGCAATGCCCCTTACGCATTTGTGCATTGACCCAATCTTTAAAATGATGGGGATGGAGCTTTCGGTTGACTATGTGGTCAATCCTGTTGAAATGTATCTGATCTTTCCTGTAGTCATTCTTGTCACAACAACCGTAAGCGCATTGCTGACTTCGTTTTACACAAAGATGATCAGGCCCTCAGACACGGCTAATATCGAATAAGAATGGAATAAGAATCAAATAAGAATCAAAGTGATGATAAGCGTCTTAAGGAGCGTAATGTATGATGCACAAAATAAAGTGTAATAAAAAACAGGTCATTATGATATTAGAAGACGACGAAGATCTGGCGGAAGGCATCAGTCTGTCTTTACAAAGTGAGGATCTAAAGTTCGTCTTATGTAAAACAATATCCGAGGCAAAAAATAAGCTGCGGCGGGAGGCGTTTGACCTGCTAATATTGGACATCAATCTGCCAGACGGAAGCGGTTTGGATTTTTGCAGAAAGATACGCGGAGCAAGCAAAGTCCCGATCGCGTTATTGACAGCCAAAGATATGGAGCTGGATATCGTAAAAGGGCTTGAGTGCGGGGCGGATGATTATATCACAAAGCCTTTTAGCCTGATGATACTGCGCGCAAGGATACGGGCGCTGCTTAGGAGGAATACAGGGGATCAGCAGTCAGAGTATAACGACCATGTATTTCAGTTTCGCTTTGATACGATGGAATTTTTTAAAGAGGGAAATCTGGTGGAGCTTAGCAAGACGGAACAGCGGATTTTGTACTTGCTGGTTTTTAATGCGGGGCAGATCCTGACCAGAAAACGATTGCTGGAATGGGTCTGGCCGGACGGAACCGAATATGTGGAGGACAACGCCTTATCCGTGGGCATCAGAAGGCTTCGGGATAAATTAGAGGATGTGCCGTCAAAGCCTGTTTATATTAAGACGGTTTATGGAAAAGGTTATATGTGGGAGAAATTTTCATGAATGGATATATGGCGTTCTTAGAGATTATGCTTGCGGGATGCTTGTTTGTTTGCGTGTTCTTGTGCCGCAACGCACAAAAGAAGATGGAAGCGACCTATCAGAATTTATTGCAAAGACTGGACAGGGCGATCGGAGGACAGATTCAAGACACGGCTTATGATGAATCGATGGATGCGGCGGTGGCTGAGCGGTTAAACCGGATCGTTCAAATATCCGCAATGAACCAGGGGCGGGCGGAACAGGAAAGGGATATCATCACATCGCTGATCTCGGATATCTCACACCAGGTAAAAACGCCCCTTACAAATATTATGCTGTATGCGGGACTGTTGCAGGAGAGGCAGTTAAGTGATGAAGCGATGGCATTGGCAGATAAAATCAGGAAACATTCTGAAAAGCTGGATTTTTTTATGAAAGAGCTGGTTCGCTCATCGTATGCCAAACAGGAGATGATCTCGATCTATCCGCAAATGACGAGCGTGGAAGAACTGATCAATACATCCTGCCAGTCAGTGGAGCTTGCCGCCTTAAAAAAGAACATAAGCATTGTGCAGGAAGAGACGGACGCTTTTTGTTTTGCCGATAAAAAATGGACGATCGAAGCGCTTGGAAATATATTGGATAACGCTATAAAATATTCTCCCGAAAATTCCAGCATTCGATTGAGCGTAATCCCATATGAATCATTTATCTGCATCCAGGTTAAAGACCAGGGGATAGGCATCAAAGAGGAAGAGCAGGGATTGGTTTTTGAACGGTTTTACCGCTCAAAAACGGTAAGCGGTGAGCCGGGGGTTGGGATCGGGCTGTATCTGGTAAGGGAAGTGATATCAAAACAGGGAGGATATGTAAAGATAAGATCAAACATCGGCAAAGGCTCTGCCGTCCAACTATATTTATCCCGCTATGAGCTGCCAGTGGACAAACAATAAAATATATGTCAAAATTGTCACCTTTACGAAAGATTTGAGAAAGAATCCTTTGTTATGCTTGCTGGGTAAAAGAAAAAAAGAAAGCAGGTGTGGGAATGAATCTATTGTTCACAGAAAATCTGAAAAAGTATTATGATATGGGAGAAAACCAGGTAAAGGCGTTGGATGGGATCAGCCTGTCAGTTCAAAGAGGAGAGTTCCTTGCGATCGTAGGCACGTCCGGCAGCGGAAAGTCCACGCTCCTCCATATGCTGGGAGGGCTGGACAATCCTACTTCTGGAAAAGTTGTGGTGGATGGGCAGGATATTTCCAAAATGACAAAGGATGAACTGACGATATTTCGAAGGCGCAAGATCGGATTTGTATTTCAAAACTATAATCTGCTCCCGCTTATGAATGTGTACGAAAATGTTGTATTGCCGATCAAATTAGATGGCATCCGGCCTGATCGGAACTATGTGGAACAGATTCTTATGATACTGGGACTGAAAGAGAAAAAGCATGCCATGCCAAACCAGCTGTCTGGCGGGCAGCAGCAGCGGGTCGCCATTGCAAGGGCGCTTGCGGCAAAACCGGCCCTGATTCTTGCCGATGAACCGACCGGGAATCTTGACAGCCATACAAGTCAGGATGTTTTAGGATTAATGAAAGCGACCGGGCAGCGGTTTGGACAGACGATCGTAATGATCACGCATAATGAAGAAATCGCTCAGATGGCGGGGCGGATCATACGGATTGAGGATGGAAAAATTTTCGGAGGTGAGAGGGGTTATGTTGAAGGTGAAAAATAAAGAAGCAGTCGGCGAGATCGCAAGGGCCACTTATAAGGCGAATAAAAAGAGAAACGCCCTTACCGCGTTTGCGATTTTTTTGACCGCGTTTTTGATCGCGGTCATACTCGCCATTGGCATAAGCTACTGGAATACCATTTCCGAACGCCAGATACGCATGCAGGGCATGGATTATGACATTGAGTTAAGCGAACCGAGAGATGACCAGGTAGAAAAAATCCGTTCTATGGAGAATGTGAAATATGCCGGCGTTGCGGTCAAATGCGCGATGCTGGAAAGATATCAGGACAAGCGGTTAGATAAGACAAGGCTTTACTGGCTGGATAAAACCTGCTGGGAAAGACAGACGGTTCCCGCGTTAGAAAGCTATGTGGGAAAATATCCGAAGAAGGAAAGTGAGATCATGCTTTCTCGAAATGCGTTGAACGCAATGGGCGTTCGAAATCCAAAACTTGGGATGAAGCTGTCTGTCACTTACTTTACGCTGGAAGAAGGCTCGGATGAAGAGCTTTTGGAAAAAGACTTTATCCTTTGCGGATGGTATTCCGATTATAGTGGGAAGCAAAGGGGTTACGTATCGAAGGATTTTTGGAAAACGACAGGGGTTAAGCAGACTGATTTTACACAGGGCGCATTAAAGATCACCTTAGAAAACCCCTTATACTCGGAAAAAGAGATTAAAGCGATATTAAATGAGATTCATATAGGCGGAAAGCAGTACATTGACGGCGATTCTGACACCATTTCGAATTTCTGTAAAGTTGTGGCCGGGCTGGCCATTATGCTGTTTATGATTTTTGTAAGCGGATATTTATTTATCTACAATACATTGTATATTTCTGTATCTAAGGATATCCGGTATTATGGGCAGCTGAAAACAGTTGGAATGACATCCGTCCAGTTAAAAAAGATGGTATATCGGCAGGCGGTCTGGAATGCGGCGGTCGGGATTCCTGTGGGATTGATCGCGGCGTTTTTCATTGCCCGTATCATAATACCGCAGTTATTGCAGATAATCAATCCGGTATTTTCTGACGGCGATGTAGTATCTGCAAAAGCCTGGGTATTTTTGCTCGCAGGCTGTTTTGCTTTTTTCACCAATTTAATAAGCTGCAAAAAACCAGCGAAAATGGCGGGAGACTGTTCTCCGGTCGAGGCGCTTTACTATATTGCGGGCGCAGGCAAGGGGAAAAGCCATAAACGGGAATGCGGTGGGGTATACTCCATGGCGATCCGCAATATGTTTCGGGATAAAAAACAGGCGTTTATCATTTTTACGTCCTTTTTGATTGCGATTTCCATATTTATCGTCGTAAACGTGATCATCCATGAAAATGACGCGAGATTGATTTTAAATGAAACCTATTCGTATGACATACAATTTAAAAATGAAACAACGCTTGAGGATGACAGGAGGCAGCTTTTGACAGAGAATCAGATATCCCGGATAGAAGGGATTAAAGGCGTAAAAAGTGTGCGGAAAGTATCCTCCGCCGAGATGATCGTTCCGTACCAGAAATCTATTTTTGGAAACTATTATAAAGAATTATATCAGTCAAGATACAGTCCGGGAAATTATGAAGAGGATATGGCGTTATACCAAAAGGAGCCGGAGAATCCGTATTTTACATCGCGTTTTATCAGCGTGGATGAAAAGGGTTTTGAAATCCTAAACCAAAGCTTGGGAAACGTGTTGGAGAAAAAGGATTTCGAAGCCGGAAAGACGGCTGTGGCGGTAAAGTTTTTAAGTTTTATGGAAGGCAATTATGATATGCCAGGAAAGACCGTGCGTTTTTTTCTTCCAGATGGGAAAAATCCATCCGAAGAATACAGCATCCAGATAGCCGCCGTCACGGACAGCCTTTGTAATCCGGCATTTTTTGCGGGAGGCGTTACGCCGGAATTGATCGTCAGTGAAAAATATGCGAAAAAACTTATGGGAGAATTATTTACGGAATTGATCAATGTAGAATATAAAGACGCGTTTTCAAAGGAAACAGAGAAAAAAGTGAAAGCCGTATTTAAGGAGGAGGAGCTGATTTCACATGACTCAAAATTAGAGTATTACTCTGAAATGAAAAATTCGGAAACGAAAGTGAAAGTGTTGGGCAACAGCATCGGAGTCATCATTGCGATGTTAGCTGTGTTAAATTATCTGAATATGATGGCTGCAAGCGTGCAAAACCGTTCCAGAGAATTTGCAACCTTAGAGAGCATCGGAATGACGACGCGCCAGCTCAAAAAAATGTTATGGATGGAAGGGACAGGGTATGCGGCGGTTTCCATTGTGATCTCGCTTATAGTGGGGCTTCCGATCAGTTACATTGTGTTCCGCGCTATGAACATTTACCGGATCTCATTTTCCGTTCCATGGGTGAGCGATTTTATTTTGTTTGCCGTTGTGCTCATTTTATGCATGATCGCGCCGGTATGCATTTATCAGAGGACGCAAAATAGCAGCGTAATTGAGAGACTGCGGGAGTATGAGGATTAATCATTATTTATAAGAAAATGATGCGGCGGATGCCCTGTGTGGGAAACGTTACTTTTCATGGGGGGATTTACCGTATAAATGATAAATAATAGAGCGTTATCCGGCAGAATTATGGGATTTTTTGCCTGCCGGACGCTGGAAACAGGCAACAGGCCCGTCCGGATTTTCCGGCTCCGGGATGTAAGAAGTTCTAAGCATTCTGCGCAAGGGTTTTGATACCGGACGGACCGGGGATTGACCGCCATCCATGGCGCAATCCCCTTTTTCGAG
>CANDMI010000100.1 GCA_947385775.1 uncultured Eubacterium sp. | reverse complement strand
CCGGAAGCAAGCCGGGGGCCTGTTCGGATGTGACTTGCGCAGGGATGTTAGAAGCTCTTAGCATTCTGTTTTTAACAGGATTTTCGGGCAGGGATGCCCGAAAAAGGGATTGCCGCCATGGATGGCGATGCAATCCCGGTCCGTCCGGTATCGATAACTTATAAACAGAATGCTTAGGGCTTCTTATATCCCGGAGTCGGAACATCCGGACAGGCCCCCGGCTTGATTCCAGCGTCCGGGTAGCACAAACCTTCAATTATCCCCAAACCAAACTGCCGGATAACGCTCTATGATTGATGATTATCATATGCAAGAGGTTTGGTAAGTAATTCTTATAGGGGACTTGAACAGGATGGCGCTAGTAGCGGATATTGGAGGCATATCATGCAAAAACAGCTTCAAAAGAATATACTTTGAAAGCAGGATATAAACAGGAGGTAATTATGGCTAATATCGCGAATATGTTTGTTTACTCACTATTAAATGATAGAGATGATAATATAGAAGGAGAAAATTTCAAACAATTTATACAATACTGTTTACAACATTCCACATTCTTTTCAATAACACTATGGGGAGATAAGAAAGATGTGGTGATTCCTGAATTTCATAATTTTTTTTATAAAACATATCAAACACATTTATGGTATAGATGTAAAACAGGATTAGAACAACTTTTAACCATTAAATTATATCATTCATCTCCATCTTTGTTAGAAGGTATTATGAAACATTTCGATCGGCTATTTCCCGAAACCATTTGTCCGATAGAAGACATTTGTTTTTTTCAGGATAATAAACTCCTGTTTGGAAGTCTATCGCACGAATCCATTGCCGAATTAATATTGCCATCTGAAGCTGAACTGAAAGATTACGAGAAATTTGCAAAATGGAAAAAAGAAGCGGTTCCTATATGCGATTATGAATATTTTCCAGACTTAGAAAGTTTAGCGTAAACAACCATAGGCATATTTGCTTGCCCAGTTCCCCATCTCCCGGCGTCCGGTCAGCTTTATCCATAAAGCAATCACGCTCCTATCTATTTTTCCCAGCTTTTTCCCTTAAATCATTGCAAAAATAAAGCAAAAGTAATAAAATAGAAAGCAGGGCATTGCGTGTATCTTTCCGATTCGCACAAGCCACTAAGAATGCAGGTGAAAAAATTGAAAGATTTGTTATTACTAAGAGATGAAATTGACCAGATTGATAACCAGATAGCGGCATTGTACCAAAAGCGGATGCAGCTCTCCTTAGAAGTCGCGGAATACAAAATAGGGACAGGGAAAAAAGTATTTGATAAAGAAAGGGAGCAGGAAAAAATAAAAAAGCTGACCGCGCTTGTGCCGGATGGGTTTTCAAAAAACGGGATTCAGGAGCTGTATGAGCATATCATGTCGATCAGCAGGATGCGCCAGTATCAAAAGCTTACCGAGCATGGGGTAAAGCTGGAAAATGACTTTCAAAAGGTGGATAAAATCGAAGTGAAGGGCCGGCGCATCGTATTTCAGGGGGCCAAGGGCGCGTATGCGCATATTGCGATGAACCAGTATTTTGGCCACGATACGGATAATTTTTCTGTGGAAAGCTGGCGGGAAGCGTTAGAAGCGGTAAAAAGCGGCAGCGCGGATTATGCGGTGCTGCCCATTGAAAATTCCACGGCGGGGGTGGTGGCGGAAAACTATGACCTGCTTGCGGAATATGAGCTTTCGATCATAGGCGAGCAGATCATATCCGTCAACCATTGCTTGCTGGGGCTTTCGGACGCGGAGATTTCCGATATTGCAAAAGTCTATTCACATCCCCAGGCATTGGCCCAGTGCGATAAATACCTGCAAGGCCATGGAACTTGGGAATGCTTTCAGGAAAGCAATACCGCCATTGCCGCGGAACAGGTAAAAAAATCCGGCAAAAAGCAAAACGCCGCCATTGCAAGCGCTCTGACGGCTAGACTTTATGGCTTGAAAATACTGGATCAAAACATCCAGGACAGTGCGGATAACTCCACGCGGTTTATTATTGTGGCAAAGGAGAAAATCTTTTTAAGCGACGCGCAGAAAATGAGCATATGCCTGGAATTAAAGCATAAAAGCGGTTCATTATACCACGCGTTATCACATATAATCTATAATGAGCTGAATATGACTTTTATCCAGTCAAGGCCGCTGACCGGGCGTGGGGCGGGCGCTTGGCAATACCGGTTTTTTATTGATTTTGAGGGGAATATGACGCAAAGCGCAGTCCAGAACGCTTTACGCGGGCTGATAGAAGAATGTGAAGCGGTGCGGGTGCTTGGGAACTATTAGCTTATATCAAAAGAAAGAAGTGGGGTAGATGTTTTATGGCAATTACAACATTTGCGGCAATTTATATCGGTTCTTACGAAGTGAGCCTGAAAGTTTTTGAATTATCCGGGAAAAAGAAGATACGGGAGATTGACCATATCCGTACAAGGTTAGAGCTTGGCAGGGATTCCTATCATTCCGGCGTGATCGGATACGACCTGGTGGAAGATCTGTGCAGGATATTGTCGGATTTTGTAAAGATCATGCATGGCTATAAAGTAAAGGAATACCGGGCGTACGCGGGGCCTGTCATTGAAGAAACCGCAAATAAGATGTTTATATTAGACCAGATTAAGACGGAAACCGGGCTTGAGGTGCATATTTTAACCAATTCGGAAAGGCGATTTTTAACCTATAAAGGCGTAGCCGCAAAGCCGGAATTTGATAAGATCACAAAAGACAGCGCCGCCGTCATCGACGTGGGGGGCGGCAGCCTACAGATCACGCTGTTTATCCATGGAAAGGTGGAAACGACGCAGCACCTTGCGATTGGCACGATGCGCCTGATGGAAATGCTCTCCGGGATTGAAAACAACGTCCTGCATTTGGAAAACCAGTTAGAAGATCTCGTGGATAAAGAGCTGGCGGTATTTATGGCGCAGTATATGAAGCCGGATGAAAAAATTACAAACGTCATATTGATGGGGGATTACATTACGGAAATCATGCGCAAGGTGCGCAAAAGCACAGACGAGCACAATATGGTAGGCGCCGTCAGGTTTATCAGCTTTTTACAAAAATTAGACAAAAAGAGTATAGAAGAAATTTCCGAGGAGCTGAATTTATCCAATGATAAAGACGTGCTGGCTCTGCCGTCTGTGATTCTGTACGCAAAGCTGACCCAGGCGATGCACGCGGAAAATATCTGGTTCCCGGGCGTGGACACAAGCGACGGCATTGCATACGACTACGCGCAGAAAAACAAGATTATCCATATCTCCCATAACTTTGACGAGGATATCCTGTCAGCGGCAAAAAATATGTCCGTGCGCTATACAAGCTATTCCCAGCATATCGACGCGTTAACGGAAATGTCCGTCCTGATTTTTGACGCGATGAAAAAAGTGCATGGCATGAGCAAGAGGGAACGGCTGCTTTTGCAGGTAGCCGCCATTTTACACGACTGCGGGAAGTATGTCAGCCTTGCAAACAGCGCGAAATGCGCCTACCAGATCATCCGGGCGACGGAAATCATAGGGCTGTCCCATTTAGAGCGCGAGGTTGTCGCAAGCGCCGTGCTGTACCATACGACGCCCCTTGCGCCATACGAGGAGCTGGCGGGGCGTATGGATAAAGAGAGCTACTTAATCGTAGCTAAGCTTGCCGCCATATTAAAGGTGGCTAACGCTATGGACCGCAGCCATAAGCAGAAATTTAAAAATGTCAAAGCCGTCATTAAAAAGAAAGAGCTGGTCATTACAATCGAAACAATTGATAATATTGCGCTGGAAAAAGACCTCCTTGCAACAAAAGCAGATGCATTTGAAGGTATTTTTGGATTAAAGCCAGTGATTCGTGAAAAACGTGTATACATATAAGGAGGGGGACATATATGGAAAAAGAAACAGATTTCAAAAACGCGGAGAAAGGGGAGGACATAGACAGCATTTACGGTAAGCCGGAATATTTTGAAAACCGGGAGTTGAGCTGGATCAAATTTAACCGCAGGGTGTTAAACGAAGCCCGGGATAAATCCATCCCGCTGCTGGAACGGCTGAAGTTTGTAAGCATTACTTCATCCAACCTGGACGAGTTTTTTATGGTGCGGGTGGCATCTTTAAAGGACATGGTTCACGCCGGCGTGAAAAAAGCGGATTTTGCGGGGCTGGACGCGGCAAAGCAGTTGGAGCTTGTGAATAAAGACACGAAGGATTTGGTAAACTTACAGTATTCCACGTATAACCGCTCGTTGCTCCCGATGTTAAATCAGGAAAAAATTTATATTATCGATGCCTATGAAAAGCTGACGGAAGAACAGGCCGCATTTGTGGATATGTATTTTGAAAACGAGGTGTATCCGGTGCTTACGCCGATGGCGGTGGATTCCAGCCGTCCGTTTCCGCTGATCCGCAATAAATCTTTGAATATCGCGGCGGTCATAGAAGCGAAGGGCGGTGGGCTGCTGGGGCATAAGGACAGCAAGCGCAAAAAGGACGAGGACGGCGAAAACGCGGAGTTTGCCACGGTGCAGGTGCCTTCCGGGCTGGCCAGGCTGGTGCCGATCCCGTCGGATGACCCAGACGAAAAGGTGTTTATTTTATTAGAACAGGTCATCGAAAAAAATATCCAAAAGCTGTTTTCCAATTATAAGGTTCTGTGCGCGTATCCGTATCGGATCATGCGCGACGCGGATTTTTCCATAGACGAAGACGAGGCGGAGGATTTATTGCAGGAAATCCAAAAGCAGTTAAAGAAACGCCAGCGTGGGGAGGTCATCCGGCTGGAGGTCGAGGACGGGATAGATAAAAAGCTGCTTTCCTTTTTACGGGATGAGCTGCATGTGGAAAATAAACAGGATATCTTCCATATAAATGGGCCGATCGATTTTACATTCCTGATGAAAATGTATGGGTTGGAGAACTGCGACCATCTGCGCTACGCGGCGCATAAGCCGCAGCTTGTGCCGGAAATTCTGCCTGGGGAAAACATTTTTGACGCTATCCAAAAGGGGGATATTTTGCTGCACCATCCGTACCAGAGCTTTGACCCGGTCATCGAGTTTATACGCCAGGCGGCGAATGACGAGCAGGTGCTTGCGATTAAAATGACGCTGTACCGTGTCAGCGGAAATTCCCCGATCATCGCCTCCCTTGCTCAGGCGGCGGAAAACGGAAAGCAGGTATCGGTGCTTGTGGAATTAAAAGCCCGTTTTGATGAAGAAAACAATATCGTATGGGCGAAAAAGCTGGAGCACGCGGGGTGCCATGTCATTTACGGGATTGTTGGGTTAAAGACCCACAGCAAGATCGCGCTGGTTGTGCGCAGGGAAGAAGCTGGCATCCGCCGTTACGTGCATCTTGGAACCGGAAATTACAACGATTCCACGGCGAAGCTTTACACAGACTGCGGGCTTTTGACCTGCTCTGAGGCCATCGGGGAGGATGCGACGGCGGTGTTTAATATGTTATCCGGCTATTCGGAGCCGCTTAGCTGGAACGATCTGGCGGTTGCCCCGCTGTGGCTGCGCAAAAAGTTTTTGAAGCTGATACGCAGGGAGACCAAACATGCCAGGGAAGGAAAGGTTGCGTTTATCCGGGCAAAAATGAACTCCCTTTGCGATAAGGAAATGATCGAAGCTTTGTATGAAGCGTCTACGGCAGGCGTGCGGATCCAGCTTTTGATCCGGGGCATTTGCTGCTTAAAGACCGGCATTCCAAATGTCAGTGAAAACATCCATGTGCGCTCCATCGTAGGCAATTTCCTAGAGCACAGCCGGATCTTCCATTTCTGCAATAACGGGTGCGAGGAGGTTTACATGGGCAGCGCCGACTGGATGCCGCGTAACTTAGACCGCCGGGTGGAGATCGTATTCCCGGTATTGGACGAGGAGCTGCAAAAGAAGGTATTGCACATCCTGGACGTAGAGTTTGAGGACAATGTCAAAGCGCATGTATTGCAGCAGGACGGCACATATGAAAAAATAGACAAGCGGGGCAAGGTGCTGATCAATTCCCAGGAAATTTTTTGCAGGGAAGCGGAGTTCGAGCTGCCTGGACAAAAGAAAACGTATCAGGACCGGGTATTTATCCCGGCAGAACCGGTGGAATAGGAAAGGGTTATGGAAAAAAAACAAAAGATTTTATTTTCCGATTTGGACGGGACGTTATTGGACGACCGTAAAGAAATCGAGCAAAGCGCAAAGCAGGCGGTTGACGAGCTGCTTTTGGCAGGCAACTTCTTTGCCATATGCACGGGGCGGCCACTTACGAGCGCAATGCAGGTGGCAAGACAGTTCGACCTGAACCGGACGGGCTGCTATACCGTTGCCTTTAATGGCGGCGTACTGTATGACCCGTCAAAAGGCCAGATCATTTCATATGCGTCCATCCCGCGCGGGCCGGTATTGGAATTGATGCAAAAAGCGCGGGAAGCGGGGCTTTACGCCCATACCTATGACCGGGCGGACGATACGATATTAACGGAGAGCCATTTGCCGGAGCTGGATTTTTACATACAAACGACAAAGCTTGCGTATAAAGCAAAAGAAGGGTGCGTCCGCCAATGCTTAAAAGAAGATCCGCCAAAGGTGATCGTCGCAAGCCTTACCGGACATGAACGCCTGGTAAAATTTCAGCAGGAAAACGCGGCATGGACGAAAGATTTTATGACCAGTTTTTTTTCCTGCGACGAATATCTGGAGTACTGCCCCATTGGGGCCACGAAGGGCATGGGGCTAAAAAAGCTCTGTGAATACCTGGACATTCCGGTGGAAAATTCTGTAGCGGCCGGGGACGAGCGAAACGATGTCGCGCTTTTACAGATGGCAGGAACCTCCGCCGTGCCTGCAAACGCCCACCCGGACGCCCGCGCCTTCGCCGATTACATCTGCGAAAAGGACAATAACCAGGGGGCCGTAGGCGAAATCGTTCGCCGCTTTATCTTAGATTGACTTTAATTTCAATATGAATATAATTTTTTGCCCCAATATGCCGATAACTATAATAACAAGAAAAGTCGCGGTAATATAAAATTCGAAGCTGGGGCGGATTGCCTTAGCCGGACACTGTTGAAATTTACAACCAAGGAGGGGAGTAAAGCAGCAAATGGGCCTTTATTTCGGATTGAAAACGTGATTTTCGTAACGAATTTGCACGACACCGTTTCCAAGCGCAAGGAAGACACGGGGCGGATGCCGGCAAAGAAAAAATCTCAGAGCTTTCACGACGTGTTGCAGCAGGCGTGTGAGGATATGTCGGGCCGGGAAATTTCCTATACGACGAGCGGCTATACCAAAAACGGGCTTGCCTATCACAGGATGGAAAAACTCAGGGAGTATTTTTAAAGAAACTGCCATACAGGGCATAGAAAAGGGCGGATGATAAGCGAGGGCTTTTTGTCTGCCTTTTTCGTTTAGTTTTATGGGATTGGCATAATTTATGAAAATGTCACATAAATGCCACATTTATGCTGTAAACTATATCTGCGCGCTAGTTGATCTGCCAATAAATTTCCACTTTTTTCAAAAAGCGGCAGATCATTTTTTAAACGCGTATGCCTATGGTATAAATATGCCTGTGGCATTAAAATTGGAAATTTAGGAATAGCCGCCGCGCGGTTTTGTGGCGGCAGAGAGGTATGAATAAGGAAAAATATGAGAGAATTAACGCATTTGGAACAATTAGAAGCAGAAGCAATCTATATTATCCGGGAGGTGGCGGCGGAATGCGAAAAGCCTGTGATGCTGTATTCCATTGGAAAAGACAGCTCGGTAATGCTGCATTTGGCGATGAAGGCATTTTATCCGGAAAAACCGCCGTTTCCGTTTTTGCATATCGATACGACCTGGAAATTTAAAGAGATGATCCAGTTCCGGGATAAGACCGCAAAAGAGCTTGGAATCGAGATGTTAACCTATACCAACCAGGAAGGCGTAGACCAGGGGATCAACCCCTTCGACCATGGCTCCGCCTATACGGACATTATGAAAACCCAGGCGTTAAAGCAGGCCCTTGACCTGCATGGGTTTACGGCGGCGTTTGGCGGCGGCAGAAGGGACGAGGAAAAATCCAGGGCGAAGGAGCGTATTTTTTCATTCCGCAATGCGCAGCACGCATGGGACCCGAAAAATCAGAGGCCGGAGATGTGGAAATCTTATAATACGAAAATCAACAAAGGGGAATCCATCCGGGTATTTCCGTTGTCCAACTGGACGGAAAAAGATATCTGGCAGTATATTTTGCAGGAAAACATCGATATTGTGCCGCTGTATTTTGCAAAGGAAAGGCCCGTCGTATACCGGGACGGAAATATCATTATGGTGGACGATGACCGCATGAAGCTGCGCCCGGACGAAAAGGTCGTTATGAAAAAAGTGCGGTTCCGCACGCTGGGCTGTTACCCGCTGACCGGGGCTTGTGAATCCGATGCGGATACATTAGAGGAGATCATCGACGAGACGCTGCAAGCTGTGACTTCAGAACGGACAAGCCGCGTTATCGACCACGAAGCGGCAGGAAGCATGGAAAGACGCAAAAGGGAGGGGTATTTCTAAATATGAAAAGTTTGTTGAAATTTATCACATGCGGCAGCGTGGACGACGGAAAATCTACATTGATAGGCCATATGCTGTATGACGCAAAGCTGATTTTCGCGGATCAGGAAAAAGCGCTGGAGTTGGACAGTAAAATCGGGAGCAGGGAAGGGGCGATCGATTATTCCCTGCTGCTGGACGGACTGATGGCGGAGCGGGAGCAGGGGATTACGATTGACGTGGCGTACCGCTATTTTACGACAGAAAACCGCAGCTTTATTGTTGCGGACACGCCTGGGCATGAAGAATATACAAGGAATATGGCAGTCGGCGCGTCTTTTGCAGATTTGGCAGTCATTTTGGTGGACGCAACCCAGGGGATGCTGATCCAGACAAGGCGCCATGTGCGGATCTGTTCGCTGATGGGCATCCGCCATTTCGTATTTGCGGTGAACAAAATGGATCTGGTTTACTACGATAAACGGATTTATGAAAAGATCACGCGGGATATCAAGCGGTTTTTATCTGAATTTTCGGTGGAAAGCCTTCGCATCATTCCGGTATCCGCCACAGAGGGCGACAACATTACAACGAAATCCAGCCATATGCTGTGGTACAAAGGTGAAACGCTGCTTTCCTATTTAGAGCAGATTGAAGTGACAAACCTGTCCGAAGGCCAGGAATTTATCATGCCAATCCAGCGCGTCAGCAGGCCGAATCATACGTTCCGCGGCTTCCAGGGCCAGATCGAGACAGGGGAAGTGCGTATCGGCGATGAAATCAAGGTATTGCCAAGCCGCGAAAGCGCCCATGTGACCGGCATCCATGTGGCGGATGTAAGCGCGCAAACCGCCCAGGCGGGACAGCCGGTTACGATACAGCTGGACCAGGAGGTGGATATTTCCAGGGGCTGCGTATTATGCCGCGATTCTAACGTAGAGGTGGCAAATATGTTTACGGCCCAGGCATTATGGATGGATGACAAGCCGCTGATGTCTGGCAGAAATTACTGGGTGAAGCTGGGGACAAAGCTGCTTCCGGCCTCCGTTATGCAGATCAAATATAAAATCGACGTGAACACAGGAGACCATATTCCGGCGGAGCAGGTTTATAAAAATGAGCTGGTCGTATGCGACGTGATGCTGTCTGAAAAATGCGCCATTTACGAGTTTGAAAAAAACAGGGAGCTGGGCAGCTTTATTTTCATAGACCGCCTTACAAATATGACATCCGGCTGCGGCGTTGTGCAGCATACTTTAAGGCGGTCCAACAACCTGGTATGGCAGGAAACGGATATCACAAAGGAAATGCGTTCCGAGCAAAAAGGCCAGAAGCCAAAGACCATCTGGTTCACCGGCTTATCCGGCTCCGGGAAATCCACGCTTGCAAATGCGGTTGAAAAAAGGCTGGTGGCAATGGGTAAACATACGATGCTCCTTGATGGCGATAACATCCGCATGGGCTTAAACCGCAACCTTGGATTTTCAGAGGTCGACCGGGTCGAAAATATCCGCAGGATCGCGGAAGTGGCAAAGCTGATGAACGATGCGGGGCTTATCGTGCTTACGGCGTTTATTTCGCCTTACCATAAGGACAGGCGCAACGCGAAGGAAATTATCGGGGATGATTTTTTTGAGGTTTATGTCAGCACGCCGCTGGAGGAATGCGAGAAGCGGGACGTGAAGGGATTGTATCAGAAAGCAAGGCAGGGGGAGATCCCAAATTTCACAGGGATTACCAGCGTGTATGAAAAGCCTAAGCAGCCGGATCTGACAGTGGATACGAGCTCCTGCGGGATCGAGGAAGCGGTGGAGCGGATTGTTGCGGCGTTGGAGGAAGATAATCTGGAATAAGATTTTAGGGTTATAGCGGGCCGAACGCTTGGAGAGGGGAGTTGCGCGGCCTGCCCGGGGCAATGCTTTCATACGCCCCAGACAGGAGATCGGAAGAGCACACGTCTGAACTCCAGTCACTACCGAGGATCT
>CANDMI010000099.1 GCA_947385775.1 uncultured Eubacterium sp. | reverse complement strand
GCAGAATGCCAAGAACTTCTAACATCCCTGCACAGTCACATCCGGACGGGTCTGCCGCCTGTTTCCAGCTGTTTTTCAAAAGCTTTCCGTTATTTTTCCTAACCAGCTCCATTTTTCCTCTATATGCCAATTGCATATTCCTGGAATTTTATACTGGCAAAAGTCGCAAGTTATTGGCAGGCAGTTTTGAAACATTTAAATTTTCGATAACCAGCCGGAAGCAAGCCGAGAGCCTGTCCGGATGTGACTTGCGTAGGGATGTTAGAAGCTCTTGACATTCTGTCTACAAACAGGATTTTCGGGCAGGGATGCACGAAAAAGGAGATTGCGCCATGGATGTCGGTCAATCTCCGGTCCGTCCGGTCTCGGTAACCCCGATACAGAATGTTTAGAGCTTCTTACATCCTGGAGCCGGAACATCCAGACAGGCTCTCGGCTTGCTTCCAGCGTCCAGGCAGCACAAACCTTCAAATTATCCCAACCCCAAACTGCCGAATAACGCTCTATTATTGATGATCTACACGTTAGAGCTCCACCCCATGAAAAATAACTAAAGTCCTACGAACCGATACAATTTTAGGTTACTTTCCATTGACTTCCATTTGCGCGGTTCGTATAATATAGGTATCAGAAAAGGTTTCATTTAGAAAGGGCGGCTGGAAAAATGGATGAATTTTTAATGAAGCCAAAAATCGATTTCGCTTTTAAAGAGATCATGGAGGATGAAAAAGCACGCGTCGGTTTTTTAGCCGCTATGCTGCACTTAAACCCAAAAGACATTACAAAAACCCAAATATTAAATCCGCATTTGCGTAAAATCCATGAAGACGATAAGCTCGGCATCTTAGACGTTCGTATCCTTATGAACGACAATACGCAGATCAATACAGAAATTCAGTTGTCTAAGCTAAACATATGGGCCGACCGCGCCTTGTTTTATATATCCAAAATGTATGCGGAGCAGATTGAAAAAGGACAAAAATATGACGCTTTAAAAAAATGCGTTAGCATCAGCATCCTTGACTTCACCCTTTTCCATGATCATCCAGATTTTTATTCTGTGTTCCACATATTAGAGGACACAAGGCATTTTATCTATACAGACAAAATGGAATTTCATGTAATCGAGCTTCCAAAGCTCCCAAAAAAACTGCGGGACGGGTGCAGCAATATTGAGCTTTGGGCGAAATTTATCAATGCAGAAAAAAGAGAGGAGTTTGACATGATCGCCGAAAAAGACCCTTATATAAAAAGCGCATACGATCAATTACAGATCATCAGCCAGGACAAGCAAAAAAGAATGGAATACGAAGCCCGTGAAAAAGCCATCCGCGACCATGATCAATTTCTGTATGAAGCAGAGCAACGTGGCATAAAATTAGGCGAACAGCGGGGCATAAAATTAGGCGAACAGCGGGGCATGAAGTTAGGTGAACAGCGGGGCATGAAATTGGGTGGACAGCGCATCAATCAGTTAAATGAATTTCTGATGCGCGACAACCGCATCGACGATTTAAAACGCTCTATCTGTGACGCGCAATTTCAGCGACAATTATTAGACGAATATGGACTTTAAATCGCGCGGCCCGCATGTGGCGCCCGCAGCAAATTTCCACATGCGCTCCTGCGCATAAAAACAAATGGCAGCTGTATCTTGATGCTGTACCCTGATACGGCTGCCATAAATAAACTGCGTTAAAGCTTTCTTGCAACGACCACAAGCCGCCCGTTCTCCTGGGAATACTCGCAGGTGGAAAGCATCAATATTTTATCCCCATATTGTAACTTGCTTCCCGTCTCAAATAGGCGGTTTTGCTCTATGAAACGCTGGCATTGCTGAAATTCTTTTTTATTCTCATAATGAAAAAAACGATAATAGCGAAATCCCGGTTCCGTTTCGTTTCGCAGCCTTGTTTTTAAAACCGCCACCGCTTCGTATTCCCCTGTTTCATAAAGCGTGTCAAAATAAATTTTGCTGTGCGCCTTTAGGTAATCCGCGTCCGTATAAAACAGCAAAGATCCAAACATATGCCCGTTTTTCATATTGTGGCCGTAAATTACGGTATTGGAATCCTGTGGGTACGCGCTGCTTTTTTCATCCACAAACAACGCTCCCTCCGCGGAATCCTCGCCTGCAAAATTATGATCTAAATAAAATCCTTCCTCCCGCTCTAGTCCAGATTTCATAACCGGAAAATCAATTTGCGTATCCGGTATTTTCAGCCATCCGTAAATCTCCGGGTATTTTTCAGACATTTCCCTGTACTGGGGCAGCTTTTTTGGATGCCGCCCATTCTGCTTTATTTTGTGCGCCGATTTGTTTTGCGCGTAATTCCAAAGCTCTGCTTCATCAGACTCTAATTCCTTTCCTTTCATTTCCTCAAAAGCGGATTCCTGGGCAGCAAGCGTTTTCATCCGCTGTAAATCCAGGTTGCTGTTATTTCGTTTTATCTGGCCATAAAGCCATATCGTCAAAAAACAAGCCGAAAGACATGCGAACACGAAAACCGCTGTCTTTTGCAGCTGCGCCGGCAGGAAACGCCGCCGTATCCCATTTGTTTTTTTCTTTTGCCCCGCGTCTTCTTCCATCAGCCATGCGGCAATTTTTTCCAGCTGCCTTTCGTTTTCTGTTTTTTCCTTTAATGTCAGGATAAACGCTTTTCCAAGCCCAGAGTCCAAGCTCTTGCTTTGCAGGCCCTCTAACCTGGGCAAAAGCGCGCGCCATGCGTTTTCATCCAGGCTTTTGTATTTGCGCAGCAAGCGAAACAGGCAGTCCGCGTCATGCGATAAATCCGTCCACAGATCCGACCGCGGCTCTTTTTTTATTTTTGCCGCCGCTTCCACTTCTCGCAAAAACGCCCCGCCAATCCGCCCAGGCAATACTTTCGCCTGGTTTTGCCGCAATTTCTGGCAGCAAATTAGCAACGCCCGCTCGTCCATGTCCTGAACAATGGCAATCAGCCTTTTTATATTGTAAAGAGTTTTTTCTTCCTGCGTCCAGTCGAATGCCATTGCCCGCCTCCCGCGCCTTACGCCTCTTTAAAATCCATCGATTTCTCCATTATAGTATTGCATGATCAGCTTTGCGTCCGTCAGATTCACTTTGCCGTCCCCGTTTACATCCGCATTCTTTTTCTGCTGTTTGTTCAGCTTTTTTGTGCCGTTAAAATACCGGATGACAAGCTTTGCGTCCGTCAGGTTCACTTTTCCGTCCCGGTTCACGTCGCCTGTAATCTCCGTTTTTTTCGCCTTTGAAATCTGGACGCTCGCAGGCACGCGGTGCTGGATTTCCTCCTCCTGCTGGCCCATCTCTCCGCTCCACTTCATTTGCGTAACGCAAAGCGTCGTCTTGCCAACCGTCGCGTCCTTTTGCGTGTGCAGACGGATTTGCAGCATCACCCCAGCGTCCTTCACCGTAACAGCGGAAGTATAGGAAACGGCAAATCCCCCCGTAGACGGGTTAAAGGAGCAGGATTGCACTTTTTCGCCCTCTGCCGGAAAAATGTCCGCTTTTTCCACAGAAAATAAGCTGTTGTCATATTCCAGCACGCCTTCCATCGATACGATAGAAATGGTTTCCTGTTTGGACGTTTCATCACCGCCCTTTAGCTTCACAGACATCATAACGCTGCCGCCCTGCTGGCACTGCGACGCATCCAGCGTATTTTCAATGTCCCAAGCAGACTTGGCGTACGCCTCAAGGGAACCCAGGAAAATAACCGCAAGCAAACTTACGAAAAACGCCGCTGCCTTGTTTCTTTTTTTCACTTCTGATCCTCCCCGCGTTTCAAAACCAAAAGGAGCAGCGAAAAAATCCCACACGCCGCGGCAAGGATCAAAAATATGTCGTTTCCGATCCCCCCTCCGGTCTTATAGCTTTGATCCGGCTTTGCGCTTCCAGTCTCCAAAACCGTGACCGCCTGCGCCTTTTGTACGGCTCCCTGACCGCCGCTTTCCGACATGTTTTTCGCCTGAGCCGTAACCGCGCCCGCCGCGTTGGACGAGACGGTCTTATTCCCCTGGCTGGAGGCATTCGTCAAAGCGGTATTCGCGGCCGCGCCTGCGGCATTCGCAGAAGCCGTATCCGTCGCGTTAGATGAATTAGATGCAGTTGAAGAAGCCGCCGTATTCGCAGCGCCATCCTGGGACGCGCCCTGCGTATTTTTGTTATTTTCGGCATTTGCGCCGTTTTCTTTTTTCGGCTTGTCGTTTGCGGCTGGCTTGGATTTATCCGCCTGATTCGTTTTTCCCGTTGTGTCAGAAGCGCTTTGCGGCACGCGCACCTTGCCAGAAACCTTGCACTCGGTAACCGCTTCTAAATCCGCGTCCGACATATCCCTCAACGACAATGTGACCGGGATAGAAGCCGCATCCGAAACCCCGCGGAATTTTACCGTCGCGATCGCGCCGTCCGCAGAATAGCTTTCCTCGCAGACAACGGATAAATTGACCTCGCTTCCTGTATCAGACGCCATTTGCATATCGCTTCCAGAAAAGTCGCCGTTCCAGGAAACGCCCTCATAGCTTAACACGCTGCTGTCATAGCCCAAAGCCGCGCCAAAGGTGCTGATAGATGGATTGCCGCTTAGATTTACGCTTACATTCACAAGACCACCTTCCTTAACGCTCGCCGCGCTTGCCGACGCGGACAGGGACGGAGAACCCTCCGCGTTTACGGCATCAACGCGCGCCGTGCAGACAAACAGTATCGTGACCAATAGGTAAAATAGATAATTCCTTTTGTCTTTCATAGCCTTTTCCTTTCTTGAATATGTATTCTATTAAAAACCTGCCGTTCCATTTAATTCGTTAATTCGACTCCTTCTTCTTTTACAATCGAATGGCATTTACGGTTGCCGGCATGACCATCCCCCTCCTAAAATAATAAATATCACAAACCAGATTTTCTCTTCCCTTTTTTCTTTCATTATAAGCTAATACAATTGATTTTACAAGGCATAGATTACGCCGCGGCTACAAAAATATCCCGATCGCGGAGTAATTATCCATATGCTGTCCCGTTCCCTGTTTTAACACCGCCTGCTCCATCATAGAAAGCCACTCTCCGGGGTGCGCCGCTTTTTTTAAAAGCCGCTGCATGGCCTTTTCCTCTATCCACTCCCAAAAACCGTCGGAGCAAAGCAAAAACGATTCCCCGCCCAGGCGCCTTATAGGCTGTGCGACCTCATACATTGGCTCGTCCCATTCGATTCCCATTACGCGCAGCAGGCGGTTTCGGTCCGCGTGTCCCCTGATTTTTTTCTCCTTTAACTTTCCGGCGTTCACAAGCATTTGCGGCACGCTGTGGTCAAGGGTTCGGCTCTTTAGCTTTTTATCTTGAAAGTAATAGATCCTGGAATCTCCGATATGCCCCCACTGGATGCGGTCAGCGTCCGCCAAAAGGACGGTCAGCGTCGTTTTCATCTCCCGCATCCTTCTTTGCTTCTTTTGCCGCTCCAAAAGCGCCCACTGGCTTTTTTCAAAGCAATCGCTTAAATATTCCCCGGACGCTTCCCCGTTTTTTGCAAAATCCTGTAATATGCATTCGCAAACCAGCCTGGACGCTTCATCCCCGCCGCCATGCCCCCCAAGGCCGTCGGCAAGGACAAAGCAATAGGCGCTCCCGCGTTTTCTGGCTCCTGTGTAGTCCTCGTTATATTCCCGTTCCCCGGGCTTTGTTACAATTTCAAATGAAAGCATTGCCTCTTCCTTTCTGTGGCTAAAGCGATATCCAAAGCCATTTCTCCTGATTTAATTCCTGATCGCTCCTTAAAAACGCCGTTACCCTTTTATTTTCACGCCCTTAGCCTTGCTGTATTTCCCATACAGCTTATTCCCCATGGAATCTACATTGTACGCCCGCACTCTGGCGTAGTATTTCTTTCCAGCTTTTAAACCGGAAATGGTTTTTCCGTTCTCTGATTTTCCAAGCCGCTTCGTCTTTTTGGACGTGAATTTCTTGTCTGCGGAATATTGCAGCTCATAGCCCGCCGCGCCCTTTATTTTTTTATACGTGACTTTCAGCTTTCCTTTTTTCTTTGATTTAAGCGTCGGCGCGGAAGCCTTTTTCGGGGCTTTCGCCTTTGTCCAGTGCGCATACAGCGTCGCCGCCGCCTTTAGCGGCTTGTCCCCTGTGATCCGCTCCCCGCCGCTTTGCTGCGTGTACCAGCCGTCAAACACATAGCCTTTTTTCTGGATCTTTGGCATAATGCCAGGGTTATCGTCCGCAAGCAGCGTCATCGTCCTGCGGCTTAGGTTTACGCCGCCGTTTGTCTGAAATTGCAGGACGTAATGCAGCGCGGTCACGACTGGCGGGGTTTCCGGCTCTAAAGATGGCTTGGAGTTATCCGGCGCATTGTCCGAGGTTCCCGGACTGCCGCTGTTTCCCGCTCCATTGCCGTTTGAGCTATTTCCATTTGAGCCGCTCCCGCCGTTGCTTCCCGTTCCATTGCCGTTTGAGCCATTGCCATTGTTATTGCCATTGTCGCCGCCTTTTACGTTAAAAACGCAGTATTGCTTTAGGAAGCTGCCGTCTTTCGTCGACACCGTAACCGTCGCGCTCCCCGCGCCCACCGCCGTCACTAGGCCGTTTTCGTCCACGGATAAGACGGACTGGTTGTCGGCCGTCCACTGTAAGCCTTTGTTGCTCGCGTCCAGCGGGTACAGGGTGGCGTTTAGCTGCACCTTGCGGTTTTTATCCAGCGTCGCCTCCCCATGGCTTAAGGTAAGGCCCTGCACCTTTTTAAACAGCGCCTCATAGGAGTCCTTATCGGAAAAGACCGTCTCTTTTTCAGAGCCTTCCACCTTCCGCAGCGCGTACAGGTCGCTGTCGATGTTTAACGGGCGGAACACATAGCCTTCGTATTGCAGGTCTTTTTTCAACTGCAATTCCAAAAACTGCACGTTGCGGCACACGTCCTCGTTGGCGATCTCCTCCACTGTGTAATTCATCTTCCCTGTCCCCGTGCCGCGCAGGTCCAGGTAATAATCGTTGCCGCTTAGGTAAACGGTCTTTACGTCCCCGTTCACGTCCAGCCTGACATGCTCGTCTTTTTCGCTCGCCTGATTGTTTACAATCGCTCCCGCCTCTTTGCCTTCCATCGTAAACACCCGCACGTCAACCGGGCAGGCGATCGTGACCTTCTTGCTGTAGGCGAAAAGCGGCTTTTCATATATGACGAACGTTCCGTCGGAAAAGGAGCCTTTCTTGTTTCCAATGATCTCCGCGATCGTCTTATCCGCCAAGACCCCCGCGGTCATCTCTGCGTCCAGCTCCTTCCACTGGTACGTGCCGTGCAGCGTGTCCTCGGCGGATTTCGCGAAGCTTTTTACAAACGCTCCGATATCGGCATACCCGGCTTTTCCAATCCGCCCGTCTTTTGTCACGTCGCCTGGAACGCCGTCTTTTTGCAGCAATTCATAGCGCATGGCGCCGTATGACGGGTACAGGCTGCCGCTTGCATCCGGCTTGCCCAGGTCAAGCGTGATCTCGAATGTCTTTTTGCCGTATTTTGTGTCCACCGAAATGTGCGTGATCGCTGTTTCCATTCCAGAAGTAAAATCCCCCTTAGGGTCGATGCCCGCTTTTTTCCGAAGGCGCTCTTTTACGTCGCTGTTTCCGGAATACTGATAAGCATAGTTAATCTCCGCAAGCCAGGTGTAGAGATAGCTTTCCATCGTGTCGATCTGAGTTTCCGATAAATATGGCTGGAAAGCCGGAAGCAAAGCCAGGGCGTCGCCTGCTTTTAGGCTTTCTAAGGCCTGCTTTGCGTCCACGGTTTCTTCAATCACAGGCTCGTCTGGTATTTCTGGCTTTTGCCCGTAGTTGTAATGAATGGTCGCTTTTTGTAAAGCTTCATTTCCAGTTGCATCGATGCTTATTTTTTTCCACTGTTCTTCTGTGCCAGGATAATAAACGTCGCTTAAGCCCGTGCATCTGGAAAACGCGCTTCCCTTTATGCTTGTCACACTAATTGGAATTGTAATTTCTTTCAGATTTTCACAATCCGCAAATGCTGAATTTCCTATATTCGTTATGCTGTTTGGCAACGTGATTTTTTTCAAATTACTGCATTTTTCAAAAGCGCTCTCCCCTATACTCGTCACACTTTTTTCATTTATCTTTTCCGGCGCTTCCGCTTCTGTTTTGGAATCCGCCCCAACATATTTTTTAATCTCGACAGTTCCATCCTCCAAATATTTATAGGTATAGTCTCCGCTTGGAACGGCGGCGGCATTCAATAATGGCAGATTGCCAGTTTCCGCTATCTGAATCTGATCCCACTGTTGTTTTGTGCCAGCATAATTTACAACCTTTAAGCTCTCACAGCCCAAAAACGCATTTTCTTTGATGCTTTTCACGCTAACAGGAATCGTAATCGTCTCCAACGCGCTACAGCCGGCAAACGCAGAGCTTGCGATGCCCGTTACGCTTTTTTCGTTTATTTTCTCCGGTATTTCCGCGCTTTTGCCAGTTCCGTTATATTTTGTAATCTCAATCGTGCCGTCAGATAATGTATGGTATTGAAAATCCTGGAATGTTCCATCCGGGGTTTCGGCGTAGTGGACGGTAGCGTTGTCAAAACACTCATCGGAATCATCATAATCTTTTACTATCTTCTCCCATTGCTCTTTTGTACCCAAAAAATTTATATCTTTTAACTCTGTGCATTCTGCAAATGCACTTGCCATCACCTTCGTCACACTGGATGGGATCGTAATCTCTTTTAATCCTGTACATGCACAGAAAACACGTGGGGCTATAAGCGTCATACCACTTGGCAGCGTAACATTTGTCAGGCTTGTACAGCGAGCAAAAGCTCCTTCTAATATTTCCGTTACACTGTCTGGAAATGTAATTTCCCTTAAACTTGTACAACCATTAAAAGAATCTATTCCCACATATGGAATCCCATTGGATAAAACAACTTTTCGCAAGCTATGGCAATCGCCAAACGCTTGTATTCCCATGTTTACCACATTTCCCGGAATTGTAATTTCCTCCAAGCCAGATTCCGCAAACGCATATAAAGCTATGTTTGTTACATTCTCTGACAGATGAATCGTTTTCAAGCTTGTACAGCCCCGAAAAAGAGAATCGCTTATGGCTGTTATTTTATCTGGCAGATTTATCTTCGATAAGCCTGTGCAGCCCTGAAAAGCCGTTTCGCCAATTTCGGATACGCTTTGTGGAATCACAATTTCATTGAATCCTGTATGTTCCGAAAAAGCCGCCTCTCCTATAACCGTCACGCTTTTTCCATCGATTCTTTCCGGTATATCCACTACCGCTTTAGAATCCGGCCCAATATACTCTGTAATTCCTATCGTACCGTCCTTAAGAATTTCATATCCATAATAAGCCTGAACCTGTTCATATTTTTTTACGGCAGTCGCAAGCGCTTCATTTCCATTTGCAGCCCCTACCCCTAATTTATCCCACTGTTCCTGCGTACCGGAATAGTTCACTTTATTCAAGGCTGTACATCCTTTAAAAGCGGAATCCCCAATGCTCTCCACTCCATCTAAAATCGTGATTTCTGTTAAATTTATACATGATTCAAATGCAGAAACTCCGATGCTTTTTACGTTGCCCGGAATTTTGATTTCCGTCAGACCAGCGCAACAATAAAAAGCCTGTCTCCCTATGCTGGTCACACTATATGGAATCGTAATTTCCCGCAATCCTGTGCAAAGAGAAAATACATTGCTTTCTAAGCTTGTTATGCCTGACGGTATCCTAATCCCCGTCAAGCTGCTGCACCCATAAAAGGCATAACTGCCGATGCTTGTTACTCTATCCGGTATTGTAATATTTGATAAATTGCTGCATCCAAAAAAAGCATTGCTTCCTATGCTTTGTACGTTTTCCGTTACCGAAACGCTTGTAAGGCCGGCGCATCCTTGAAACGCGCTTGTTCCTATACTTACCACACGTTTCCCATCAATCGTATCCGGAATTTCCACTACGCTATCCGTCCCTGTGTATTTATCAATCTCGATCGTCCCGGTTTCTGCATCTAAAACTTTGTATGTACAATTACCAGACGATAACTCCGCCGCCTGCGCCTTTTGCCTGCCGCCAGGCACAACCGCAAGATTTAGCGCTATGCATACCGCCATAAATATCACCACTATCTTTTTTATCTTCTCCATTCCTTATCCTCCCTATCCAGCCATCCGCTTTGCGTCTTTTCGCCAATCCGGATTTGATTATGGGATGCACAGCCCCCCGCCATGCATCCCGGTTTATTTTTGCGCTAAATTTTCATTTAGCCTTTTATTTTCACGCCCTTTGCCTTACTGTATTTCCCATACAGCTTATTCCCCATGGAATCTACATTATACGCCCTCACTCTGGCGTAATATTTCTTTCCAGCTTTTAGCCCGGAAATGGTTTTTCCGCTCTCTGATTTTCCAAGCCGCTTTGTCTTTTTGGACGTAAATTTCTTGTTCGCGCAGTATTGCAGCTCATAGCCCGCCGCGCCCTTTATTTTTTTATACGTGACTTTCAGCTTTCCTTTTTTCTTTGATTTAAGCGTCGGCGCGGAAGCCTTTTTCGGGGCTTTCG
>CANDMI010000098.1 GCA_947385775.1 uncultured Eubacterium sp. | reverse complement strand
GAGATCCTCGGTAGTGACTGGAGTTCAGACGTGTGCTCTTCCGATCTTCTTTTTGTCCACCGCAAGCCCTAATTCCTCTTGCAGCTTCACTTTATTGTTCACTTTCTTCTTACGCCAGTTATCAATTGTGTAATTGCAGTAAATCTTCGGGTCTGTCGCCGGATTGTATACGTCCACGTCGATGCCGTTTACAATGCCCTGCATATCCATATGCCTTGCGGAAAGCAGGCCGTCCAAGCCTTCGCCATAATACGGCGTTTGGATCTCCTGCGCGTAAGTGTCGCTGACCGTCGTTATGTAATCCGCATACACCAGCCCGCCCTTTAGCATATTTGCGTCCCGCTTAAACTCCAGCTTGTCTGGAACGAACAGGTTGTCGGTAAGGCCGCTTAACCCCTGGATGACCTTCCTGTCCCAAATGCCCTGGAATTTCAGGTTGTGGATCGTCATAATGGACTTAATGCCCCAATAGAAGCCATCCCCCTGGAATTCATTTTTCAGATAAACCGGAATCAGGCCGGTCTGCCAGTCGTGGCAATGAATGAGATCCGGGCGGAAATCAATTGCCTTTAGCATGGACAATACGGCTTTGTCAAAGAAAATAAATTTCTCAATGTCATAACGGATATCGCCGTATGGCACCGCGCAGTTAAAATATTCCTGATTGTCAATAAAATAAAACGTCACGCCCTGGTATTCATATTTTAATATGCCGACGTATTTTTCCGGAAGCATCGGCCCTGTGCCCATGTAAAAATGCGTCACATACTGAAAATCATTCCGGTATTTTTCTGGAATGCATGAATAATTTGGAATGACAACCCGCACATCCCAGTTTTCCTTGTCAAACTCTTTTGGCAGCGCGCCGCATACGTCCGCAAGCCCTCCCGTTTTAATAAAAGGCACGCACTCTGATGCTGCAAATAGAATCTTTCTCATAACAACCCCCTCTGTTTTTTTATATGGTTATGCGCTTTCGCGCACGCTTCCTTTATCCCGCTATTCCTCCTGTAACGCTTCATCCCAGTTATGGTACACCGTCTGCACGTCATCGTCCTCTTCTAAGAAATCCAAAATGCGCTGGATATTCGTAATGTCTTCTTCCTTTGCCAGGGTCACATAGGTCTGCGGCAGCATCGTAACCTCCGCCTGCGCCATCGCGACCTGCTGCTTTAATAGAGCCTCCTGCACGGCTTCAAAATCATCGGGAGCGGTCAATATCTCAAAGCTGTCCTCCTCCTCGTTGAAATCCTCCGCGCCCGCGTCTAACGCCGCCATCATCAGATCATCCGAATCGATCTCACATTCCTCTTTGTCAATAATAATCTGCCCTTTCTTATCAAACATATAAGAAACGCAGCCCTGAGAGCCGATGCTCCCCTGCCCTTTGGAAAAGCAGTTTCGCACATTCGCGGCCGTACGGTTCTTATTGTCGGTCAAAGCGTCCACGATAATGGCTGTGCCGCCAGGCCCATATCCTTCATATGTAACCGTCTCATAATTTACGTTCCCGATATCGCCCGCCGCTTTTTTAATGCCCCGCTCGATCGTGTCGTTTGGCATGTTATTGGCTTTCGCCTTTGCAATGACATCCCTTAGCTTACTGTTATTCGCCGGGTCCGCGCCGCCTTCCTTTACGGCGATGGCGATCTCCCGCCCGATCATCGTAAACGCTTTTCCTTTCGCCGCGTCATTTTTTTCTTTTTTATGCTTGATATTTGCAAACTTCGAATGTCCTGACATAAACTTTCCTCTTTTCTATCGCTTCCTATATTTTATCATTTTATGCGCCGGGTGGCAAGTGTAATCCGAACGGTCTGCACCGTTTTATTTTCCACTTTCACCACGTCAAACAGATATCCGCCGTATTCGATCGAAAAGGTTTCCCCGTCGGCGGGTATTTTATTAATCTTGGAAATTAAAAAGCCATTTAGCGTATCGTAATCCTCTTCCTCAAATTCTATGCCAAGCGCGTCCTTTGCGTCGTCAAGCCCGGTCATCCCCTGCATGATGTATGACCCGTCCGGCATATGCTCGATCATATGGCTTTCCTTATCGTGCTCGTCAAAAATGTTTCCGACGATCTCCTCTAAAATATCCTCCATCGCCACAAGCCCGCAGGTCTGCCCGTATTCGTCCACCACGATGACCAAATGCAGCTTATCGGACTGCATCCTCTGGAACAGGTCGCTGATCTTTTGCGTTTCCGGGATAAACTCCCCTTCCTGAAACAGGCCGTCGATATCCTTTATCTGCGTATGCGCAAGCTTCTGGTTTCGCTCAAACGCCATGACCTCTTTGATATGTAGGACTCCAATGATATTGTCAATGTCCTCCAAATACACCGGGAACCTGGAAAACGGCTCATCTAGCACTTTATCCACCATCTGTCCAAATTCCATCGTGCCGTCCAGCGCGCAGATGTTTTTCCGATGCGTCATGATGTCCTTTGCTTCCTTATCGGAAAACTCAAAAATGTTGTGGATCATTTCCGCTTCGTTTGCCTGGAGCACGCCTTTTTCATGCCCCTCCTTTATAATGGAAATAATGTCCTTTTCCGTCACCTGGTCTTCATTTTTACGGTTCAGCTTTTTTAAAAATTCCGCAAACCAGCTGTTGCGCTCTGCATTGCCGCGGTCTTGATTTGCCTTGGGATTTTCGCCATCGTCCATAGATTTCTCTCCTTTTTACATTATGTAAAAGCCGGATCTTAAGCCTGGCGTCCTCCGGCTTTCCTTCCTCTATAAAAATAACATTTCTATCGTATTCCGTCAAGAGAACGACGCAAAATAATAAGTAACCCATAAAGCTTCGCTATGTAATCGCCAGCTGCAAACTGACGCACAGCGCCTTATCGATTTTTTTCATCACTTCTCCATCCAAATGGCATACCTTATCCTTTAAACGCTTTTTGTCAATTGTCCGAAGCTGCTCCAATAAAATAACGGAATCTTTTACAAGCGCGTAACGCCCGCTTGAAAGCTCCACATGCGTCGGCAGCTTCGCCTTGTTCATCTGGGATGTGATCGCGGCACAGATCACAGTCGGGCTGTGCAGGTTGCCTACGTCATTTTGAATGATTAACACCGGCCGGACGCCGCCCTGCTCTGAGCCTACGACTGGCCTTAAATCCGCATAATAAATGTCTCCACGTCTGATTATCATTTTCCACTCCACAAAATAGATTTACCCAATATACCCAAAGGGCGTCCTTTCGAAAAATGTGCTAAAAATGTGCTTTGCACTGTAAAATTAGGATATACGGTGAGTATTTCCATTTTTATCGAGTGTATTCACGCAAAGCCTGATTTTTAAAAATCCAGCACGCTGTCCCGCCGCAGGATCTGACTTCCGTTTTTATAATAAACCCTTGGGACGCGTTTGCCAAGGCAGCAGGCAAATTCATAATGAAACCTTCCTGAAAGCTCCCCAAGCTCTTCTAGCGTAAGCTCCTGCCCCTCGTCTTTTCCAGCCAAAGTGACCGTATCCCCGATCTTAGCCGTAGGGATGTCGGTCACATCCACCATAAACTGATCCATGCAAACGCGCCCGCGGATTGGAGCCTTTTTTCCATGTATCAGGACATACCCTTTATTCGAAAGGCTGCGCGGATAGCCATCCGCATAGCCTACCGGAACCGTCGCGACCATCTCCGTCCCTTTCGCGGTATAGGTTCCTCCATAAGAAACGCTCTCCCCGGCTTCCAGCCTTTTGATATAGGCGATATGGCTTTTTAGTTCCAATGCCGGACGCAGCGTTATGCGCTCCTTTGACACTTCGTTTGAAGGCCACATGCCATAGAGCGAGATCCCCGCCCGGACAAGCTCCATGGACGCATCCGGCATTCCAATGATCGCCGCGCTGTTTGCGCAATGGCGGTAAGGGATCTTTACGCCTTCTTTTTCCACCAGATCTACCATCCGATTAAATTTTTCAAGCTGGCCCGTCGCATGTGAAAGGTCTGCTTCATCCGCCCTGGCAAAATGAGTAAAAATCCCCTCTACCACTATATGCTCCATGGACGCGATCTGCGCTATTATTTTCGCGCTTTCTTCGTTTACTCCCATGCCGATGCGGTTCATCCCGGTATCGACTTTTATATGTATCGGGACATCCCTGCCCTGCTTTATGGCAGCTTCCCTAAGCTGACACGCCATATCAAGCGTAAACACTGCCGGGCGTATTTCCCATTCCACAAGCTTGTCATAATGCTGCGGGAACACATAGCCTAATATGACGATCGGCTTTTTCACGCCATGGAGACGCAGCACAAACGCTTCCTCCGCCGTGGCCACCGCAAAGCCAAACACATGATCAAAAGACTCGATCGTATGGGCGATCTCCACGGCCCCATGCCCATAACCGTCCGCTTTCACCACCGCAAGTATTTTCGTATCCGGCCTTAGCAGCTGGCGCATCGCTTCTATATTATATTCGATCTCATCCAGATCTATTTTTGCATAAACACGGTCATAGATTTGCATAATTCAATCCCTCATTCTATTTTTTTAGACGTTTGACAGAGCAATCCCAATGGATTCGATGATATCCCCCGCCAAAATGCTGCAATCCCCTTTTCTTTTTGCCGCATCCTCTCCCGCCAGCCCATGAATGTACGCGCCAATGGCGGCGATCTCATCCAACCCGCAAGCGTCCTCTCTTTTTCCAGGAAGCTTTAAATTGCCGCGCGCAGCCTGGGCGATCAAAGCGGTAAGTATCCCGGTAAGCGCATCGCCGCTCCCGGCTTTTGCCATCGCCGCGCAGCCGGAACCATTCAGATACAGCGCCCCATTTTCCGACGCTGTAACCGTCACCGCGTCCTTTAATACGAGGGTGACTCCAAATCGCCCCGCAAACTCGTAAGCTTCGCGAACCGGGTCTTTTAAAATCTGCGGTATCCGCTTCCCGCAAAGCCTTGCCATCTCGCCAATGTGCGGCGTTAAGACCGCTTTTTCCTTTAAGCCTTGAAGAACACTTAAATCTGACGCTAATATATTCAAAGCGTCCGCGTCCAGCACAAGCGGGCATGAGGCATGCTCCAAAACCAAACGCACGATACGATACGCCGTCTCTTTCGTCCCAAGCCCCGGGCCTAACGCGATGCAGTCCGCCCAGGCAAGCTGGCTTACGATGCCTTCTTCTTTTGATTCTAAATAATCCTCGTCATACACATATAAAATCGCTTCTGGAAGCGCCGTTTGTATGATCTGCCTGTTTTCCTTTGGCGTACAGACCTTCACCAGCCCACATCCTGCGCGGTAAGCCGCCCCCGCGCATAAAACCGCGGCTCCGGCCATCCCAAAGCTTCCCGCGATCACAAGCGCCTTTCCAAAGTCGCCTTTATTCGAGCGCGCCGGTCGTTTCGCCAGGCCCTTTAAATCCCGCTTTTCCACCATCCGGCTTTTCGGCGCGCGGCTAAGCCAGCTGTCGTTTGTAATGCCAATGTCCGCAATGACAAGCTTCCCGCAGTTTTCCCTGCCCGGATACAACGCCTGCCCAAGCTTTTGAAAGCCAAAGGTTACGGTCATATCCGCCAAAAACGAAACCCCAAGGACGCTGCCCGTATCGCTTGACGTCCCGCTTGGCATATCCACCGCCACTTTATAGCCGGAGAGCGCGTTCATGCGCTGAACCCAGTCTTTTGCATCCCCTTGCAGATTTCTGGAAAGCCCTACGCCAAACAGCGCGTCTATCACGCAGCCGTATCCTTCGTTTTGATTTTGGTTTTGATATTGATTTTCATTTTGATCAGGCCAGTCCTTAAAGATCGGCACGCCATATTTTAGCAATATCCCGCGCTGGGTTTCATTATCTTTTGAACGCCTGCTTTTGCCAGGATCATCTGAAAGCTGTAAAACGGTAACTTTACACTTTCTTTGATAAAGCAGCCTTGCGACCGCAAGCCCGTCCGCGCCGTTATTCCCATTCCCGCAGACGATCAAAACCCTGCTTTTATGCGTAAGCTTTTTTGGAATGCTTTCCACCACGCGAAGCGCCGCCCGCTCCATCAGCACAAGCGACGGCACGCCAAAATGCTCTATCGTCTGCCGGTCCAGGTATCTCATTTCCTCACTGTTTACAATCGGTCTCATAATCGCTCCACACGCTTTCCATTAAAATCCTTTATTTCCCCGGCGTTTTGATGCATGTTCATATTATAGGACAGCTGCATTAAGCTGTCGGACAAATGCACGTTTTCAACGACGACATCCTTATCTACCAGATCTAAATCCACATGGGCAAAATTCCAGATCGCATGGATGCCAAGATTTACCAGCCGGTTCGCGATCTTATCCGCGTTGTTTTTCGGCATCGTAAGCGCCGCAATGTCAATCTCATGGCGCGCGGCGAAATCCTCAAGCCCTTCTAACATCATGACCGGAACTCCGCTTTGCGTTTCGCCCTTAAGCTTCGGGTTTATGTCAAACAGCCCAATGATCACAAATCCCAGCTTTTTAAATTTTGGATAATTGGCAAGCGCCTGCCCCAAGTTTCCAGCCCCAATGACGATCACATTATGCTGCTGCTCCAATCCGAGTATCTTTCCGATTTCTGAATACAAAAACTGCACATTGTAGCCATACCCCTGCTGTCCAAACCCGCCAAAGTTGTTTAAGTCCTGCCGTATCTGGGAAGCGGTCACTTTCATTTTCGCGCTTAGCTCGTTGGAAGAAATCCGTTCCACGCCCTGCTCTAACAAATCCCCCAAATAACGGTAGTACCTCGGCATCCGGCGGATGACTGCCTGTGAAATATCTTTCCCCACTGTTTTCCCTCTTTGTATATACTCCAAACAAATTATAATAATTTGTGAAACGTTTGTCAATCTGTAACTGTTTCAATTAGCATGAATGGCGCGGGCTGAACTGTCACTTGCGAAAAATCACTCCGAAAGCTCCATAGACAGCTCCTCCCACCGCCCATAGAGCGCATCTAACTCCTCCTTTTCGGCCTGGGCGCTTTGATGAAGCTCCATGACCTTTACGGATACAACCGCAACCTCCGGCTTTGCCATTTCTGACTCTAACCGCTCTATGTCAGCTTCCAGCCATTCAATGCGCTCCTCTGTCTTTTTCAGTTCATTTTCCAGCTTCCGCCTTTCCGCCTGTTTTGCCTTTTGCTGCTTCCACTGTTCTCTGTTTGCCGACGCGCCTGCATCCTGCGGCTCTACAGGCGCCTCTGTTTCCTGCTTTTGATGTGCAAGCCGCATCACGTCCTTTTTTTCCAGATAATAGTCATAATTTCCAATATAATTTAAAACCTGCCGCTCATGCAAATCCAAGATCCGCGTCGCCGTTTTGTTAATAAAATAACGGTCGTGGGAAACAAAAAACACCGTCCCTTCGTAGTGCGCCAGCGCGTTTTCTAATATTTCCTTTGACGTAATGTCCAAGTGGTTTGTCGGCTCGTCCAGGATCAAAAAATTGGCTTCGGACAGCATCAGCTTTGCAAGCGACACCCTGCCGCGCTCGCCGCCGCTTAAATCCCCGATCTTTTTAAACACATCGTCGTTTGTAAATAAAAACGCCGCCAGCACATTTCGTATCTGCGTGTTCGTAAGGCTGGGGTAAGCGTCAGAGATTTCTTCAAACAATGTTTTTTCCATATGGAGCACCTGATGCTCCTGGTCATAATAGCCGATTTTAACATTCGTCCCCAATACGATCTGCCCCGCGTCCGCCCGCGCCATTTCATTTAAGATTTTTAAGATCGTCGTTTTCCCGGTCCCGTTATTGCCGATCAACGCGACGCGCTCCCCGCGGTATATGGAAAAATCCACATTTTCAAACAGCGTAACGCCGTCATAGGCTTTCGCAAGCCCTTCCACCATAAGCACATCCTTCCCGCTTTTAACGCAGGGCGTTAGGGAAATATGGATGTCGGTGTACTCTTCTTTCGGCTTTTCCAGCCGCTCTTTTTTTTGCAGCATCTTCTCCCGGCTTTCCGCGCGCTTAATGGACTTTTCCCGGTTAAAGGACTTAAGCTTTGCGATGACCTCCTCGTCATGCTTGATCTCCCGCTGCCTGTTGTAATACGCCCGCAGCTTTTCTTCCCGTTCCTTTGCCTTTTTTTTCGCGTATTGGGTATAATTCCCTTGATAGCTTTGGAGCTTATGCATCGATACCTCCAAAACCCGGCTTACGATCCTATCCAAAAAATAACGGTCATGGGACACAAGCAAAATGGCCCCTTTATAATTCAGCAGATAATTTTCCAGCCATTGGATAGACTCCATATCCAGATGGTTCGTTGGCTCGTCCAATAATAAAATATCCGGGGCGGTCACCAAAAGCTTCCCCAGCGCGACGCGGGTCTTTTGCCCCCCGGACAGCTCCTTTTGCTTTTTGGAAAACTGCTCCTTAGAAAAGCCCAGGCCGTTTAAAACCCCCACCACCTCGCTTTTATAAGTATAGCCGCCAGCCAGTTCAAACTGGTTCGCCAGCCGGTTGTATTTTTCCATAAACGCGTCCAGCTCCCCAGGCGCAACCTGGGCCATCTTACTTTCCATGCGGCGGATCTCTTCTTCCATCAAGATCACAGGCTGCTTTGCCGTAAGCGCCTCTTCATAGATCGTCTTATCGCTGTCCAAATCCTGATTTTGCGCAAGATAGCCTACGGTCTTTCCCTTTGCCACCGTAACCGTCCCTTCGTTTGGGGATGATTCCCCCACAATGATCTTTAGAAGCGTTGATTTTCCCGCGCCGTTTATGCCTACGACCGCCGCCTTTTCATGATCCTCCAAATGGAAGGACACGCCGCTTAAGACTTCTTGCGTGCCAAAGGTTTTTGAGATATTTTGACAGGAAAGCGCCATAAGAAACCTCCTTTCCCCTGCGCTAAAGGTTCGAATTTACATGCTTTAACAAAACGTAGTGGGTGCAGCAACAGGTACCGCACCCACCATGGAATTTATGCATAATGCTTTTCTAGTTCTTCCCGTATTGCCAAAATAAATTCTTTACTGTTTAATACCGTCGGATGCTCCAGCTTTGTGATAAGCGCAAGGTCTTTTGTCATTTTCCCGGATTCTATCACATCAATGCACGCCTGATCTAAGTTATCCGCAAACCGCGCTAAATCCCAAAGTCCGTCCAGCTGCCCGCGCTTTCTAAGCGCGCCTGTCCAGGCGAAGATCGTCGCAACCGAATTGGTGGAGGTTTCTTCTCCTTCCAAATGCTTATAATAATGGCGCTGCACCGTCCCGTGCGCCGCCTCATACTCATAGCATCCATCTGGCGAGACGAGCACGGAAGTCATCATAGCAAGGGAGCCAAAGGCGGATGAGATCATATCGCTCATCACGTCGCCGTCATAATTTTTGCATGCCCAAATAAACCCGCCCTCGGATTTCATCACGCGGGCCACGGCGTCGTCGATCAATGTATAAAAATAGGTGATCCCTGCCTGCTCAAATTTTTCTTTATATTCGCGGTCAAAGATTTCCTGGAAAATGTCTTTGAACGTGTGGTCGTATTTTTTTGAGATCGTGTCCTTAGAAGCAAACCAAAGCTCCTGCTTTTTATCCAGCGCATACGTAAAGCAGCTTCTCGCGAAGCTTTCAATCGAGCTTTCCAGGTTATGCTGCCCCTGGATCACGCCCGGCCCGTCAAAATCAAACACCGTTTCTTTGATCTGTGTGCCGTCCTTTGCCGTATACACAAGCTCTGCTTTGCCAGCGCCCGGAATCTTCATCTCCACGTTGCGGTACACATCGCCGTAAGCGTGCCTTGCGATCGTGATCGGCTGTTTCCAGTTCCTTACGCACGGCTCGATCCCCTTTACAACGATCGGCGTGCGAAATACAGTGCCGTCCATGATCGCCCGGATCGTCCCGTTTGGGCTTTTCCACATTTCTTTCAAATCATATTCTTTTACGCGCGCCGCGTTTGGCGTGATCGTCGCGCACTTTACCGCCACTCCGTATTTTTTCGCCGCATTCGCGGAATCCACCGTGACCTGGTCGTCCGTTTCATTCCTATGCTCTAACCCTAGGTCATAGTAATCGGTCTTTAAATCCACAAACGGGCATAAAAGCTCGTCCTTGATCATCTGCCAGAGAATCCTGGTCATTTCGTCTCCATCCATTTCCACCAACGGCGTTGTCATTTTAATCTTTTCCATGTTTATCCTCCGGAAGTCTGTTTCCATTTCATCATTCATTTCTTTTCTGGATTCTTAATTTTATAAGCAATTACCATTCTATACAATCCCATACGCATTTGTCAATCACTTAAAATGTTAAATTTTAGGAAACCTGAACAAGCTGCCCTCATATGATGAATCATAAAACAAATTAAAACATGGAGGCAATCATTATGAGTGATTTAGCTGCTACAAACTGTGGGTGTGGAGAGAGCAATGGCTGCTCTAGTTCTTTTATCTGGATCATCCTGTTACTGTTCTGCTGCTGCGGAAACGGGGGCGGCTTCTCTTTCGGCGGTAACGGATGCGGCGGAAGCAATGACTGCGGATGCATCTGGCTGATCTTGCTGCTTCTTTGCTGCGGCGGCGGTGGAAACGGCGGTTTCTGCTGCTAATCCAGCGCGAATTTCCAGGCGGGGGCGTTTTGCCCCCTGGCCTGGGAAATAAAATAGGAAGATGATTTAGAGCGTGTTTGAAAAATGCTTTCCGACAGATGTATTCCACAATTTGTGGGAGATTTGTGCCAAATGAAGGGCGCATAGT
>CANDMI010000097.1 GCA_947385775.1 uncultured Eubacterium sp. | reverse complement strand
CACCGGCTTGATTCCAGCGTCCGGATAGCACAAACCTTCAAAATTTCTCAAAACCAAACTGCCGGATAATCGCCTATTATTTATCATTAATACGGTAAATCCCCACCCCATGAAAAGTAATAGCCTCCGTTTCGGAATCGATCTCTCCTTCCGGTAAGTCTTGAAAAATTTCCCTGCATTTGTTAGAATGAAACAAGCAGATCCCATCGAAATTGAAATGGAGTTTAGCGATAGCAGGTAGCGGTATGGATACAAGTATGATTAGGAGGCAATGTAAGTATGGATTACAAAAATGCTGGGGTGGATATTGAGGCTGGTTACAGATCGGTGGAATTGATGAAAAAATATGTGCAGGAGACGATGCGCCCGGAGACTTTGACCGGGTTGGGCGGGTTTTCCGGGGCGTTTTCCATGGAATCATTTAAAAATATGGAAAAGCCTACGCTGGTTTCCGGGACGGATGGCGTTGGGACAAAATTAAAGCTTGCATTTTTGATGGATAAGCACGATACGGTTGGGATTGACTGCGTTGCAATGTGCGTAAACGACGTTGCGTGCGCTGGCGGGGAACCGTTATTTTTCCTGGATTACATTGCCTGTGGAAAAAATTATCCGGAAAAAATCGCGGCGATCGTAAGCGGCGTGGCAAACGGCTGCAAGCAGGCGGGCGCGGCGTTGATTGGCGGGGAGACGGCGGAGATGCCTGGCTTTTATCCGAAAGAAGAATACGATCTGGCAGGATTTGCGGTGGGCGTTGTAGACCAAAAGGACATTATTACCGGAAACGACGTGCAAAGCGGCGACGTTTTGATCGGGATTGCCTCCTCTGGGGTGCATTCGAATGGTTTTTCGCTGGTGCGTAAGATTTTCCCGATGGAGCAAAAAGCGTTGGAGACTTATTATGAGGAGCTTGGCGGGACGCTTGGCGAGACGCTGCTTACGCCGACAAAAATCTATGTAAAGGCGCTAAAGGCGCTAAAGCAGACAGGCGTTAAGGTAAAAGCGTGCAGCCATATTACAGGCGGCGGCTTTTATGAAAATGTGCCGCGTATGCTGCCGGAGGGAAAGCGCGCGGTGATAAAAAAAGACAGCTTTGACGTGCCGCCGATCTTTGCGATGCTTGCAAAGGAAGGAAATGTGGAAGAAAAGGTCATGTATAATACGTATAACATGGGCGTTGGAATGGCGCTTGCGGTGGCGCCGCAGGATGCGGACAAAACGGTGGCGGCGCTTACCCAGGCAGGGGAGCGCGCTTATATGATCGGAGAGATTACGGATGGCGAGAAAGGGGTTACGTTATGCTAAGGCTGGCTGTGCTCGTGTCCGGCGGCGGGACGAATTTGCAGGCTTTGATCGACGCGATCGATGCGGGGACGGTAAAAAACGCGGAAATTTCAGTCGTTATCAGCAATAAAAAGGACGCGTACGCGCTGACGCGGGCAAAGGAGCATGAGATCAAAAGCGTTTGCGTTTCTCCAAAAGACTATGAAAACAGGCAGGGGTTTGAGGCGGCGTTGCTTGGAGAGCTTAAAAAAGAAAAGATCGACCTGGTCGTTTTGGCGGGGTATCTGGTGATCCTTCCGAAGGGCCTTATCAAGGCGTATCCAAATAAGATCATTAATATCCATCCGTCTTTGATCCCGTCCTTTTGCGGGGCGGGCTATTATGGGCTAAGAGTCCATGAAGCGGTTTTAAAAAGAGGGGTAAAGGTCACCGGAGCGACAGTGCATTTCGTAGACGAAGGCACGGACACCGGCCCGATCATTTTGCAAAAAGCGGTCGAGGTGGAAAAGCGGGATAAGCCGGAAACCTTGCAGCGGCGCGTGATGGAGCAGGCGGAATGGAAGATTTTGCCAAAGGCTGTGGATTTGATCGCAAACGGGCGGCTGACCGTGGAAAATGGAATTGTCACAGTAGATGGGGCTTGAAGGCTTACTTGAGAAAAGCGGTTTGATTTTTAGGGAGATGAAAAGGTGGAGCAGGATATCCGGTTTCGAAAGATAAGGAAAGAAGAATTTGACCCAAGTAAATATACATTGTATTTAAAGGCTGCAAAGGATAGGAAAACAGAATAAAGAACACGCCGGATAGCTTGTGCCGGCGATTTCGTAAGTTTGAAAGGAGGCTATGATGGATATATTAATTGTAGGCGGCGGCGGACGCGAGCATGCGATCGCGGCAAGCGCTGCAAAAAGCGACAGGGTAGGGCATATTTACTGCGCGCCGGGAAATGCCGGGATCGGGCAGATCGCGGAATGCGTCCCGATCGGGGCGATGGAATTTGATAAGCTGGCGGCGTTTGCAAAGGAGCGCGCCGTTGATTTTACGATCATTGGAATGGACGACCCGTTAGCGGGGGGGATCGTGGACGTATTTGAGGCGCAGGGGCTTCGGGTGTTTGGCCCGAGGAAAAACGCGGCGGTTTTGGAAGGCTCCAAGGCGTTTGCGAAGGATTTAATGAAAAAATACAATATCCCGACAGCGGCGTACGAGACGTTTGACGATCCTGCGGCGGCGATCGCGTATCTGGAAACGGCGAAATTTCCGATTGTGTTAAAGGCGGACGGGCTTGCGCTTGGAAAGGGCGTTTTGATCTGCAATTCCTTTGAGGAAGCAAAAGCGGGCGTGAAATCCATTATGGAAGATAAAAAGTTTGGCGCGGCCGGGAATAAGATGGTGGTAGAGGAATTTATGACCGGGCGCGAGGTTTCCGTTTTGTCCTTTGTAGATGGGAAGACGATCAAGGTCATGAGCTCCGCCCAGGATCACAAGCGGGCAAAAGACGGGGACATGGGATTAAATACGGGCGGTATGGGAACGTTTTCGCCAAGCCCGTTTTACACAAAGGAAGTGGACGCGTTTTGCCAAAAGCACATTTACCAGGCTACGGTGGATGCGATGGCAAGCGAGGGGCGGCCGTTTGTGGGCGTGATTTTCTTTGGCTTGATGCTGACGGAGGACGGCCCGAAGGTGCTTGAATATAACGCGCGCTTTGGCGACCCGGAGGCGCAGGTCGTGCTGCCGCGCATGAAAAATGATATGATTGAAGTAATGGAAAGCTGCGTGGACGGGAAATTAGATACGATCGACCTGCAATTTGAAGACAATGCCGCTGTGTGCGTCGTGCTTGCGTCCGACGGGTATCCGGTTTCTTATGAAAAAGGGTTTGAGATTTCGGGCCTTGAGGCGTTTTTGGATAAGGAGGACTATTACTGCTTCCATGCGGGGACGGCGCTTAAAGATGGAAAGATCGTAACCGCGGGCGGGCGTGTGCTTGGCGTTACCGCAAAAGGAAGCGATTTAAAGCAGGCCCGGGAAAAAGCGTACGAAGCTACGGATTGGATACGGTTTGAAAACAAATATATGCGCCGCGACATCGGGAAAGCGATTGACGAAGCATGAACCTGATCGCGGCGGTGGACCAAAACTGGGGGATTGGAAATGGCGGGGAGCTGCTTGTCCATATCCCGGAGGATATGAAGTATTTCCGCCAGCTTACAATTGGAAAAGCGGTTGTAATGGGAAGAAAGACCTTTGAAAGCATTCCTGGCGGGATTTTAAAAGACCGGGCCAATTTTGTGCTGACAAGGGATTCGGGTTTTCGGGCGGATGGAGCGTTCATTGCGCATTCGCTTACGCAGCTTTCGCAGCTGCTTATTCCGTATCCGTCGGAGGATATTTTTGTCATAGGCGGTGGCGGCGTATACCGGCAGCTTTTAGACGAATGCGACAGGGCGTATATCACAAAGATTGATTTTTCCTACCGCGCGGACACTTATTTTCCAAACCTGGACGAAGCAGATGGATGGATGGTTACGAAGGAAAGCGAGGAGCGGACGTATTTTGACCTCGTGTACCATTATCTGGTGTATGAAAAAGTAAAGTTCTGAAAATAAGCTTTGGAAATAAATTTGAAAATCCCCTTGCCTTATGGCAAGGGGATAACTGGTTTTTAGGCAAAATCAAATGTCCATTCTATGTCGGTGCATTCCATAACCGCGCTGTAAGCTCCGCTGCTGTCTTTAGTTATTGTTATTTTCAGCTTCGCAGTGATATTTTCTCCGCTTTCCAAATGTATCGTAATCGGAAGATTGTCATAATTTAAAACAGTCGCATCCGTTAAAACAAAGGTATCTTCGCGTAATTCAACATTGCTTGGCCACTGTGGGGCATTTAAGCCAGCTGAACTACGCTCAAAAGATTGAATCGGAACATTCGCTCCGTCCGCGGTTGCGGTGAAATTGGCTTTAAGCTCCAAAGAGTTTAGCGCCGCGCCTGAAGTTACGCTGGCGGAACATGCGATTTTAGGAAGATTCCGGACTAGGATCTTTTCGGACACTTGTTTCGTAAATGTTTTCGGCCCTGTCGTAAAGGTGATGTCCGCCGTCAAAGTGCATTCGCCTGCTTTTAAGCTTGTAAAATCAATTTCGGAAAGACGTTTCTCATCTATTCTTAGGATCGATTCATCCGACAAGGTCCATTCCACTTTAGTTATTTTAAGGCCATAGTATCTGGAAGAATCATATTGCAAGGATAAATGGCATTTTTTCCCGACCTCGATCGGAGTTACGGATTGAGCGTTCAGCCAATAATAAGGACTTACACCCTCTGGGTCCGGCGCGTTTTTATCGGTGACTTCAATTTCCACCGTCTGCGCGACTTTCGTTTGAGTTCCATCCGCCAGATTCACGGTTACGATCGCCGTGACGGTCCCTTTGCCCTTTGCGCGGCCTCTTACCTGAAATTCCCAAGGAAGTCCGCCATCCACAGGATCAAGAGCGGCGGCAGAGTATCTCCACTCTGTAACATAAATGGTTGCGTCCTGCGGAGATTCAATTTCGGCTGTGACAGCCGTAGTTTCGCCGACATCGATGGAAGCTGCCTTCGGAGTCAGTTTGATTTTCGCCGCAGACTCCGGCGCGCTGCCATCCTCCGTTACCGTAACGACGATCGTCTTTGACTGGTTTGGCAGAAGGAGCGCGCTGTTTTTTTCAGTCCCGTATACGTCCGCGGACACCGTGATATAGGTGATCCCGACCGCATTCGCTTTCAACTTTAGCGTATCCCTTGTTTCCCAGTCGAAAGAAGGAGTGATGGACACCGTATCATGGCCGCCATCCCAGAGGATGTTTTCAAGCCGTCCCGCTCCTTTTGGATTTGTGGACACGCATAGGGTGTCTTCCTGTCCTAATTTCATCGTAAAATCCGTATGATCCAGCATAATCCCAGTCGGGGGGGTTGTCTGGTCCCCGGAGGAAGAACCGCCGGACGAGGAGCCGCCCGAGGAAGAACCGCCAGATGACGATCCGCCAAAGGAAGAACCGCCAGATGACGATCCGCCAGACGACGAGCTGTTGCCGGATGAGGACGGCGTGTCCACGGTAATATCCTTGCTGCTGCCTTCGGATACCGTATAATTGCCGTTTGGCGTATTGACCGAAATTCCCTGTTCGGTCTTATTTTCTACCTTCACTCCGATGGTCGCCAGATTGCCCGTGATTTTAATCGAGCTGCCCTCCGCGCCTTTTTCCAGCACGATGCTTACGTTTGCGCTGCTTTCTAACGCGATGCCGGTAAATGCGGTGATCTTTGCCGCCGCGGACACTTTTAGGGCGACAGCCGACTTTGCCGTGCCGGACACCGCGACATTCATTTCCTTGGAAACTGTCACGCCGTCTACTTTGCCGTTGTCATTTACCGCGAAAGACACATCCGCGTTTGGAGCGTCTAATAATACGTTTGACACCGTTCCTTTCACATCCAGGCCGACTTTCGCGCTGCCTGCCGTATCGTCCATAGACATTTTGCTTACGGCCCCGTTTTCTGCGACAGCCATCTTGACATCCGCATCCGGAGCGGCAAGCTGTATGTTTTCCACACTGCCGCTTACATCCACGTCCATTTTCGCGCGCTGTGCGTCTTGTGGGACAAAGATGTTTTTCACAAAGCTGCCCTGGGCGACGGATACCTTTGCCTGCGCGTCCGGTGAGGCAAACGAGATGTCGTTTACGCTTGCGCCTTGCTGTACGACGATGCGCGATGATTTCGCAAACACGTTTAACAGGTTGCCGACCGCGTTTTCAAACCATGTGCTGTCTTTGATCGCAAGCACGGAAATGGACTTAAACGTCCCGTTGTTTACCACGTCCGCATTCGGCGCGTCCACAGTCAGCTCGATATCCTTATAATCCGCCTTTGGGATGGTGAACGTGTCCGCCGCTTCGGTTTGTAAGCGCAGAGTTTTTGTGCCAGGGTTTTTAAGAGCCGCTTCTAACTGCGTCTGATCGGTTGCCGTCGTGTCTCCATTTACGGACTCTGTTTTATCCGGAGCTGTCTCTGCCGCGGCTTTTTTCACGCGCACCTTACAGGAGAGCCATTTGCTTTTGGTCGCCTTTTTCCCGTTTTTCGTAACCGTTCGCGCGATTTTCACCCGGATGGTTGCGTCGCCCTTTTTTTGGCCTTTTAGCAGGACGTATGTATTTTTCCTGCCGTAAGGCTTGCATACCGACGCTTTTGTGGATGTCGCCTTTTTGATCTTCCATTTCTGCTTGTTGTTTACGAGCTTTAGCTTATAATCTTTCTGCCCGGCTTTTAGCGTTTTTGATTTTACATTCAGCTTAACCTGAGTTCCCGTAGCCGCCGATGCCGTCAGCGTAAGCGTTCCCGTAGAGGCGGGCGCGCTGCATGCCATGACTGCCGCAAGGAGCAGCGCCGCTTCTAATTTCAGCTTCCTGATCTTCATGATCTTTCCCTCCTAATTCAGTTTTTTCCATTTTTTTCCGGTTTATTCTAACAGATTTTGGCAGGAAAAAAAGCGACGTGGCACGAACTGCGCTTTTTTCGGTATCCATTGCGGTGAAAGAGCAACAAAATCTTGCTGAAATCACACAGAAAACAGTAGAAATTGCCATACAGGTGCGGTATAATATAAAAATATATTTGGAGAATTCTGGCTTTTCAAGAAGCTGTATCTCTAAGAAATGCAAAAACGAAAAAACAGGGAGGGGACATACAATGTTTCAGTTTACAGATGATTGCGTCATAGGCATACCGGAAATTGACGACGAGCACAGGCGGCTGTTTGACTTGATCAACGATGGTATGCGCCTGGCGGATAACAGCTATGCGGGCGACCGTTACGCCCAGATCAAGGAGATGCTAGAGGAATTAGACGATTATGCGGAGCAGCATTTTGCCCACGAAGAAAAGCATATGGAGCAGATCCGTGACCCGGAGCTGATCTTGCAGCGCAACCAGCACATGCATTTTCGTGATAAAATAAGAAACTGGTCGTTTGCGGACATAAACGACAGCGAGCAGCAACAGGCGTTGTTGGCAGAGCTGATGGAATACCTTGCGCGCTGGCTGTACCACCATATCATTGCAAGCGACGCTATGATCGGAAAGCTGCCGCAGTTAGAAGAATGGATGGTAAAGGAAAACCCTTGTGAATTTTTGGATGAATACCGAACAGGCATCCAGTTCATTGATGAGGAGCACAAGGAGCTGTTTCGTATCACGGGCCGGGCAAATAAATGCCTGCATGAAGATTTTACATACGATGGCTACGATGAGATACTTGGCATTTTACAGGAGCTTCGGGATTATACAAAGCGCCATTTTAAAGACGAAGAAGATTACATGGAGCGCATTCATTACGATGGGCTGGCTGCGCAGAAACGGGCGCATATTTCCTTTATAGACAGGGTGGAAAATATTGACTTAGACGCGGTCGATGGAGATCCGAAGGTGTATCTGGAAAGCTTGATCGAATTTTTATTAGGATGGCTGATCAACCATATTCTTTATACCGATCGCAAGATCCCGTTGGAGTAGGAGCGGGTTTTTAGCTTAACTATGAAAAAAATACTGCTGATAGAAGACGATAAGGATTTTGGCGTCGCTTTGGCGTTTGACTTAAAAGTAGAGCGCTACAAAGTCTTCCCGGCGTATACGCTGCGCGAAGGCAGACAGATTTATGAAAATGAGCGAGTGGATCTGATATTATTAGATGGAAGCCTGCCGGATGGGGATGGGTTCTCGTTTTGCCGGGAGGTGAAAGCGGAATGCGATATTCCCGTTATTTTTCTGACTGCCAGGGATATGGAGCAGGATGAAATGCGGGGGTTTGACTGCGGGGCGGATGATTATATTACAAAACCCTTTAAAACGCCAATCCTTCACAGGCGCATCCAGGCGGCGTTGCGCAGGGCTGGCGGGGAGAGGATGCGTAATCGGTATGAGGATGGATATTTGAAGATCGATTTTGACAGCTTTGAAGCTATGCGGGGCAATGAAGCGCTTGCGCTTACGCCTACAGAGTATAAGATCCTTCGACTTTTGACGGCGAATGCCGATAAGGTTATGACAAAGCAGCTTTTGCTGGAAAAAATATGGGATCCTAGCGGGAATTTTGTGGACGAGCATACGGTAGCTGTAAATATCAACCGGCTGCGCAAAAAAATTGAAACTGACGGGCATATGTATATCAAAACGATGTATGGAATGGGATACCGTTGGAACGGGAAAGGCGGGCAATAAGCGGGATGGAAAAAATAATGGCGGCAGCTTCTTTGCTTCTTTTTCTGATGAGCATAGGAGTCGCTTTTTATGTCCGAAAAAATCTGGCATTGTATACAGATACGCTTATGAATTGCCTGGACGCTGTTTTGGAAGGCAAAAAGGGCGTTGACTCCTTCGTCTGCCAGGAAACGCTGATCGGAAAAGTCCAGATGAAGCTGTGCCGGCTTCAGGAAGTTTTAGAACAAAAATCCTTAGAGGGCGCGCGTCAAAAAGAAATGCTGGAATCTGTCATATCCGATATTTCCCATCAGGTGAAAACGCCGGTTGCAAGCCTTCGGATGTACCACAGCCTTTTGGAGCGGGAAGGGCTTTCGCAGGAAAAGCGCGCGGAATTTTTGCGTTCTGCGGCGCGACAGGCCGATAAGCTGGAGTTTTTTATGGACAGCCTGATCCGTATGTCCAGGCTGGAAACGGGCATGGTAAAGGTGAAGCCGCAAAAAAATTCCGTATATGATCTGCTGGCGCAGGCGGTCTGCGACGCGGCTTTAAAGGCGGAGGAAAAAAACATTGAAATTTGCGTAGACTGCCAGAGAGGGCTGGAAGCATACTTTGACCGGAAATGGACGGTGGAAGCGGTATTTAACATTGTGGATAACGGGATAAAATATACGAAAAATGGCGGACGGCTTAAGATTTTGGCGGAACAGACGGATTTTTTTGTAAGGATCTGCATTCAGGATAATGGAAGGGGGATCGCTGCGGAGCGGATTCCAAAAATCTTCCAGCGCTTTTACCGGGAGCCGGAGCTTTTAGATTCTGACACAGAAGGGACGGGGCTTGGACTTTATCTTGCGCGTGAGATTGTCATGAAGCAGGGAGGGTTTTTGGAAGTAAGCTCAGAACAAGGCGCGGGGACGAAAGTGTGCGTAAACCTGCGCATGGAAGACGATTAAAAAGATTATCTCAAATCTGTTACTTTTTTTAGAACAGTTTGAGATAATCTTTTTTTAGGATTGTCTTATAAAGCTTTTTGGAATGCAATCCTTATATGGCTTGGTTATGGACAAAATAGAAAGGCGGAAATAATATATGGATTTTATTTTACAAACAAAGGATTTGAAAAAATACTATGGAAATCAGCCAAACATTACAAAAGCGTTGGACGGGGTCAGCGTTAAGGTGCGGCAGGGGGAGTTTGTTTCGGTCATCGGAACGAGCGGAAGCGGGAAGTCCACGCTTTTGAATATGCTGGGAGGGCTGGATGTGCCGACCTCTGGCAGCGTCAAGATCAGGGGCAAAGAAATTGCGAGAATGAATGACGAGGAGCTTACGATCTTTCGAAGGAGGAATATCGGGTTTGTGTTCCAAAATTATAACTTGGTTCCGATCTTAAATGTGTACCAGAATATTTTGCTGCCGATCGAGCTGGACGGCAACAAAGCGGATGGAGAATATATCGATAAGATCGTCCGAATGCTGCATCTGGAAGAAAAGCTGGATAACCTGCCAAATAATCTGTCCGGCGGGCAGCAGCAGCGGGTGGCGATCGCGCGGGCCTTGGCGGGAAAGCCGGCGATCATTCTGGCGGATGAGCCGACGGGAAACCTGGATTCCAAAACATCGATCGAGGTTATGCAGCTTTTAAAAATGACAAGCATGAAATTTGGCCAGACGCTTATAATGATCACGCACAATCCGCAGATCGCGCAGGTCGCAGACCGGATGATACGCATTGAGGATGGGAAGCTTGTGTAAATTTAAGATTTAATAAAGGGGTTAATAAAATGAAATTACTGGAAAACAACAACCGGAAATTTATAAAGACGCTTTCTGTAAGCTGCTTGAAAGCGGATAAAGGGCGAAATAAAATCGCGGCGCTTGCGATCGCGCTGACCGCGGTTTTATTTATGGCGCTGGCAACGGTATTGGAGGGCGCGCGGGTTACGGAAAAAAACCAAAAGCTTAGGCAGGTCGGGACGAAGCTTATGGTGTCTATTAAAAATCTAACGGAAGAGGAAGCCAAAAAAGTTGCGGCCGCGCCGGAATTTACGGTGTCCGCAGTGGAGCGTTACGCGGTAAATGTGGTCAATCCGCAGCTGAAAAATATGCAGGCGGCAGCGGGCTGGGTGGAAGAAACGTCTGCAAAATACAGCTTTATGGAGCTGGAGCAGGGGCGTTATCCAAAGGAGGATGACGAGCTTGCGTGCGACACCGAGGTTTTGCGGCTGCTTGGGCTGCCCTGTGAGCTTGGAAGCAGGTTTGTGATGCAGTATACGGCTGGCGATACGGTTTACAAAAAGCAGATGACGGTCTGCGGGTTCTGGAAAGGGATGAAATATGAGCAGAGGGCTTCGCTGCTCGTTTCGGAAGCCTTTGTAGACCAGGCGATGGAGTGTTATGACGGGGACTATGCGCCGTTAAAAGAAATGGGCTATGATGTCCGGGGAAATTTTGCGAAGGAAAAGGATGTGGCAGGGCAGCTTGACCGTATGCTGAAACGGCTTGGCTACGACCCTATGGCAAAAAGGGGAGAAGAAGGATTTGTGATCCACCATGTAAATCCGGTGTACGCGGCGCAGTCGCAGGATGA
>CANDMI010000096.1 GCA_947385775.1 uncultured Eubacterium sp. | reverse complement strand
CACAAATAGAATGAATAATATCATTTGGATTCCAGCCTGTTTTATACTCTACACGATCATGTTCCACAACACGTCCTTCTAACAAAGTTTCTATTTTTAATGGTATCATTCAAACGCCTTTCTTTCTAGTATGAATTTTCTTTTTCGCCATGCTACATTCATCCTTTCCCGTCTGTGTTCACTGTTAATGATATGGTATTATTATAGCATAAAAATGACGAGAGTGTTCTAAAATTTCAAATAAACCTTAAAACTGATATAAGATCATATTCTTCTGGTTTAAAGTTGAATGGATTTTTTCTTAAATGTTTTGAACTATCCATATATTCTTTGCTTAAGTTTATCCATCAATCATTGCAGAAGGAGAGCTAGAGCGTGTTTGAAAAATCATTGCCGCCATCTGCGTCCCCCACTTTGCGGTTTTTTAGATCGTAAGAAAATTTACAGAAAATCAAAAGAATATTTTGCGCGTAAGTTAAGAAAACACGCTCCTGTTGCTGGTATCCTGTATATAGAGCCAGCGGCGGGAGCTTTTTTGCGCTGGCGGGAATCTAAGAATCCGTAAAAATGGGTTGACAGAGAATGTCCAATGTGTTAAAGTGTGCTAGTATAAATAATACGCATAGAACGCAAGATACAGATTATAGTTTACAGACAGCAGATACAAAAAAGCATTTTGATGAACAAAAGGCGGTGTAAATACAATGGAGAAAAAAAGGATAGCGGTTTTATTTGGCGGAAATTCTACAGAATATGAGGTGTCGCTGCAATCGGCGGCGGCTGTGCTTGCAAATATAGATGCGGACAAATTTGATATTTTTCCAGTCGGGATTACAAGAGACGGGGAATGGTATCATTACGCGGGAGAAGCGGAAGAAATCTCAAAGGGCGCATGGTGTGAGGATCAGTCAAATTTATACCCGGTTGTGGCTTCCCAGAGCCGTTTTGTTAAGGGATTTTTGGAGTTTTTTGGAAACGAGTGGCGCACGGTAAAGATTGATCTGGCGTTTCCGGTATTGCATGGGAAAAACGGGGAGGACGGCACGGTGCAGGGCGTGTTTGAGCTTGCGGGGATACCGATCGTGGGATGTAATGTTCTTTCTTCGGCAATCTGCATGGATAAGGATCGGGCGCACAAGCTTGTGGAGCTTGCGGGCATTGCGGTCCCAAAATCCGTCGCGTTCCAAAAATCGGACATGGATGCGGCGGTTCAAAAGATAAACGAAACGCTTACGTATCCGATCTTTGTAAAGCCTGTGCGGGCAGGGTCTTCCTTTGGGATCACAAGGGTGACAGAGCCTGCGCAGCTTGCGTCTGCGATCGAGCTTGCGTTTTCGCATGACGCAGAGGCGATCGCGGAAGAAGAGATAAGCGGATTTGAGGTGGGCTGCGCGGTATTAGGCTCTAAGGAGTTTATCGTTGGAAGGGTGGATGAAATAGAGCTGTCGGGCGGATTTTTTGATTATACGGAAAAATATACGCTGAAAACCTCAAAGATCCATATGCCTGCAAGGATTGATGAAGAAACGGAAAAGCGGATACAAAAAGCCGCGGTGACGATCTACAAAACCCTTGGCTGTTCTGGCTTTGCGCGGGTGGATATGTTTTATACGCCGTCAGGGGAAATTGTTTTTAATGAAGTAAACACGATTCCGGGATTTACCTCCCACAGCCGTTATCCAAACATGTTAAAGGGAATCGGCTTATCTTTTCCGCAAATGTTAGAAAAGCTTTTGGGCCTGTATGTTTAGGTGAAAATGGTGAAAGCGGATAAGGGGGTATGATGGGCGTAAGGAGGAATATCATTGAGTATTCAAGGGGCAACAACCTGGGCTTTTTCTGGCGGCTGTACCGGATGCAGAAAAATGCGGGGGAAGGTCTGTGGCGCGATATCCTGACCTTTTTTATGAGCCGCTGCGCTTACCGCCATGGCGGATATATCGGCCCGGACGCTGTGATCAGGGGAAATCTGACGCTGCCCCACGGATTGCAGGGGATTTTTATTTCCCGGTATGCGGTCATCGGGGAAAACTGCTGGATTTACCAAAATGTCACGATCGGAGAGGTGGACCAGAAAGCACCTGTGATCGGGGACGACTGCCTGATCGGGGCGGGGGCGGTGATCGTTGGCGATGTAAAGATCGGCAACCATGTCAAAATCGGGGCGGGAGCGGTCGTAAATGTGGATATCCCAGACGGCTGCACCGTCGTGTCCCAGCCGGCGCGGGTGATCGTTTTTTGATTGGATTATTTATTAAAGCTGCGACGTAGGGAGTATTTTTTATAGGATCAGGAGAAAGAGGAAGTATGCTGGATACGAAATTGGAAATAGAGCCTGCGCGGATAAAATTAAATATGGAAAATTGGCAGCATCAGGCAAATCCATGGAAAAAAGAAACAGAGCGCGCATGGATCGAAGTGAACGTGGAAAACCTAAGGCATAATGTGCAGGCTTTGAAACAGGCGATGCAGCCTGGATGTGAGCTGATGGCGGTTGTAAAAGCGGAGGCCTACGGACATGGAGGGGATTTTATCGCCGCGCAGTTAAACCAGATGGGCGTTACGTCCTTTGCGGTCGCCACGATCGAGGAAGGGATTAAATTGAGGAAAAACGGAATACGCGGGGACATTTTGATCCTTGGGTATACCGGAGCGCAAGGGGCAAGGGAGCTTTTCGAATATGACCTTACGCAGACGCTGATTAGTTTGGAATACGCAAAAGCCCTAAACGAACAGGGGTTTGCGATAAAAGCCCATTTAAAGATCGATACGGGCATGCACCGGCTTGGGATCGCAAGCGAGGATATTTTTTCGGCGGCGGCTGTATTTTTTATGGAAAATCTGCATATTTGCGGAATGTTTACCCATTTGTGCTGCGCGGACAGCAGACAGCCAGATGATGTGGCGTTTACAAAAAGGCAGATAAGGCGTTTTTACAGCCTTGTGAAAGCGTTGGAAAAAAACGGGATACGGGCGCCGAAGCTGCATATCCAAAGCAGCTACGGATTGTTGAATTATCCGACGCTTTCCTGCGACTATGTCAGGGTCGGGATCGCAATGTATGGGGTTTTAAGCTCACCAAAGGATGAAACGGCGTTAAAGCTGGATCTTCGTCCGGTATTGTCGCTAAAAAGCCGAATCGTTTTGATTCGGGAGGTAAAAAAAGGCGAATGCGTCGGGTATGGCAGAAGCTTTCAGGCCAAGCGCAAAACCCGGATCGGGATAGCGTCGATCGGCTATGCGGATGGGGTTCCAAGAAATCTGTCCAATGGCCGCGGCATGGCTTGGGTGAACGGGAAAGCGGCCCCGATTATCGGGCGCGTCTGCATGGACCAGCTTGCCCTGGATATTACGGATATCGGACATGTGTCCGTTGGCGGCGTTGTCACGCTTATTGGCGCAGGCTGCGGCGGGGGGAGCGCGCCTTCGGTGGCGGCAAGCTCTGGCAGCATCAGCAATGAGCTTTTGAGCAGGATGGGCGCGAGGCTTCCGGTCGTTGCGACTTAAGGCTATCAATTTTGCGGTTGAATTTTACAGCGGATATGGTTATACTAATGGCAGAAAGGAGTTGAGCCTTATGCCAAACATGAAACCGATTTCCGATCTGCGCAATTACAACGAAGTGCTGCATGATGTAGCGGCAGGCGCTCCCGTTTTTCTGACCAAAAACGGCCGGGGACGCTATGCGATCATTGACATCCAGGATTATGAAAAGACACAGGCGACAATCCGGCTAATGAACGAACTTGAAAAAGGCCGCAAATCCGGGGAGGAGAAAGGCTGGCTGACATTAGAGGCCGTGGAGGAAAATCTCGGGCTTTTCCATGAATAACCTGTATGTATCAAAAGAGGCGCAAAATGATCTGGCCGAGATCAAAGCCTACATCACGCAGGAGCTTAAAAACCCGGACGCGGCTATTGCGACTGTAAGCAAGATCACAAAGAAAATCCGCGCCTTGAAAAATCAGGCTTATATAGGGGCATTGCTTACTTCGGTCGCGGATACAGAAAGCAACTATCGTTTTCTCGTAAGCGGAAACTGAAACTACCTTATATTCTATCGGGCTTATGAAAAAGAGGTATATATAGACCGCATTTTGTATGCCCGCCGTGATTACATGCGCATTTTGTTTGGTGACGCACAGATAAATGAAACAGATGAATGATCGTTTGCCTTAAATTATGAGATGGATAACCGCTTGCCTTAAATTATGACAAGCTGTCTGCGATATTCATCCGGTAACGGGCAGCTGCCCGCTCCTGTCTGGACGGTAAGGGCGCGGTAAATCGAGTCTGCCAGCAGATGCTTTTGGAAAAACTGCATCGTTTGTCCGGTAAATGTTTTTTTGGCGTCGGACGCTTTTGTGATAAGCGGTATGGAAGCATGCCGCTTTAACTGCGTAAGAAGAGGCGCGGCTTGTTTTTTAAATCCAAGAATCCTTGCGTAGGGCGCATAGGAAAGAGCGCGCCACGTAGCATAGTCCTCTTTTTGGATATCCAACAATATATGGAGCAAGGCGCGGGAAATCCTTGTATATGCTGTGTCTTTTGATTTTAGCAGCATGCAAAAGCTGTCGAAATCCGTATATTCATTTAAATGGCGCAGGATTTTATTGGAAAAATCCGGTGTGCAGTCCGCAAAACGAGCATATCCTTCCCCTTCGTTTTTTAGCAGGCAGTAGTGCAGCATTTGCGAAACGGCGTTTGAAAAAATAAAAGGGGAGGTTTTTTTCCAGTCGTTTAATAACTTATATGCGTAATCCGGCATGGCGCGCTTTATTTCATGGAGCGAAAAATCCGAGTCCGCAGTTTTTTTCAAAACCATGCGGATAGCGGTCGCGGAGATCAGATCGCCCCTTATGCTTTTGGAATGGTATCCCGCCCCTTTTCGGCTGACTGGAAACAACTTTATGGAAGTATGCATGTCTGTAACGGCTTTTGTGTATTCCAGGGCAAGGATATTGTTAGGATGTTCTAAAATCTGCGCGACCGCCTTTTCGTCCTCTTTTTTAAGCAGGCGCGTTAGCGCCTTTTGCCTTGCGGACGCATAGCTTGATCCTTTTTTTTGGAAATCTGTCAGTAACTTGCGGTATACGGCAGGCTCATTTACGGTGATGCCTGAAATGACAGAAATTAGGTCAGAGTCTGGCGTTTCACAGCCGTAGCATAGCGCGTTCACGCATCCAAGCTGATTTAACAAAGCAACGCCTGCGCTGGCAAAATACTGGGCGCTGGCGCAGGACCATAAGGGAGGAAGCTCGATGACAAGGTCAGCTCCGCCTAATAAGGCCATTTTTGCCCGTATAGACTTATCCAGCAGGGCAGGCGCGCCGCGCTGGATGAAATTCCCGCTCATGACGGCAATAAGAAAATCCGCTCCCGTCTTTTTTTTCGCGCAGGAAAGATGGTAGGCGTGTCCGTTGTGGAAAGGGTTGTATTCTGCAATGATCCCGGTTATATTCATAAATAAAAATCCTGCAAGGAGCCGTATTTTGCGCCCATGTTTGCAAGAGCAAGATCGGCGATGGTCAGCGCGGCCATGCATTCGACCACGACGACGGCGCGTGGCACGATAACCGGGTCGTGGCGGCCTTTAATCTGTATGTTTATCGTTTCTCCGTTTTTATTTACAGTCTTTTGCGGCGCGCCGATCGACGGGGTTGGCTTAAATGCGGCGCGCAAAATAATGTCCGTTCCATCGCTGATGCCGCCTAAAATGCCGCCCGCATGGTTGGTCTCTTTTTGGACGCGTCCGTCTTTTGCGTAAAAAAACGCGTCGTTATTTTCAAGCCCCGTGCTTGATGCGGCTTCAAATCCGCTTCCGATCTCAAACCCTTTGACAGCTCCGATGGAAAAAATCGCTTTTGCAAGGCAAGCGTCCAGCTTGTCGAATACAGGCTCCCCGATCCCCGCAGGCACGCCCGTTATGACGCACTCGATCACGCCGCCGCAGGAATTGCGCTTTTTCATGCATTTTTCTAAGTGTTCCTGCGCCTTTTGGGCGGCAAGCGCGTCTGGCATATTCAGCGCGTTTTGCGCGATCATAGAAGCGTCAAAGCGTTCCGGATCTATGGACACATGCCCGATGCTTTTTACATACGTCGTAAAGCGGATGCCAAAGCCCTCTAAAAGCTTAGCCGCCACAGCCCCCGCCGCGACCCGCGCCGCCGTTTCCCGGGCAGAGGAGCGCCCGCCGCCCCGATAGTCCCGAAAGCCATACTTTTGGTCGAACGTATAGTCGGCATGTCCCGGGCGGTATAAGGAGGCGATCTCGCTGTAGTCCTTTGAGCGCTGATTTTCGTTCGCGATCATCATAGAAATGGGCGTTCCGGTAGTCTTTCCTTCAAAAACGCCCGATAAGATGGACACGGTATCGGATTCCTTGCGCGGCGTTGCAAATTTTGACTGCCCGGGTTTACGCCTGTCCAGATATATTTGCACATCCTCCTCACAAAGGGAAAGCCCCGCCGGACAGCCGTCTATGACCACGCCGACGCCCGCCCCATGGGATTCCCCCCAGGTTGTGATTTTAAAGCAGTTTCCAAATGTTGATCCTGACATAGTTTTTTCCTTTTTTCTCTTTCTTATTTAAATTTTCTTAGCGTCTTTCTTTCCATTTTAACTGGATATTGGCTTTAAGGCAACTGTTATTTTTATTTTACCCGGTATCCGTCGCCGTTTCGCCCTTTTTTTATCGATTCAGATTTTATCTCTTATTTTGAAAGTAAACAGTATAAAACAGTTGACAACAGTTCTATTCTGTTATATACTGTTTACAACGAAAGGGGGAAGCAAATGGAATTGATCATCAATAATTCTTCCATGCAGCCCATTTATGAACAGATCGTTTCGCAGGTGAAGGAAAAGATTATTCATGGGGAATTAAAAGAAGAAACAATGCTCCCGTCGGTTCGTGCTTTGGCAAAGGAATTAAAGGTCAGCGCGCTGACCGTGAAAAAGGCATACGATGCGCTGGATAAGGAAGGGTTTATCGTTACAGTCCACGGAAAGGGCAGCTTTGTAACAATGGCGAACCAGGCGTTGATGCTTGAGGAGAAGAAAAAGGAAGTGGAGGCCGATTTGGAAATGGCCATCAAAAAAGGCAGAAGCTGCGGGATGGATGACCAGGAGCTTACAGAGTTATTTCAGATTGTATTGGAGGACTGACAAATGCTAAAATTAGACAAAGTAAAAAAACGCTATCCGGAATTTGCGCTGGAGTGTTCCTTAGAGGTGCCGGATGGCTGTGTGACAGGGCTGATCGGGAAAAACGGGGCTGGCAAAAGCACGACCTTTAAGCTGGTCTTGGGGCTTATTTATGCAGATGATGGCACGATCGAGCTGTTTGGAAAAAAACGCCCGGCAGGGGAGCCTGTAGGGGCGCGGGAAAAGGGGCAGATCGGAGTCGTGCTTGCGGACTGCGGGTTTAACGGCTATATGACGGTTTCGGATGTGGCGTCCATGCTTGCAAGCATGTACCCGGGATTCCAGAGAGAATTCTTTTTCGAAAAATGCAAAGAATTTGATCTGCCAAAAAATCAGAAGATCAAGGAATTTTCCACCGGCATGAAACGCAAGCTACAGGTGATCACAGCGATCTCCCATGATGCAAAGCTGCTTGTGTTAGACGAGCCGACCGCGGGACTGGACGTGTTAGCAAGGGATGAACTGCTTGGGCTTTTGCGGGAATATATGCAGCGGGAGGGGCGTTCTGTTTTGATCAGCTCCCATATATCCGGGGATTTGGAAAATTTTTGCGATGATATTTATATGATCGACGAAGGAAAGATCATTCTTCACGAGGAGACGGATGCGCTGTTAGATAGCTACGCGCTGCTGAAAATGACCGCGCAGCAGTATCAAAAGCTGGATAAAAAGTATATTTTACGAAGGAAAAAGGAATCCTATGGCATAAGCTGCTTAACGGACAAAAAGTGGTTTTATATGGAAAACTATCCGGATCTTACAGTGGAAAAAGGCAGCATTGACGAATTGATCACTATGATGGTAAAGGGGGAGGAAGCATGAAAGGGTTATTGATCAAGGATTTTGTGTATATAAAAAACCAGAGGGTGTTTTTATTGATCTTGGCGGCGATCAGCGTGTATTTTTTCGTATCGGGGCAGAATCTGTTTTTTGTGGTTACGTATGTGTCCGCAATGTTCGCGACGCTTATCGTTAATACGGTAAGCTTCGACGAACAGGACGGCGGGATGGGATTTTTGTTTACGCTTCCGATCAGCCGAAAGGCTTATGTGCTGGAAAAATATGTGTTTGGCATTTTAATGGCGCTTGCGATGGTGTTATTTGGCGGGATTTTCCTGTTTGTGGCTGCGGTGATAAAAGAGCCGCTTTATGATATGCAAGAAATTGTGACGCTTTTTGCCTGTGCGCTGCTCGTTCCGGTTTTTTTGCTGTCGGTCATGCTTCCGGTTATGCTAAAATTCGGAACGGAAAAAAGCCGCGTCGCGATGTCTTTGGTTTTGGGAATTTTTATTTTGATCGGCTATGGGATCAAACAGGCGCAAAACGTGCTTGGAGTCGACATTTTAGATCAGATAGAGCGGCTTGTGCAGGGAAACGCGTTTTTTGGCATTGCGGCGGTTTTGGCGGGGGCGGCGGCGATGTTTTTGGCGTCGTTTGCGCTGTCTATGGCGGCGATAAATAGGAAGCAGTTTTGACCTGATGTTGCGTGTTTGAAAAATGTATTTTGCCATATGCGCATGAAAGTGCGGATGGCGGAATCGTTTTTCAAACGCGCCTTTGGACGATGTAGTTTTTTATAAAGATTAACGTCAATCAACATTTTCAAAAACATCCTCCAGTCTCATTTTAATGTTCGGAAACGCTCTTAGGCTGATCCAGGTTTTTGCGTTATAATCGTCTTCCTGGAGGATATAGCTTTGTTCCAGATGATATTTCCCATTTTCCAGATAATAAATATTGATGGATTTTCCCTGGGGTGAAACCGTCCAAAATTCTTCCACGCCGCTGTAAAAACTCCCCTTTAAATGCTTTCTGTCACAGACGATCATAATATCCGGGCATACATAATCATCATTTATATCTGGATGATATCGAAAATCTAAATTTTTCATAAAAACGAGGCATAGACTGCCTTTTAAGCCCTGCTTTATAAGGGCGTGTAAATTGCCGTTGATAATTCCATGTTTGAATCCTGGGGCTGGCGACATGTTATAAATCACGCCGTTTATCTTTTCTTCTTTGTTTTGGGTGTATGTTTCTGATTCCATACGGATGCGGCCTCCTTTGGCGTAACTATTTTATCATAAACAGATGTATAAACGTTGTATTGACTTAAAAATGATAGGAAGATTTTTTGGCGTTAATGTTTCGGGATAGCCGAATGTCCGGAGAGGGAATTTCCAGGTTATTACCTTTGTTTTACCAGACAATTTTAATATATTATATATTTCCGCGCTTATCAATCGTTTTTTGCATATTTTAAAGATTATTATAGTTCTTGTCAGAACTTTGCTTTTACCGCTAAATCCGTATGATAAAGTAGCGGTTGTGAGAAACTGGCTTTTTGATTAAATTTCGATAAAGAAGCATTAGAAGTGTAAAAGATTTTGCCGCCGCTGTCCGGTGAGGAGCGCTTGGTCAGTTTTTCAAAAAATATGTGTAAACCCTTGCAAAACAGTCATAGAAACGATACGATTGATTTATGGATATGCTTTTTTAAGCATTGCGGATACGAAGCCAGTGGAAAAGCCTGTATGGAAGATACGGACACAAGATTTCGGGATAGGAAGCGCCGCCGATTAAGGAGTGTGATCATGGAAAATCTAAAGATCAGAGAACTGAAAGAAAATGAATACAAAATACTGGATGATTTTTTATACGAAGCAATATTTATCCCAAAAGGAACGAAAAAGCCGCCAAGAGATATTATTCAAAACGAAGAATTGCAGGTGTATGTAAAAGATTTTGGCAAGGATAAAGATGATCACTGCATGGTTGCGGAATGGGATCATAGGATTGTGGGCGCTTGTTGGACACGGATCATGAATGATTATGGGCATATTGATGATCATACGCCATCCTTTGCGATTTCCTTATATGAAGAATACAGGGGCAAAGGCATTGGCGCAAAATTGATGGAAGCGATGTTGATGCTTTTAAGAGAAAAGGGTTACAAAAGAGCGTCTTTGTCTGTTCAAAAAAATAATTATGCTGTAAAGATGTATAAAAATATAGGCTTTCAAACGATAGATGAAACTGAACAAGAATATATTATGGCATTTGATTTCTAAATGAAAAAAGAGGTAAAAATCATGACCAACCAGACTCATCGAACCCGATTGCTCCAAACGCTTATCGTCTTAATTATATTGCTTTCGCTCTGTTTTTTCGCTTGGTCGGACAGCCGCGGATCCGGCGTGCGGCTAACGCGGACTAAGCTTGCCATCCCCGGCTTAAAACAGGATTACGACATCTTTCTGATCGCGGATACGCATATCAGCCTGTGCGATACCAGGGATGCGGCGTTAATGGAAAAAGCAAATGCCCGCAGGCAGGCGTTTTTTCAAGAGAGCGGAAAGAGCGCGACAAAGACCTTTCAAAGCCTGATTACAAAAGCGGAAGAAGAGCGGGCGGATCTGACGGTTTTTGCGGGGGATGTCATCGATTCTGCGATGTATGCGTCGATCGATTTTGTGCAGGGGCAGCTTAAGAGGCTTTCGATGCCTTATTTATTTGTGCTTGGAAACCATGACTTTGAATACGGCAGCGAGTATTTTTCGAAAAAAGCTTACCAGGAATATTTTCCAAGGCTCTCGGCTCTGACCGGGACAGGGCGGCAGTATGTGGTAAAAGAATATGAAGATCTTGTCATAGCGGGCATAAACGACCAGAATAACCAGCTTCCAAAAGAAGCGGTAAAGGCGCTGCTTCCATATTTATATGGAAAAAAGCCGGTCGTGCTTGTGCTGCATGTGCCGTTGCAGCCCCAGTATGCGGATTCAAATCTGGAGCGGCAGGCCAACGACGTCTGGGGGCTGTCCAAAAAGGGGAATTGCCGTGTTTTGATCGGAGAAGATGCCTGTAAGCCAAACAAACATACGAAAAAGCTGCTGGATGCGGTGTTTGCAAAAGACAGCCCGGTGGCGGCGGTGTTTGCGGGGCATATCCATTTTTACAACCAGTCCATGTTGGATGAAAAGGACGCGGAAAAAGGAGCGCAGGTCGTATCCGGCGCCGGATATTATGGGGACGCGGTTAAAATACACCTTACGGCAAAATAAATAAAAAGAGGAATGCTGGCAAATCATTTAGATCACGGGTATATTTGCCAGATACCTTGTAAAATTTGGCGAATAAAACAGTCCGCGGGTATAGTATCATAAAACTTATGGGAATATGGAAAACTAGAAATTTATCGGTTTGTTTTTGAATAAAAACACAGATTACTAAAATATGTAATCAGATCATGGCATTTACAGTCATAAGAACCTAAGAAAACGCGAATTGGGAAAAAAATTCAGGATAAAATTAGCAAAATTGCAAAAATTTGTTTACAATATTCTGATGTTATTGTAGAATAATAACAATCAGGGGTTTGGACAATATTTGTTATGTTGTGTAGTTTGGGAAAACAAAAAATTGTTTGACTTCGGAAGATTCTAGATATAAGAAAAGGAGATAAAAAATGGGTAAAGAAATGATTGCTATGCTTCTTGCCGGTGGACAGGGTTCCCGTCTTTATGCGCTGACCCAGAAGCTTGCAAAACCGGCAGTTCCATTTGGCGGGAAATATCGTATTATTGATTTCCCACTGTCCAACTGTGTGAACTCAGGGATTGATACGGTAGGTATTTTGACTCAGTACCAGCCGCTTGTTTTAAATGAGTATATTGGAAACGGACAGCCTTGGGATTTGGACCGTTTGTATGGCGGCGTGCATGTGCTTCCGCCGTATCAGCAGGCATCCGGTTCGGACTGGTATAAAGGGACTGCAAATGCGATTTATCAGAATATTTCGTTTATTGACCGTTACGATCCGCAGTATG
>CANDMI010000095.1 GCA_947385775.1 uncultured Eubacterium sp. | reverse complement strand
AGACTGTAAATCTGCTGCAAATTGCTTCGGTGGTTCGAATCCACCTCTGCCCATTCGATAGCAGATTATTTGTTATCAAAATAGAATATAGCGCGGGGTGGAGCAGTCTGGAAGCTCGTCGGGCTCATAACCCGAAGGTCATAGGTTCAAATCCTATCCCCGCAACTCATGCCCAGTTAGCTCAGTTGGTAGAGCAGAGGACTGAAAATCCTCGTGTCTCTGGTTCGATTCCGGAACTGGGCATTTGTACACCCTGCAGTTAATGCAGGGTTTTTATTCGACTTTAAACAAGTTTATTTTTTTATTTAGTTTATATTTTTCAATTTCCTGAAAAATGAGATTTTTCGGGAATCTGGTTCTCTAATATCCTGATCATGAAGTATCCTGCTTTTTGAAATTCCAGCCATCATTTTTACTCCTTTGTATTTATATTTGCTTCATTATTAAGTATATCTCATGCAGATGGAAATGCAAGGAGTTATAAATAATTGACCAAAAATTGACTTTTATACACAAAAATATACTATGTAAATATGATAATGGGAGGTTAGAATTATGTATAAAAAAGGCAAATTACTAGTTATAGATGATGAATGGTCAATATGTGATTTGATTAAATTACATTTTGAAACAGAGGGATATCTTGTTTATATAGCTTCTGATATAAAAGAAGCTAAGAAAATGATGTCGAATAAACCTGATTTGATCCTTCTGGATATTAATATGCCTGATGAAAATGGAATAGATTTTTGCAGGGGGCTTAGGCAATATATTGATTGCCCGATTCTCTTTTTAACGTCCAGAGTGGCTGAGCAGGATAAAATATTAGGGTTGCAGGCTGGTGGAGACGATTATATTACAAAGCCATTTAGTATAGCGGAATTAACAGCGCGTGTGGAAGCGCATTTACGACGGGAAATACGAAGCAGCCATAGAAATATAAAGGTTTATGGCAATTTGGTGATTGATTATAATGGACGGTGTGTATATTGTTCAGATGTTTTGATTCCTTTTTCAAAAAAAGAATTTGATGTCATTGAATTTCTTTCTTTAAATGAAGGACAAGTATTTACAAAAGAAATTTTATATGAACGTATCTGGGGATATGATGCGGAAGGTAACAGTGATGTATTAAAAGAGCATATACGCAAAATACGGAGTAAATTACAAAAAGTAACAAACAGCAAATACATTGAAACGGTATGGGGGGTTGGTTATAAATGGAAAGGCGGGAGCAGAAAAATGGCGGATTACGATCATTAAAAAACGTATTTTTCCGCTATACTTTTATAATGATTTTTATTGTATTACTTTTATCAGGAATTGCGGTAAAGGTGTGTTTCAGCCTGCGTGAACAGATTATCGCCGGTTATGCATATGTCCATAAACCATACAAAGATCCAATACAGAAAGATGAATCTTCCTATTCGTACGGATATCAGATTCCAAGCAATACATTAAACCAAAATAAATCAGTGGATTCATCGGATCAAGAGTTGCATTCTTTTTCAAAGAGAGATATATTTTTTTGCCAATTGTTAGAGCTTTTGATGGTTGCTTTGCCATTTTTGTTTTTATGCACAGGGATATGGATCAGTGGTTCCATTTATTATTCCAGGAAATTAAAAAAGGCATTTCATTTGTTGCATCAGGGAATGATACATATTGAACAGGGAGATTTAGACTTTTCTTTACAATATCCCGAACAAGATGAATTGGGGGAATTATGCACAGCATTTGAGATCATGAGACAGAAAGTTGTGGAAAAAAATACAGAACTGTGGAATATGGTGGAAGAAAGAAAGAAATTGAATGCCAGTGTGGCACATGATTTGCGTACCCCCATTACAGTCATTAAAGGATATAGCGAATACTTGATGAGAAATTTGAAAAATAATATTGTCTCGCAGGAAACACAGGAGGCCGTACTTTTATATATACAAAATGCGGCAGCACGATTAGAAGCATATGCGGATTCCGTACATCACATACATATGTTAGAGAATATAGATTTGGAATTTGACGAGGTGGAATTGCCTTTGTTTTGCTCAGAAATGACTTCTGACTTAAAAGTAATTGCAGAACAGAATAAAAGAAAAATTTATGTATTGGCTGATTTACCAGAACAAAAAGTTTGTATTTCAACAATAGCTGTTTTTCGCATTTTAGAAAATATAGTAAAAAATGCCTGCTATTACAGCAAGCAAAATATTTGGGTAGAATGGTCAATATCGGATGAATCTTATTTTAAAATCACGATAAGAGATGATGGGGAAGGTTTTTCGGAGCAATCGATGCATAGAGTATTTCGTCCTTATTATAAAGAAGAAGGAAAGGAAAATCATTATGGGATGGGACTGACGATTAGTAAAATATTAGCAGAAAAGCATGGTGGAAATATATTATTAAGAAATGTTTCCGGAAAAGGAGCGGAGGTTTGCGTAAAATTGAAATTTTTTTGATAAATGACCGTATTTTGACTTTTTCATTTTATTCTTTATTCAGACAGTAAATCTTACTTATTTGTCAGAGCCAAATAGAAAAGAAAGGGGGATTGGGAGTGTGACAGGCAGTTGCCGGAAAAGGAAAGATAAATCAGTAGATGAGCTGGCGAGATAAAAATAGAAAGGTTGGATGTGATTATGAAAGAGACAATAGTGTTAAAAAAAGAAATGAAAAAGGCTGCACTTATATTACTATCAGTCATTGCATTGTTTTTTGCTTTTTCATTAAAAACAAATGCGGCAGAAAAACAAATTGATTCGCTCAATTCCCGGGAGAAAAAGCAGACAGAGGAGTATAAGAAATGGGAGATTAAGAATGTAAACGGCATATATTATTACAAGCAAAAAAAGATATACATGCTGGTAGATGATGCAGGAAAGTTAAACGAAGCAAATAACTTTTATTACAATAAAAAAGGAAAAGTTTGTATTGAAATAGTAAGGAATGAGGATGGTAAAATGAAAGGGATAAAAAAATTCTCTAAGAAGAAAGCAAAACAGATGCTGGACAATTTCAACAATGGTTATATATTTGAAAAAAACAGCAGTAAATAACAGAAAGCGAAACCAAGAGAATATTTGTCGAGGGGGATTTCATCCAAAAGGTGAAATCCCCCATTTCAATTTTAACAGCTCTTGACAAATATATTCGGCAAGTGTAGAATATAATTAAATATTCGGCAAATGCAGAAAGGAGTTTTTATGAAGTATAAAACATTGCCAAATTCAGAACTGGAGCTTATGGTCATCATCTGGAAAGCAGGCAGGCCGTTAACGCGCATGGAAATTGAAGAACAGCTTCCAAAGGAGAGACAGCTGTCTAAAACCACAGTATTGTCTTTTTTATCCCGTCTGGAAGAAAAAGGGTTTGTGAGAACAGAAAAACGGGGACGGAACAACTATTATTTTCCATTAGTAGAAGCAAAAGATTATAGAAGGCAGGAAGGAAGCTCTGTACTGAAAAAACTGTACGATAATTCTGTCAAGAAGTTTGTGGCTTCCTTGTATGATGGAAAGGAGCTTTCCAAAGATCAGATTGAGGAATTAAAAGACTATTTGAACAGCCTGTAGGAAGGAGGATTTCGTATGGGAGCTTTTATGGGAGATTTTTTTGAGGGGTTTTTGAAGATTTCGGTTATTTCCTCCGTATTTATATTGCTGATTGCGCTGATCTCTCCATTTTTAAAAAAGAAGCATACAGTTTTTTGGAGGTACATTCTTTGGATCGCGCTTGGTATTCGGCTGGCATTGCCATTTGATTTCAGTTTACAGCAATACGCGGTTTCGCTTCCTATCCCCAAAATTGGGGATACACAGTCATTACATAGCGCTTCATCGTCCCGGAATAATAAGAATATTCAAAAAGAAGTTCCAGATCAGGACGAAAATCGAGCGCTGGGAAATGGAACTCAGGACGAAAATCGCACGTTGAAAAATGAAAATCAGGATGACAATCGGACGCTGGAAAGCGGAAACGAGGATAGCAATCGTTTGTTGAAAGACGGAAATGAGGATAACAATCGTGCGCTGAAAGACGGAAATCAGAACAAAAATTGGGCGCTGAAAGACGGAAATCGGGACAACAATTATACGCTGAAAAATGGCATAAAAGGGGTCGCCGGAAAAAATACAATGAATGGCGGGGAAAATGTAAAAGGAGAAATGTATGATAAAGCGGTTCATTGGCTGTTTTATATCTGGGCAGTGGTGGCAGCGCTTCTTTGTATAGCACAAGGGGGCGGCTATTGGATTTTTTACCAAAAATTAAAAAAGTACAAAACCTATTTATGGAATAAAGGAAAAGTCCCTGTATATTGTTCAACAGCCGTTCATTCGCCTATGCTGGTAGGGATATTTAAACCTCAGATCATCCTGCCACCGCAGGATTTTACAAAAACCCAGTTAGAATTTGCAGTAAGCCATGAATTTGCCCATTATAAAAGAAAAGATCTGATCGTAAAACTGTTGTTGGCATGGGCAAGGACGCTGCATTGGTTTAATCCATTTGTTTATTATATGGAGCAACGGGCGGAGAAGGATATGGAGCTTTTGTGCGACAGCCAGGTAATTCGTAATTTTTCAAAAGAAGAAAAAAAGCAGTATGGTGAGCTTTTACTGGCCTATGCCTCTGGAGCCGGAAAAGCAGGAAGCTGGTTATGCGTCAGCCGTTTTTCAAAGAAAACCAATACGTTAAAAGAGCGGTTTTCGAACTTATTTTCCGGCACAGGGAAAAGGAAAGGGATTGTAATTGCTGCGGCAGGGATTGGCGTGGTATTGTCAGCCAGTTTGTTTTTGGCATTCGGATGGAAGGGAAATGTATCAATTTCCGAACGTACGAATAAGCAGGAAAAGGTAAATCTTACGAAGCCGGAAAATGAAATAAAAATGCCGGAGCTTTCTTTGGAAAAGGCCGCAAAAATGCGTTATGGAGCCGTAATGCCCCAGCTGGTTTATGCATCGCAAAAAAGAGCGATCATTTATGATTATTGGGGGATGATGATTTACGATGTAAAGAATAGAAAAATAGAGCAAATGCTGGATCTGCCGGCTTTGGATCTTGCCCATGTACAGGGATCGACTGTAACGAATGTCGAAATATCGGAGGATGGAAGCCAGATTTTATTGTATAACGGGCCGGATACAAAAGAAAGATTTTTATATGACGTTGATAAAAAGCAGTTGCAGCATACAAGTCAGGAGCATTTCGAGCATAGTTACGATGATGTTATTTACGATCATGTTGTAGAGAGTGAAAATGGAAATCCATTTGTTGTGCTAAGCGCGGCTGATTCGGCTGATATATACATGCAGGCCCAGGCGGAAATTTTAGATATGTCGGCAAACACGTCGGCGATTGCCTATTTAACCTGCGACTCTTTAAAAAAGAAAAATGGAAAGGTATTTCATGGTCACGATATCATGGGAATGTCTTTGGTGATAAAATTTAACGGACTTGGAGAAGCGCAGATTTATCCGCTGTTTCAGGAATATTACGAATCACAGGGAAAAAATGCGATGATACAATGTAAATATAAAGATGTGGAGCATCAGCCTGTCTATGAAAAATATCTTTATGAGGATGAAGATGGATGGAAATACAGTTTGGAACAGGATAAGAAAAAAGAGAGCCGTATCCAGGAATTTGCGTCGGTATTAGATCCGCTGCTGCTTGTGCGCAGCAAGGACGGAAAGAGGCAGATTTTGGAGGATCTGATCATACCGGAAATGGTTTCCTGGAGCCCGATCCTGTTTGTGGATGGGCGCATTGTTTATAAGGCGGCTCCAAGCGCCGATATGGGCGGAGTAAAAGATCCGGTTTTAGTCAGCATCGCTTTGGATGGAAGCGACAGAAAGACGGCGGACGATATTTTATATCATGATTTTGACCATTTATGTGAAGACAATGGATGGATCTATTATGCAGGATGGACGCAGGATAACGGCTTTCCACAGCCATTGTGCAGGATATCGGCGGATTTTCGCTCTGGCCTACAGTTTGTGCAAAATATACCGGGGACTCTGATCGGGGTGGAAAACGATGTTGCGTACTATTTAGCAGACAGCACAAAGCAGTCTGGCATTTACTGGCGGAATTTAAAAACAGGTGAAGAACAGCTTTATGATAAATGGGGAGTGTCTGCTGAACAATTATACCTGTTAAACAGCAGAGAAACTCAATTTAAGAAAGAAGGAAAAGAAGGGCTGGCATCCGGAAGTCATCTGATTTTTTCTTATGATTACAATGGCGAGGTGTATACTCAAAATGTAGAATTTAAAGTAAAATAAGGAAATAAATAAAATAAATCCTGCTACGATTATTTTATATAAAAGCAATCGCAGCAGGATTTTCAATAAAAATGAAAAAGACTTGTCCGATAATTGGTTTTATGCAAGGCAGATTAGCCTTGCGTACATTTTATCTGAGTTTTCAACAATTTTTATCGTCCCGTTTTCAATATAGTGTTGGATGCGTTTTGCGTACCACCAGTCCCAGACGCCGATTTGATAACAGCCTAAAATGTCTCCGATCAAGCGGCATTGTTTTATAGGTTTCTTCGAGATTTTTTTGAAGATCAAAAAATCATAAAAATCTTCCGGCACGCCTGTGATCCTGCCATTTACCATAGCGCGCAGAGGGCTGTTGTCTGATACAAGCTCCGTCCAAAAAATCGCATAGTGATTTACTTCAATTTCTGTAAGGATGTGTTCGTTTGGCAAAAATTGGGTAAATTCATCTGGCGCCACTTCACCCCAGTTTTGATACAAAACAATTGTTTTTTCACGGACAACGTGTTCAGGCAGTTTGACCACATAGATATTTTTGGCATAACGTTTTTGGACGTAATACAGAAAATGGCATAAATAATACAAACCGCAGCGGGAATATGGCGCGTTTGAATACCAGATCCGTATTGATTCCCCGTCATCTAAAAATTTTAGGAGCCGTTTTATTTCCTGCATGTAGATTTCGATGGAATGCTGAATTTCTTTATCAAATATTTGTTTGCTATCGCTTTTATTTTCAGTTATATCGCTGATTTCATTGCCCCATTGTCCCTGATCATACAGAGAATAAATTAGATTTCTTCGATAAGGGCTGTCAATTTCCGTTTGGATATCTCCGATATCCAGCATTAAGCACAGGCAGACAACCTCATTAGACTTGCCTGACATCCACTTCTTTTTTGCGAATTTCATGGAAGCCGCTTCACTTTCGGCAAATAAAACTTCGATCATATTTTTCCTCCTGTTTGAGTTATATGGTTTTTAATTTTTCATTCCGAAAAGAGCCCGCAAAAATGGGATTTTCTTTATTATTTCATAAGTAAAAAATGTAATTATAACTGAAATGCCAACGATCAATAAAAACTGCCCTGCCACGCCTATAGGCAATTTCAGAACATAAAATCCTGTTACGACCAAAATTGGCATGTGCAGAATATAGACAGGAAAAGACGCACGGGACAGATAATCACTGATCCGGTTATGAAAGTCTAGCTTTGCCTGCCCTATGCCAAGCAAAGTGAGAATCCCCATCCAGCCATAAAAAATATAAAGCAGATCTATCCACCATAAGTTTTCAAAGCGTTTGATGCAATACAGATAAATATACAGACTGCCTGACAAAATGCAAAGCGCCAGGCTGATAAATCGAAATCTCTTTATTTTATATAAGTTATTTTCTTCTGTAAAAATATAGTATCCATACAAAAATAATGCCATAAACTGCCCAATGCTTTTTCCGCTTATGTTTAAAATAGAAAGGCAGGCCCATTCCGGCAAAGCCATGAATACGATGGCAAAATAGGAAAGCCCATCAGCCTTAAGGTTTGGAAAATGTTTCTTTTGCTGTAAAATAAGAAAAAGCGCCCCAAAGGATATGATCAGTAAATAAAGTAAAAACCAAAGGTGCGCAGGCGTAAATCCTCCACGATACCCGATCAAATCCGTTTCTTTTGTAAAAAACATGACCCACTGTCTGGCATAGCTGCCCGTATACCCATTGAAAAAGATTTCCGCAATATAAGTCATAACAGGGACTAGCGTAAACAGTCCAAATAAAAACGGGACAAGTATTTTTTTCGTCCGCTCTGTAAGGAACTGCCGGATTGACCTTTTTTCAAGGGAATATTTGCAGCTTATGCCCGCGATCACAAACAACAGGGTCATATACCATGGATATACCGCGGTTGCGAATAAAAAAAGGACGGTATTTTTTTGTGACCAAATATAAAAACCCCCGTTTTCGCCTTCGTTCCAGATTTGGGCGGCGTGGAATGGGAAAAGTAGCAGGATTGCCAGCCATCTTAAATTATCCAGATAATGTTTTCTTTTCATGGTTTCGTCCTTTTATACATCCGTTTACAGTTTTATGACAAGCTTTTATATGCTTTTTCGGTATACAAAATACGCAATTCCAGCAGAAATAAATTCCGTTACCCAAAACGCATTCCAGACCCCAACTGGCCCGAATATTCGGCTTAGGATAAACGCCGCCGGCAGGATGATGATAATATAGCGGCACAGGGAGATCATTAGCGACTGCGTTCCTTTTCCAAGCCCCTCCAGTGCGCCGGAAGATGTGACGGATACGGCGGAAACTAGAAATCCGGCGCTGATGATGCGCAAAGCGGTCTGCCCGTCCTGGATGGTTTGCGGATTATCAATAAAAAGTTCCATAAGCTGTTTTGCCCAGCCCAGGCAGATGCATGTGCCCGCCGCCATAATAGCCGCGCTCATCAAAAGCGTGATGTCGTAAACCTTTTTTACCCGCTTCATTTCATTTGCGCCGTAATTAAATCCAATGATCGGGCGTATTCCCTGGACGATGCCGTTTGCCGGAAGATAAAGGAATGTCTGTAATTTGTAATAAACTCCCAATATGACCACGTAGCTTTGGGAATACACGGACAAAAGCGCGTTCAGGCAGGAAATCAGCAGGGATGGCAGCGCCATGTTTAATGTGGCGGGTATGCCGATGGCATAAAGCCTTGCGCATAATTTTTTATCCGTCGTAAAGTAACGCCGGTTGATCTGGATTGGCAAAGGGCGCATAAAATAGACCGCGGCGTAAATGACAAAAGAAACTGCCTGGCCGATTCCGGTTGCAAGCGCGGCCCCACGTATCCCCATTTCCGGGAAAAATCCGATTCCAAAAATAAGCAGCGGGTCTAAGATAATATTTGTAATGCATCCGCACATCATGCTCGCCATGCTTACTTTCATGCGTCCGACTGCCTGGAAGACTTTTTCAAACGTAATGCCCAGCATAATGATCAGAGAAAAGGAAAATGCGATCGTGGAATACTGTACTCCTAATTCAACGATTTCTTCGATATCCGTAAACATGCGCAAAAATTTTGGCATGATCAAGATGCTGATGACCGTAGCAAGGATGCCATGCAGGACGCAGAACGCAATTCCATTTGTCACAGACTGGTTTGCGCCTTCCTTGTTTTCGGAGCCTAAGTAAAACGCGGTAATCGCATTAATCCCGATGCCAAACCCGACGGCGATCGCGTTGATAAAATTTTGCACAGGAAAGATTAATGATAATGCGGTCATAGCGTTATCGCTGATTTTTGCTACAAAAAAACTGTCCACGATATTGTACAGTGAATTTACAAGCATGGAAATCACCATAGGCAGGGACATGGATACGATCAGCTGGAAGACAGGCCGCTCCTTCATAAAATTTTCATTCATATGTAGTTCTCCTTTTGTCTGAATTTCGTTTTTGTTTATTTATCTGATGACGCTGGGGTCTGACTGTAAGCTCCGTGATCGCGATGCCGTCCCGCTGGTTTAAAATAAACGCGACCGCATCCGCGATCTCTTCCGGCAGCAGAAAGGCATCGATATCGTCACCTTCGCAAAAATCCGCATTCCGGTAGAGGTTTGTCCGGGTCATATCCGGGGATATCGTAACGACCTTTACGCCGTATTTGCGGGCTTCCTCAAATAAGCTGGCTGAAAAACTGGCAAGCCCGGCTTTGGTTGCGCCGTATGCGCAGCCATGAGGATTTGTTTTGTACGCGGTTACCGACGCGATATTGATCACATACCCTTTCTGTTTTTTTAAATCGCGTAAAAGCTGCTGAGAAAGTATCATCGGCGCTTCTAAGTTTATGCGGACAAGCTGCTTTATTTTTTCCGGATTAAGTTCCTCATGAAGACCATAATAACCGACTCCGGCGTTATTTACAAGCACATGAACCGGATTTTGGGATTTGATCTGGTGGATTTTGCTGCATAACTGCTCTGTATTTAACAGGTCGCAGACGATTGGATGGAGTGCGGCCTTTTGCCATAACGGATCGTCCGTAAAATTCCTTCCGATTCCAAACACCTCATAATCCATATCGGCCAGCCGCCTGCTGACAGCCAGCCCGATGCCTGAGGATGCGCCGGTAATGATGGCGGCCCGTTTGTTTTGTGAAGATGGCTCGAATGCGTCATCCTGTGCTTTTTGCGGCATTGTTTTTCTCCTTATTTTTAATAGTTAAGTCCATCGGAAAATTTTTTCCGGCGGAAGTTTTTCTTTTAAATGATCTGTCAAGCATTGCTCCATTTGCGCCATCAGATCAGTCGGATAATGATAGTAGCCGTTTTCCATTTCATAGGGAAACCATGGGATCTCAGAGCATGGCTGCTGTTTTCGCATTTTTTTTAGATACTCCTGGGAAATTCGAAAGGAGCCTACGCTTACATCCACAAGTTTCTCCATTGGAATGGATGAAAAGACCTGCGTTAACATTTTCTCATAATGCTCCTGCCATTTTTTTATATAAATCATAGGGTCAAAGCAAAGGCGGACGGGAAAGCCATTTTGTATCGCTGACGCTGCGCATTGCAGACGGTCCGTTAAGGATGGCGTAAAATGCTCAAAACGACTGATTAATTCCTGTGGAGATAGTGTGAATGCATAAATGACGTTAGAAAGCGGATTTTGACGCTCAAAAATCATTTGGTTTGCGCATTTTGTCCGTATTTCAATGGTAAACGTTTGCTGATACGCCGCCGCAAATTGATTCCATTCCTTTACATAACCGGTAACCTGTTCTAGTGCGAGTAAATCGGTGTCGTAGGATATGCACAGATAAAGCGGATGGTTTTCCAGCATTTTATCAATCTCTGCAAATATATCCTCCAGGTTTACAAAGATTACGATATTTGCGGAAGGGTACATGCCCTTTAGATAGCAGTATTCGCAGTCGTAAATGCAGTTCATCATACATGAGGCATAATAAAAATAGCGGTTCCCAAAGCTTTGGCAAACAGGGGAGCCTTCATAGAGGAGACCGCCTTCCTTTGCGGCAAGGATCAGGTTTCTGGAATGAAGCTGCATCCTATAACTTTGCCTGCTTCTGCAAAAGACATCTTTGTAGTGGCTGATCTCTATGATTTTTGCATTGGGATACTGTTCCAGTATGCGCCTGGCGCGGGGATGGTCGCGTATTTGTTTTTCGACGTAAATATGCGAAAAAAAGGGGTTATAATAATTGTTGTTTAAATTCTTCAAAACGTTTTTTTCCTTCTTTTTTATCTTTGCATGGAAGCTTTTTTTCTTCGTACATCCTTTGGATGGCTGCTTTATAATCAATTCCCGCCAAAGATGCATAATGGAGATATTTACTTAGTGAATCCTCCATTGCCTTTGAACAGCGCAGGTCTGCGCATAGATTATGGAACCATTGCCCGTTGGCATGTTCATTTGGAAACTGCCTGTTTAATGCTGTCATAGATTCCTGTTTTGTGATCTGCATAAGCTGGCGGATAAATGCGCAGATTTTTTCTTTATAGCATTCCATCAGATCTTTGATATAACGATCAGACAGCCTGACAGATTCACCGGAATCGGATATTACTTTTAAAAAGATCATCTGGTGCGGGGCAAAAAAGCAGGAGCCAGACTGGTAAATCGCGCAAGCTTCCATATCGTACATTACTTTTTCGGAAGCTTCTCCTATTTGTCTTTTCATCTGGCTGTATATTTCGTTCTCTGGATTTTTCCATGGAACCATATTCGTGACAAGCGTCGCTTCTTCAAATTCATGGCGGAATAAAATATCTGGGTAGAATGTTTTTCCAGTCGCCTGCTCTATTAGCTTATGCACAAGAAAAACGCCAGTATGTTTTTCTGCGCATGCACAGGAGCCGATGTTTAGCAAAAAATCCGATCGCGCTGGCGGATATTTTGTACATACACTGCTGACTGCCGCCGCCGCCGCAATTTCCCCGACTCCGCAAACAGTGAGCAGGATTTGTTCGGATTCATTTATAAATTGCTGGAAATGCGTATTTTCCAGTATTTTTGTCAAATGAAATTGTCTGATCATGCAATGCGCTTCGCTGTATAATGCGGTAAAAATGTAAATCATTGGAGCGTCCTTTTTGTTAAAATGGAGTGTTTTTGTTGTGTTGTAACAGTTCAGCCCAGGACTTTGCATTTACTGCATTTCGAATGAGCCGGATTCCGTTACAGTGAAGCCAAAGGCTGAACCAATGTCATTTAGTTAAATATTAGGTTAGATTCTTTTATAGGGTCTAACCTAAA
>CANDMI010000094.1 GCA_947385775.1 uncultured Eubacterium sp. | reverse complement strand
GCATAAACAGAGCGATTATAGCATGGAATAATAATTAAGCTTCACGGATTAAGGTGTTATTTAACACAGGGGAAGGGTATTTCGCGTTTTGCATCGTCGCGCCGCATCTGGTAAAAGACAAAGGCGTTGTGTCCACCCGGACCGAAAACATGATGTGCGAGGTGCAAAAATATCTGGATGACAACCAGACGCGCAAGGATCAAAATAAAAAGAAACGGAAAATACTTGTAGTGGATGATTCAAACGTTGCCAGGGAAGCGGTAAAGGGGCTGTTAGAAAAGGACTACCAGGTGGAGCTTTCGTGGTCGGCTACTTCCGCCATCCGAAACATGACCGTAAACCATCCAGACCTTGTGCTGCTTGACTATGAGATGCCGGTCTGCGACGGAAAGCAGGCGCTTGGAATGATACGTTCGGAACCGGATCTAGCGAATATCCCGGTCTTTTTTCTGACGAGCAGGGTAGATAAAAAAGGCATCCAGGAGGTTATTCCATTAAAGCCGGAGGGCTATTTGTTAAAAAGCTTAAAGCCGGAGGAGATTAAGAAAAATATAGATGATTTTTTTGCCAGAAGAAAGAAATAAGCGGGAAATTGCCGAGAGGGGCGAAAAAGCGCCGCCAGGAATTGGGCAGATTTTTTAAAGTTTGGATAGTTTGTGTTTGATCGTATATGGATTTTGCAGGAAAGTATATGTTTCCTGCAAAATCAACGATATACGAACCGGTATTTTCCGTAATGATAGGAAATTTATTCGTCTATCTGTTTGACGTTGTTTATTTTGACTCGGCCATTTGCGCGCGGTTATCCGCCTGTGATAAGCTTTCCTCCGCCTGATCCGGTTCCATCTGTGATAAATTTTCCTCCGCCTGATCCGGTTCCATCTGTGATAAGCTTTCCTCCGCGCGCTCTGGCGTGGAGTCGGATGGCGCGTTGTCGGTTTTTTTGTGGAAATGGAATATCCCCGCAAGCTTTGCTCCTATTTTTTTGAAAAACGCCTGTATGGAAAATTTCCGGCCTTTGCGGCGCATGAGCCGTTCCTGCTGTTTGTCCTCTTTTTTTAGCTGTTTGCTTGCTTTCGCTTCTTTTTTCGCGCGTTTTTTCTCATTTTTACGCACTTCCTTTTTTGCGGCTTTTTCTATGTCTTCAATATGCCCTTTTGCGTCGTTTACTTTTTTGCGCACGCTGCGATATGGGTTATACAGGAAATAGGAAACCGTCGCAAGGACTAATACACAAATGCCAGCGATCGTTGCATACGGCATAAACAGGCGGTATTGCGGGTAGCCCAGCTCGAAGCAGACAAACATGACCATCATGGCCGGGAAGATCAGCAGGTATAAAAGTCTGCAAAACCAGTTTGTGACCTTTAGCCGTTTATGTTCCTGGGCTAACAGCGCGCCTTCGATGCCGGTATAGGCAAGCATGAATATGCAGATTTCCGACTGAAATCCATGCAGCAGTCCGCACAGGACAATGAGCGCGGCGGACAGCAGGAATAAGGAGAAGGCGCAGCCCTGGTAATAGGCGTTTTTATATTCCCGCATGCCCTCCAGCTTATCTTCGGAAATCCCGTGCAGGGCATAGATCTGGGAGTTGATGTTTTCGCGAAATTCCTTGTTGTATTTGCTGGATTCTTCGGTCTGCTCCAGGTTTTCGTGAATCTTTTCCTGCAAGCCGTCTATAATGCGCTGCTCCTGCAAAAGCTGCGCTAACAATGCGTCCTCCTGCGCCTGGCGTTTGCGCATCTGCTGTCGGATGTATTCTGTTTTTTGCACGCGCAGGCTTTCTCTCGTGCGGTCTGTTACCGGTAAGTATTCCATATCGTTGATGGAAAGGCTTTGCTCTTCGGCATGGTTATCTTTCATCGCAGCGTCCCCTTATATTTGCTTACGAAATGTAATGGTTCCGTTTTTTGCGTCCATTTCTTCGATGATCGCAAGGGATTCCAAAGGGTATCCCAGGTTTCGAATGGCGCGTCCGCCTGGCTGGAAGCCTTTTTCGATCGCAATGCCAATGCCCTCAAGCGCCGCGCCGGATTCATGGACGATGGAGATCAGCCCTTGCAGGGCGCAGCCGTTTGCCAGAAAATCGTCTATGATCAGCACATGGTCCTGGGGCGTTAGGAATTTTTTGGAGACGATCACATGGTTTTTGCATTTGTGGGTAAAGGATTCCACCTCGGCTACGTACATTTCGCCCTCGATATTGATGCTTTTGGATTTTTTTGCGAATACGACAGGGGCGTGGAAATGCCTTGCCGCGATGCAGGCGATGCCGATGCCGGAGGCTTCGATCGTCAGGATTTTATTAATGGGTTTTCCTTCGAACCGTTTTTTAAACTCCACGCCCATCTGCTCGAATAGTTCAATGTCCATTTGATGATTAAGAAAACTGTCTACCTTTAAGACGTTTCCTTCCCGGATAATGCCTTCTTTTTCAATACGTTCTTCTAAAAAATTCATCTGCTCCTCCATTTCAAAGCGGGGATTTTGTGTCTGTTATTAGCGTATCAGATTTTTCCATATTCCACAAGCCATTTTTTCGAACGGTTGAAAACCAACGCTTTTCGTGCTATGATAGTGCAAAAGTTTTTTAGAAAAGAGGTTATTGGCATGTCTTTGAATGCAACCGCAACCCGTGAAGAGCGTATGGCGACGCAGCCTGTTGGAAAGCTGATGGCAGGCATGGCGCTGCCTGCGATCTTGGCGCAGGTGATCAATATTTTGTACAGCATCATCGACCGCATTTACATCGGCCATATGCAAGGCGTTGGGGCAAACGCGCTTACGGGGGTGGGCGTTACGTTTTGCATTACAGTGTTTATTTCCGCGTTTTCCGCGTTTATCAGCAACGGAGCCGCGCCGCTTGCGGCAATCTGGCTGGGGAAGGGCGACAGGGCGCATGCGGAAAAAATTCTTGGAAACAGCGTGAGCTTTTTAATGATCTGCACAGTTTGTTTAATGGCGTTTTTTTATACGTTTTTAAGGCCATGCCTTTATATTTTTGGCGCAAGCGACGCTACGATCGGATACGCGGCGGATTATCTGTCGATTTACCTGATCGGAACGCTTTTTGTAGAGCTGGCCCTTGGTCTGAACGCGTTTATCATCTGCCAGAGCCAGTCCGGGATCGCGATGCTTTCTGTTTTGATCGGGGCGGTTGCCAATATTATTTTAGACCCGGTTTTTATATTTGCGTTGAAATTAGGCGTGAAAGGCGCGGCGATCGCAACGGTCATTTCCCAGGGGCTTAGCGCGGCGTGGGTGGTCTCGTTTTTGTTTGGAAAACGCTCTTCTATTAAAATCCGGCGGGAATGTCTGCGTCTGGATAGGAAAATTTTAATAAGCGTATTTTCCCTTGGGATCTCCCCGTTTATTATGAACGCCACTGAAAGTTTTATCAGCATTGTATTAAACCGCGGGCTGCAAGTATACGGCGGCGATTTATATGTTGGCTCCCTTACGATCATGCAAAGCGTGATGCAGCTTTTTTCCGCTCCGGTCAATGGCTTTACCCAGGGAATGGCCCCGGCGGTCAGCTATAATTATGGCGCGAAAAATTTTAACAGGGTAAAGCGGCTGTCTGCCTGGGTCATTGGCATGTGCTTTGGGTTCCGCCTCATTACTACGATAACCTGTATGGCGTTTCCGAGATTTTACGCGGGATTTTTTACAAATGAAACGGATTTGATAGAACTGACCGGGCGGGTGATGCCGGTATTTATGGCAGGGATGACGATATTTGGCCTGCAAAATGGCATTCAGCCTGTATTTCTGGCTTTGGGGCAGGCGAAGGTGTCCCTTTTTATCGCGACGCTTCGTAAGATCATCCTTCTGATCCCGCTTGCGATTATTTTGCCGCGGTTTATGGGCGTTATGGGGGTTTATTATGCGGAACCGATTTCGGATATTGTTTCCGCGGTTACGGCGACGGCGCTGTTTGCGCTGAATATTAAAAAAATCTTGTCGGAAGAATCCCTGGCTAAAATTCACTAGCCAGGGACATGATTTACAGGATTTCACCGACCGTATGAGCGTTTAAACTGCGCGCTTTTTATGGAAGCTCGCACCAAAATCCGTCCGGCGAATAGAAAACGTCAAATGCCACCGTATTGTCCGTTATTCCACTTAGGTAGGCAAGGGTGGCGTATGGCGCGCCCTGAATTTCGGTCAAAAGCTTTATGCGGCTTCCTTCCACTTCAAAGCGGATGATCGTTGTGTATAAAATCTCGATCGGTTTTTCGCAGTCTTTATAATCCGGGGAGCTTGTCAGGTCGATGATTTTTTTGGTTTTCTCGTTTTTTACAATATTTACTTTTCCGTTTGCTTTATCACACTTTATATACGGCCCTAACTGGCTTTCTAAAAAGCGGGAGTCCAGGTTCATTTCGCGGTACGAAAGCGTGTGGTCCGGATGCGGTTTTAGTATCATAAGTCCCTCTTGGGAGATTCCGTTTCCATGGTCATTCGGATAGACGAGCGCAAATTCCGGCATGGAATCCCCGTCAAAATCCCCCTGGTATATCCTCGGCTCAAAATACCAGCCTCCCCAGAGGATGTCAAAGTAAGAATAAGTCCCTTTGTAATCTACGATAACGCCCCGCTGGCCGCCGTCTTTTCCATCATAGCCGTATACCCGGATGTCCGCCCCCGCCATACTTTTTAGTAAAACGACGCGGCCCTTGCCCCATTCACATAAAGACTGGTATTTTGTCAGGGAAACCGCCTGTCTGTATTTTTGTTTAGGAAGCTTTGCAAGCTTTTGGACTACTCTTTCGGATTCCGTCAGGCAGCGTTCGGATACGGTGTATCCCAATGTGCCGATTTCCAACAGATATTGGTCTTCCTTAAGCTTATCCGTGTCTACCGTATATTTTATGGTACAGCTTATCCCCGGACTTTTGGATTGTTGCACTTCAAAGCTTTGAAACCCGTCGATGGAAAAATCGGAAAATTCCCGGTTATAGACCCAGTTGCCATTGATATACCCATAAACATACATCGCGCTTGTTATAGATTCCGGATAAATCTCATGTGGGCTTAAGGAAGAAACTACAAATATATCCTTAACGCCATTTCCGTCAAAATCCCCATAGGCGCAGCCCGTAATGCGGAAATGATAGCCGTTTTCGCACATCCCGTCCCTGGCAAAACGGGTATACCACCTGCGGGCTTCCTCCTTTGTCATCCCATTGGATGCGGCAAGGCTTTCCCAGGCTTTTTGCGCCTCTGGCGCTCTGTTAGCAAAGATGTCTTCACTGGAATTGTTGATGGCGTAAATCCAATAGCCGTCTTTTCCGATCTGAGTTGAAAACCAGACTTTGCCATCCCCCAGGCTGTAGCCCATATAATTGTAAAACATTTCGTCAACCTTCGCATTTTGTATGGCGGATTTCCATTCTTTATTTACAATTTTATTGTAATTGGAAATAAATTCCTCCTCGTCCACGATACTCGTTTTTTCTCCATTTAACTCCACACGGATTGGGAAGCAGATCAATTTTGCGATGGATTTTTTATCTCCGGCTCTTACAAGCTGGATAAAATGCCTGGCGAACTTTTTTGCGTTTTTTGGGTATGCAGATATATTTTGGCTTGCATTGCCGCGGCTGTCAGAAGGATTTGTGCTGTTTTCGGTCTTTTTATCCGTGTGGCTATTTGTATTGTCAGCCTGGCGGTTGATCGCTTCTTGTCCGGAGCGATCCGTTTTTCCTTCCACGCTTTTTGCGGTTAAAACGGACAGTCCGCTGATACAGATAAAAGCGGTTAAAAGCAGGCGCACCGCCATACGGGGCTTTTTGACGTTTAAAATATGAGCGATCCGTTTTTCCGTATTGCTTTTTGCGAAATTCATCGTAAACGTAATCCCGTTTGATTCCGCGGCAAATTTTAGGAGCGTTTCGGAATAGTCTAATTTTTGCGCCTTGCTTTTTCCACGTAGGACGCATTCGTCGCAGTACATCTCCCTGTCCCCTCCAAATACCGATACGGCAATCCAGACAAGCGGATGAAACCAGTATGCGATCAGAGTGGTCAGCGCGACGCATTTCAAAAATGGGTCTAGATTGCGGATATGCTGCCGTTCATGCGCCAGTATGCTTTCAAGCTGCGTTTGCTTTAAGCCGTCTGGCAGATAGATTTTGGGCGGTATGCCAGGCAGCACAAACGGCACAAAGGCGGCCTCCGATATCCAATAGCCATCCTTCGAGATTGGATGGGATCGCTTTAGAATCTTTTTTAACCGCAAATACAAAGAAAGGTTATACGCTGCCAGTGTGAAAACCCCCGCGATCCATATCCGTACAGACCAGACCGTAAAAAAGCTTAAAAAAGCGCTTTGCTTTGCGCCGTCGTTTTGCGCATCGCTGTTTTTTGAATCCAATTCGTTTTTTGAGTTCAAATCGTTTTTTGTATTCAAATTGTTTCTTGTATTCAGATCGTTTATGGAATCAAAATTGTTTATGGAATCAAAATCGTTTTTGGCTGCAATGCTGTTTTGTAATTCGCTGCCGCCCTCGGCTGATGGGGCTGCCTGCCGGCTTTTGGCGTTTGCATTGGGGCGTTGATTGGCGGCTGTAAAATTGTCGGTTGCGTTTTGCGAGAGCGAGCCGGTTTCACGGATATGGCTTATCCCAAGATCGCGAACCGTATAAAAGGAGCTATGGAACAATGGCGGGATCAATAGCTGCGCCAATAACAGGAGCCAGAGCGTACACACATATCCTTTGGGCCAGCGTTTCGTAAGCCGGCGGAATGCCAGGATTACGAATATGGAAACCGCACCGGCTATGCTGTTTGGCAATATCATGTCGTAAAAAATAGATTGCAATATTATTTCAAGCATCTTTATCCCCTCCTTATCGCAATGGATCATGGATCATCTTTTTCAGATGCGTCCTGGATCATCTTTTTTATTTTTTCCGCGTCTTCCTTTGTCAGTTTTTTATCCTGCAAATAAGCGGTGATAAAGGATGGCAGGCTGCCGCCGAATTTTTTTTCCAAAAAATCATGGCTTTCCTGCTTTTGGATGCATTCCTTTGAAACAAGCGCGCGCACGACGGCGTTTTCGTTGCATACGATTTTTTTCTTGCACAGTCCCCTAAGCACCGTAAAGGTGGTGGATTTTTTCCATCCAAGCTTTGCCTCGCAAATGCGCACCAGCTCCATAGAGGCGGTAGGCTCTTCTTTCCACAGGATCTCCATAAAACGGTATTCACTTTCGTTGATATGGTATCTCATAAGCCCTCCTTTTTTGTGTAGGTTTTTATAAAGTTTTATTATTATAAAAGATTATTAGAAAAGTTTATTTTTTATAGAAGTTTATATTTATAAACCTTATAAGGGAAGTTTATACTTATAAACCTGTATTGTCAAGCGTTTTTTTGTAAAATATTCGCGATGAAAATGGAAATGAGTGATAATAAAAGCGGCTAAGGGGAAGGATCATGCATAAATCCAGACGATATGCCAACACTAAAAGGACATATGAAAATCAATAAGGAGGAATTATGTATCGTATCCCAAAGCATATCGGCATTATCCCGGATGGCAATCGCCGTTGGGCGAAGGAAAAGGGGATGAAAAAAGAAGGGGGCTATGCCCATGGGCTACAGCCTGGGCTTTCGCTGTTTAAAGCCGCGCAAAAATATGGGGTAAGGGAGCTTACGTATTATGGCTTTACTGTAGATAACTGCAAGCGGCCAAAGGAGCAGGTAAAGGCGTTTTCGGACGCATGCGTAGAAGCGGTGAGCCTGATCGCAAAGGAAAACGCAAGGGTGCATGTGATCGGAAACGCGAATTCCAAATGCTTTCCGAAGGAATTGCTTCCTTATGTAAGTAGTGCGCGCGGTAACGAGAATGAAGAAGAAATGGTTGTAAATTTTTTGATCAATTATGGCTGGGAATGGGACATGAAAAACGGCTGGGCGTCAAGAAGCGTCCCGCGGGTAGATTTGGTCATGCGCTGGGGTGGGATGCGCCGCCTGTCCGGTTTTTTGCCTTTGCAGAGCGTTTACGCGGATTTTTATGTAGTCGATGACCTGTGGCCCGATTTCCAGGAAAAACAGTTTTTAGACGGGCTGGAATGGTATCAAAGGCAGGACGTTACGCTGGGAGGGTAGGGCATTTAGAAATCGAAAAAGACATTGGAACAGGGATGGAACGGTTACAAGTAAATGTAACAGTTCAGCCCGCGCCATTCGCAAAGTCGCGCTTACACGCTTTCCCGCTGCTTTGCAGCTAACTTTGCTCATAATCGGGCGCTCTGCTCATCGACTGTGAGACGCGCTCATTCATGCAAGCATGATTCGCCCATCTTACAGCCGATGGCTGAACGGTTACAAGTAAATCATGAAGCGAGAGAAAACGGATAGACTTTGCTGTCCGGGTGTGGTATAATTAAAGGCAATATTATCCGCATCCGGTGTAAATATCACAGAGCTGGACAAGATCAAAAAATAAAACAGGAACCGGATAGTGGCAAATAAAAAGGGTGCGGGGTTTACAGATGGCGCCCTTTTATGGTATAAAGATTCTATTGCCGAACATGAGGTAACACGAATCAGATACGCCCGGTACGGAGGATAAAATATGAGGAGCAATTTAACTACACTTTGCTATATTGAGCAGGATGGAAAATACCTGATGATGCACCGGGTAAAAAAAGAAAATGACATCAATAAGGATAAATGGGTCGGTATAGGCGGACATTTTGAAGCCGACGAATCCCCGGAGGAATGCCTGCTTCGGGAGGCAAAGGAGGAAACCGGGCTGACGTTATTGTCGTGGCGGCTACGCGGCATTGTAACTTTTATCTGTGACAGGCAAAATACAGAGTATATGTTTTTATATACGGCGGGCCTGTATGAGGGCAAGCTCTGCGAATGCAGCGAGGGAAATCTGGAATGGGTGGAAAAATCCAGAGTTTACCAGCTGCCGATCTGGGAGGGGGACAAAATCTTCTTCCGGCTTCTGGAGGAAGAGAGAGCGTTTTTTTCTTTGAAATTAAGATATGAGGGCGATCGGTTGGTGGAAGCGCGTCTGGATGGGAAGGACATAAAAAATCGATAGGAATATGTAAGGGTTCAAAAAGGAGCTGAAGTTATGACAGATTTACAATTTATAACCATTTTGGAAATGGTGGACATGATTCTTGACTTAAACAGCCACGCTACAACAAAAAGGGCGGTTGACACAAGTCGCCCGATTTGTAATGATTGTATTTACTGAATGCAAAAATACGTAGAAACACTTGCGGAAGCATTGAATTAATAAATAAGATAATGCCTAAAGGACATAACCGTATGGGTATGTTCTTTTTTTGTACATGCAAAGCGGCATTTTATCCATCCCGCGGGGATATCGGTTCTGGGACAAAAAACAGGCAAAAGTGAAAATTGCTTTGGAAAAAATTTGATAAAATCTATGCTGAAAAAATAGGAATGGAATGTCAGATTTCCTGCAAAAAGTTGTGTATATAGATGAAAGGAATTTTCGCTATCTTTTATCATGCGGATTTTGTCAAAGTCCTGGGCTTCGTTGTAACGAATTTTATAACGCATTTTGCCGGGGCGGAGCGTGTTTAAAAACGGTTTTGGGTTGATTTTTTAGGAAATGAAGGGGGGAATATGAAGGATAACGACATTATACAGCTTTATTGGGACAGAAATGACCGGGCGATACGGGAAACAGCTGACAAATATGGGAATTACTGTACAGCTATTGCAAAAAATATTTTAGGAAGTAAGGAGGATGCAAAGGAATGCGTCAACGACGCGTACTTACACGCATGGAACGCGATGCCGGAGCATTGGCCTAGGCAGTTGGCGGCGTTTCTTGGAAAGCTTACGAGGAATTTTATACAAGGGTATACAAAGGATGACGCGGATGCGGGAAAAATTACCGCGTATGCTATTTGGAAGAATGAAAGCGCGCAAAATGCGGGGGAATGACCAGATAGAACGTCAGGCAATGGAAATGGATATAAGAGTCTCTCAAACAGGTTGCGGCCTTTGCCTGTTTGAGAGAGATAGAATTTTTATGAAAGCAAATTTTTATGAAAGCAAATCCTTATATTTTCTCGTTTTATAGACGGTAATCCCCATTTCGGCAATCGCGATCAGGCAAATGCCAGCCAGGATAAGATTGCTCATAAATCCGCTTTCCCAATAATATAAAATATCGCCTTTGGAGAAGCCATGTATTTCAAGCGAGAGCTTTAACTGGTTTGCAAAGTCCTTGTTCCAAAGCGGCAGCAGCTTTAATAGTATGGCGGCGATCACGATTTCAAGCGTATTGCAGATCAGGCAGCTGTACATGACGATGTTGCAGTAATATCCTTTTACAAGCTTAATGATCTCATCGATCATTCCGATAAAAAGCCACAGCAGCAAAATTGGAAGCAGCGTTTGCCATTGGCTTAGGTTGAAGATGCAGGCAATATTTATGATTTTGCCGTTTTCATAGCGGAACGCCCCAAAAAGCTGCGGCGTAAATATCAAGAGCACGGAAAACAGGCTGATAAAGATGATCGATACAATGCTGTCCGAGCGGCTGATAAGGGCGCGCTTATCCGGGATCGGAGGAAGCTGCAAGGGCGACCAGTGTTTTTTGGCAGGGTTCGTAAGCTCCTTTACCGACCAGTTTTTTTCCGGCTTTAGGTTTAGCTTTACGTTCTGTCGCTCTAATATGGCAAAAATAATGGTTATGATGCCGATGACGCAGTAGGAGCCGTTGATCGCGGTTGAAAACAGCTCTGTAAAAAAGGAAGTAAAAAAATGGACGATGTCGCTTCCGTGGAAAATTCCTTGCAGGATGGCGGATAGCACAGCGGATATACCGACCCCGGCAAGGGCGATTTTGGCAACCCATAAATAATTGTCATAATATTTCGGCCCGATCAGATAATTTCCATCCCCGCGGTAACGCCTGGCAAATTCTTCCGGCGCGCCCAGCTTTTGCAGCGCTTCTTCCACAGTAAGCCGCTCCTGCGCGCACATATCTTCAATTAAAGCTTGTAGCTCCAGCTTGATATCTTCTCTAAGGTTTTGGGGAATCCGTTTGGTCACTTCGTATATGTAACGCCGAATCATTTCCTGTTCATTCATGTTCCAGTCCTCCTTCTAATAGCGATGAAACGCCTACAGACAGCTCTTTCCATTGTTTTGCAAGTTTTTCATAAATCTGGTCGCCATATAGGGTGCGTTTGTAATATTTTCTTGGCTTGGTTTCGGATGTATCCCATTCGCTGCAAAGCAATCCCTGCTTTTCCAGCCTGCGTAAAAGGGGATAAAGCGTGTTTGCGTCTACAAAAATCCCTTTTTCCTGCAAAGCCTGCACAAGGGCGTAGCCGTAACAGGCTTCGTGAAGTTGGCTTAAAACGCACAGGATCAAGGTACCGCGGCGCAGTTCGGATAACAGGCTTTCCAGTAGATCTTTTTCCAATGGAGCAGCGCCTCCTTTCTGTTATTGTTAAATGCATTATACAGTATGACGCACAGTATTGTCAATAGTAAAATATTAAATAGTTATGCATAGCAGGTAACGGTTTAGATAAGGTGTTGCGTTTATGCGAAACGAACGCCGGGGGATGGGGGACTGGCCTGGCAATCGGCTCCAACTCCAGAATGTAAGAAGCCCTAAACATTCTGCATTTACATCTGTACTGCCGGACGGACGCGGCTCCTCAATCGCTTCGGCTAACGCCAGAAGCGAAAGGAGCCGCTTACGGCTTTCGCCGCCTGGTTGTCAAGCAGAATGCTAACGGCTTCTAACATTCTTTCATACGTCACCGAAAGCCAGGCCAGTCCCCCATCCCCCGGCTGGTTTTCACAAAATAAACACAATTGACTTTAGCCAATTAACCTCAAACTCAAATAATTTTTCTCACTTCTTAGCAAATAGGGAAAAGAAGATAACGCCTGTCTGATAGAATTTACGTATAGTGATTTTCTAGTAGCGCTTGTGAAAAACAGCCTGGAGAGGGGAGTTGCCCGGCCTGGCTGGGGCGTTTGGAAGAATGTTTAGAAGTTCTTGGTATTCTGCTTGATAAACAGGCGGCGAAGCCGTAAGCGGCTCCTTTCGCTTCTGGCGTTAGCCGAAGCGATTGAGGCGCCGCGTCCGTCCGGCTGTGAAAGCATAAAATCAGAATACTTAGAACTTCTTACATTCTGGAGTGGCCCCAGCCAGGCCGGGCAACTCTCCTCTCCAAGCGTTCGGTTCGCATAAACATAACACCTTATCTAAACCGTTACAATTATGCCAATCACCAATCGCAACACACCCGTACATCAGAAAATGCAGGCATTATATCTGAAATTTTTCAGGTAACTTTTTTATTTTGCATCCTATATACTAGATTCTAGTTTACGAAAAAGGCGCTTTTGATGTGCCATAAAATATAAAAGAGGGGGCAAAACATGAAAAAAACATTATGCAAAAAGCTTTTGGCAGGGATTTTATCCTTTGCGGTAGCCGTACCGGCAGGGGTTGGCATGTGGCAGGAAGGCAACCAGGTTATTGCGGCGGAAAAAGACAATCCGGCATTTACAAAAATTCTGGATGCACAGGACATCGGCCTGCGTATGAAATGGAAGGATACGTCCAATATTGGGCCGGGGCGTACGGTTACGTTTTCGGATGGCAGTAAGATCACAGTAAAGGATAATGGCTCTATGCGTAAGGAGCTGACCGCGCAGGAGCTTGCGGATTCGGAAATGGGGATGGGCGTGAACCTTGGCAATACAATGGAAGCGGTTTTTCCGGTTGAAAAAAAGCCGTCCCTTTCGAAAACGGAATACGATACGGCCTGGGGGCAG
>CANDMI010000093.1 GCA_947385775.1 uncultured Eubacterium sp. | reverse complement strand
GCTTACGCGCTTTCCCGCTGCTTCGCAGCTAACTTTGCTCATAATCGGCGCTCCGCTCATCGACTGTAAGACGCGCTCGTTCATGCAAGCATGATTCGCCCATCTTACAGTCGATGGCTGAACTGTTACCCTAAATTTATGAAACATAATGCTCTTCATCTGGGTTTACATGCACCATAATGTGTTTTACGTTTGGAAATTGTTCTTCGATCTGGCTATGCACCTTTTCTGCGATCGCATGGGTTTCATGCAGCGTCTTTTTTCCGTCCGCCGCGATCTCCACGTCCACGTAAATGCGGTTTCCAAATTCTCTGGTGTTTAATTTATCCACCCGGATAACGCCCCTTTGCTTTAGCACCGCGTCGCGGATTTGCTCCACGATTTTATCGTCGCAGGACTTATCCACCATTTTATCTAACGCGTCCTTAAAAATATCATAGGAAGCTTTTCCGATAAACATGCAAATGACAATGCTGGCCGCCGGGTCCATGACTGGAAACCCAAGCCTTGCGCCCAAAACGCCGACAAACGCTCCAATGGATGACAACGCGTCCGACCTGTGGTGCCACGCGTCCGCCATCAGCGCGCCGGAATTTATTTTTTTTGCATGACGCTTTGTATACCGATACATCCATTCCTTTGTGAAAATGGAAAGAACCGCGGCCCCAAGCGCCAGCCCCCCTGGGATCGCCAGCTCTTCTTTCCCGTTTGACAGTATTTTTTGCACCCCGTTCATCCCGATTCCCAGTCCGGTCAAAAAAAGCACCACCGCCAAAAGCAGCGCCGCTACGCACTCCATGCGCTCATGCCCATATGGATGCTCTTTATCCGCTTCTTTCCTCGAAAGCTTTACGCCCACCAGTACGATGACCGTACTAAAAACATCCGACGACGAATGCACCGCGTCGGATATCATCGCCCCGGACGACTCCATCACGCCTACCGCAAGCTTGATGACGGACAGTAACAGATTTACAATAATGCTTACAATTGAAACTTTTCGGACAACCTCCTGCGTCTGATCTTTATCCCGTATATTGTGTTCCTTCTTATTTTCTATATTCTTTCCCATACGAACCTCCCCATCACGCGGCTGCGTCTGTCAGCTTCTGATCGCAGCCGTTTCAAATACCGATATTCAGGCTGATTTTATTTTTACAGAGTATAAAAAAACACTTATGGAAACAATAATTATCCGTAAACTACTGTCCCACAAGCGCCCTTTACACTTGCTGTCTATCACGACCCGGCTTATGATTTTTTACCTTTTTCTATCCTTGTTCTGTGTCGTTGTATTAATCATTGCCTGTTTAGTTTTTTGCTATTCTATATGATGTTTGTGTTTCTTATATCATATGATATACCTTATTGGTATGTTTTTCTATTTTTTGATTTTTTAGTTTTTATTTTTTGATTTTTATTTTTTGTGATATCAAAAGAAGTCTTATTTTTATACCATATGTGCGGGGGTTTGTCAAGATATTTCGTTCATTTCACCTTAGCAACAATATTTTTAGGCACAAATTCAATTTTCAAAGTCATACCCATGCCATCCGCAAGCCGCTTTAGCAATTTCAAAGACGGATTTCTTGTGCCATTTTCCAATTTGCTAATATCGGCCTGATTGATGCCTGTACGTTTTGCTAACTCTTTTTGTGTGAGATTTTGAGAAATCCTGGCTTCCATGATCGCCCGGATCACATCCATTTCAGGTTGTATATCCTCCCATTCTTTTTTTAATTCCGGATCTTGCAACTGTTCATTTAAGAAATCTTTCCATTCACTCATCTTTTTTCTCCCTTTCCAGAAAATCTTTTCTATATACCTTCGCCAGCTTAATCTCTGCTTTCGATGTTTGCTGTGTCTTTTTCACAAACCCATTTGTAAGTATGATCCTTTTTCCATAATAGAAAAAATATAATACCCTCGTTATATCCGTTCCAACTTTTGCACGGATTTCAAATATACCATCCTCTATATGTTTACTGTACGGCTCTCTTAATTGCGTACCGTATTCCTCTAAAATATCGATTATCCCTAATACTTTTGCCCTCATTTTTTTATCCAAACTAAGAATAAAATCTTTTGCCGGTTTTTCGCCATTCTTCTTAGCATAAAATTCTACTTCAAATTTATCCATTTGTACTTTCTCCGCGATTCCATTTTCACATTTATTATATGGTATATATGCCATAATGTCAATTGTAATGAAAAGCAAAAAAGACGCTAACGAATATTTCCGTTAACGCCTTCTATCCGCCAGACTGCCAACATTACAAATCCAGCTTTAAATCCTCCCCTTCGATCCATCCTATCTTACGGAACAAAACGCCAAATCCCCAGGCAAACGCCGCCGGCAGAAAAAAGCAGATAAGCGCCATCCCAATCCAGTCCATTGCCGTAACCGCGGATTTTGTCCCGGCTGCGATGTCATTGAGCCAGCCTGTATAAACCCCGATCTGCCCCACAAGCCCGCAGGTTCCCATACCGGACGCTACCGCCGCGCCGTTCATTTGCAGTTTGAACACGCAGGTCGCAAGCGGCCCGGTAAGCGCGGAGGTTAAGATCGCTGGAAGCCAGATCAGGGGCTTACGCACGATATTTCCCATCTGGAGCATGCTTGTCCCGATCCCTTGGGCAAACAGGCCGCCCCATTTATTTTCTTTAAAACTTAATACCGCAAACCCGACCATCTGGGCGCAGCATCCGGCAAGCGCCGCGCCGCCTGCAAGCCCGGTTAGATTCAACGCCGCGCAGATTGCCGCGCTGCTGATCGGAAGCGTTAACGCGACGCCTACTATGACGGAAACTAAAATTCCCATAAAAAACGGCTGCAACTCCGTAGCCCACATGATCGCAGAACCCACCGAGCTTGCCGCTTTACCGATCGCAGGCGCCCACCAAATAGATAACAGGATGCCCGCTGTGATCGTAATAAACGGCGTTACGAGAATATCTATTTTTGTTTCTTTGGAAACGGCTTTCCCAAATTCCGCCGCAAAGATCGTTACGATCAAAACCGCCAGCGGCCCTCCGGCGCCCCCCAGCTCATTTGCGGCTGCGCCTACCGCGGCAAGGGAAAAAAACACAAGCGGCGGACACTGTAAGGCGAAACCAATCGCAATTGCCATCGCAGGCCCCGTCGCCGCTTTCGCATAGCCGCCTATATCCACAAAAACAGCGATGCCAAGCTGTTCCCCCAGCGTGGCAATGATCGTGCCGATCAGCAAAGACGCAAATAACCCCTGCGCCATCGCGCCCAATGCGTCGATCCCATACCGTTTTGCTGATATGATAATATTTTTTCGCTTTAAAAATCCACGAATACGTTCCATACTACCGCCTCCCTATTTTGTGCCCATTATGCAACTGATTTTTAAGCGCACTCTTGGAGTTGAGTTTTGCCAGAGCGTGTTTCAAACCATGCTGCGTCAACCAGGAGACAGTCTACCACATTCTTTCACAAACCGCAACTTAAACAACATCCAGCTAAATTTCCCCGCAGCTTTTACCCCCGCAAAAACGCAAATATCTCCCGGAAAAACTGCTCCCGCTCCTGCTTACCCGCATTAAAGATCTCATGCTTGGCGTTTTGAATCCAAATAAGCTTCGGCGCGCGCAGCTTCCCTGTAAATTTGCAGATCTTGCCATTGTCCACCATATGGTCTTTTCCCGCTATGAAAACAAGCACAGGAATCTCCACTTTGGTAATATTCTTTTTATCCTGCACAAACCTTGCTGCCCTGCCTGCCGCGCATACCCAGTCATAATCCGCGCCGCTTGTCTGGTACATTTCACAGTCATACCGCAGCTCTTCCGCATACAAATACCGTTCCCTGGACAGGCAGCAGCTTTTTTCGAAGCTGTCCCGTTTTTCAAACCCATGCTGCCCTGCCGCGTACGCCTTGCCAAAGCCAAGGAGCTTGCAGGCGGAAGCGATCCGCATCGCCGTGTGGTATGGGATTTTGCCAATCCGCATCTGGATCATCGGAGTGGATAAAATCGCTTTTTGAAAATCATTTGGATACTTTTCCAGGTAAAGGGAGCCAATCGCCCCTCCCATGGAATGAGCAAACAAAATGTTATCCATATGCAGCGGCTTTACGATTTTGTTCATAAAAATATGAAAATCCCACACGTACTGCTCAAAGCTTTTGACATGTATTTTTTCGAGATTTTTAATGGCCCGCTCCGACTTTCCATGCCCGCGGTGCTCCGGCATAAACACCGAATAGCCCGCCTGTAGGAAGTAATATATAATCTCGTTATATTTTTCGATAAACTCCGTGAATCCATGGGATATCACAATATTTGCTTTCGCGTTTTCCTGTATATACGAGCAATAAAATATACGCGCGCCGTCGCAGCCGCTAAACCATCCGCTTTGACGGCGCTTTTTTAAATAAGGCTCCACGGTATTTCTCATAGCGTCCCTGTAGCCCGTTTCCTGTAAAAATGTAACAACCGCATCCTGTGCCATATTTTCATCTCCTTTACTTAAATCAAAAATCTATTTTTGCGACACCTCCTAAGCTTTGAAATATCGCAAATTTTTTTAACGCGCCCTGCATCCTTTGAAATATCGCAAATTTTTTAACGCGCCCTGCATCTTCCAATAAACGCTCTATGCCGTATTCCCGGTGTAAAGCTGGTAATACCTGCCTTTTTGGGCAAGCAGCTCTTCGTGGCTGCCCCGTTCGATAATATAGCCCTGCTCCAATACCATAATGCAGTCTGAATTTTGTATCGTAGACAGCCGATGGGCGATCACAAAGGACGTGCGCCCTTTCATCAGAGCGTCCATGCCCTTTTGCACCAGCTTTTCGGTATGGGTGTCAATGGACGAGGTCGCTTCATCTAAAATCAAAACCGGCGGGTCTGCCACCGCTGTCCTTGCAATCGCAAGCAGCTGCCTTTGCCCCTGGCTTAATTTCGCGCCGCTTCCAGTTAACATTGTCTCGTAACCGTTTGGCAGACGTTTGATAAAATTGTGGGCGTTGGCTAACTTCGCCGCTTCGATACATTCCTCATCCGTGGCGTTTAACCGTCCATAGCGGATATTTTCCATGACCGTCCCTGTAAACAGGTTCGTATCCTGCAATACGATGCCAAGGCTCCTTCTAAGCTCTGGTTTTTTAATCTTGTTTATATTTATTCCATCGTAGCGAATTTTCCCGTCTTGAATATCATAAAAACGGTTAATTAAATTTGTAATTGTCGTTTTCCCGGCGCCTGTGCTTCCGACAAACGCGAGCTTTTGCCCTGGATTTGCAAACATTTTTACGTCGTGCAGCACAATTTTTTTCTCGTCGTAGCCAAAATCCACGCCGTCAAACACCACATCCCCCTGTAACTTTGTATAAGTGACGCTCCCGTCCGCCGAATGGGGATGCTTCCACGCCCAAAGCCCGGTGCGCTCCTTTGTCTCGGTAAGGACTCCGTCCGCGTTTTCCTTCGCATTGACAAGCTCCACATAGCCTTCGTCCGCTTCCTTTTTTTCATCCAAAAGCGCAAACACACGCTGCGCCCCTGCCGCCGCCATTACGATATTATTGATCTGCTGGCTGACCTGCGTGACTGGCTGGGTAAAGCTTTTATTTAGATTTAAAAACGCGACCAAAGTGCCGATCGTAAGCCCTGCAAAGCCGTTTAACGCAAGCAGCGCGCCTACGACCGCGCAAAGCACATAGCTGATATTTCCAAGGTTCCCGTTTACAGGCATCGTGATATTTGCAATTCTGTGCGCATGGTTGGCGCTCTCCCGCAGCTTTTGATTTAACTTTCGAAATTCCTCTATGCTTTTTTGTTCATGGCAGAACACCTTGACGACCTTCTGCCCTTCCATCATCTCTTCAATAAAACCATTGACCGCGCCAAGATCTTTTTGCTGCTCCACGAAATATTTCCCGGACAGCCCCCCCAGCCTTGAGGTTACAAGCATCATGACCACAACCATCAAAACCGAAACAATCGTAAGCGGGATATTCAAAACGATCATACTGACCAGCGTCGCAATAAGCGAAATTCCGGAATTTATAACCTGTGGCAGGCTTTGCCCGATCACCTGGCGCAGGGTGTCGATGTCGTTTGTATAAACGGACATGATATCGCCATGCGCATGAGTATCGAAGTATTTAATCGGAAGAGACTCCATATTTTCAAATAATTCCATTCGAAGCCTCTTTAACGTCCCCTGGCTGACGTTTACCATGATCCGGTTATACGCGTAGGCGCAAAAAATCCCAACCACTAATACGCCCGCCAATTTCAAAAGCGCCTGGGCAAGCGGGTTAAAATCCGGAGCCTGCGACTGCACAAGCGGAAGGATGTAATCGTCGATCAGCCTTTGTATAAATAAGTTCGCGCAAAGCGTCGTGACCGCGGAAACCAAAATGCCGATCACAACCGCAATGCAAGGGAATTTATAATTTTTCAGCACATATGCCATAACCCGTTTTAACACAGCCATCGGGTTTTGCACAAATGCCCTCTTTTTTCCTTTTTCGCCCATTCCTCTTACCTCCTTATGCCGGCTGGTCAAAGTCCGCCTGGCCCTGTGTCTGCGCTTCGTTGATCTCGCGGTAAAGGTCATTGGAGGCAAGCAGGTTTTCATGGGTGTCAAACCCGCTCACCTTTCCGTCCTCTAAAACGAGTATCCGGTCCGCATCCTTAATGCTGGAAATCCTCTGGGAAATGATCAGCTTTGTCGTATCCGGTATCTCTTCCCGAAACGCCTTTCGGATCTTGCTGTCCGTCGTCGTATCCACCGCGCTCGTGGAATCATCCAAGATTAAGATCTTTGGCTTTTTAAGCAGCGCCCGGGCAATGCATAGCCGCTGCCTTTGCCCGCCGGACACATTTGTCCCGCCTTGTTCAATCCAGGTCTCATATTTATCCGGCATCTTTTCGATAAACTCATCCGCGCACGCCTGCGCGCAGGCCCTCATGCATTCTTCTAATGTAGCGTCCTCTTTTCCCCACCGCAGGTTATCTAAAATCGTGCCGGAAAACAGCACATTTTTTTGCAGCACTACGGACACCTGGTTTCGAAGCTCTTCCATATCATAGTCCCGGACATCCTTTCCGCCCACATAGACCGAGCCGCCCGTCACATCGTAGAGCCTGCTGATCAATGCCGCCAGGCTGGATTTCCCGCATCCGGTGCCTCCGATAATGCCAATGGTTTCCCCGGATTGAATATGCAGGTCGATATCGTCTAACGTATCCTCCCCGGTCCCTTTCCGATAGGAGAAATGCACATGGTTAAAATCAATCCTGCCATCTACGATCGTAGTAATCCCGTTTTCCGGCTCCGCGATATCCGCCTTTTCCACCAAAACCTCGGTAATACGCTTTGCGCTTGCGGTACTCATGGAAAGCATGACAAAGATCATAGAAAGCATCATAAGGGACATCAGCATACCGATGACATAGCTAAACAACGAGGTCAGATTCCCGGTAGTCATGGAACCCCCTACGATAAAATGCGCCCCCAGCCACGACAGCGCAAGGATGCAGGCGTAAACAGACAGCATCATAACCGGGCTGTTAAACGCCAGGATGGATTCCGCCTTTACAAACATCCGGTACAGGTTTTCCGCCGCCTTTTTAAATTTCGCGTCTTCGTATTCTTCCCGCACGAAAGCCTTGACCACGCGGATACCCGCCACATTTTCCTGGACGCTTGCGTTTAATTCGTCGTATTTGTTGAACACCTCGTCAAAAAGCGGCATGACTTTTTTAATGATCAGCGCAAGCACAGCCCCTAAGAAAATCAGAACTGCTAAAAAAACAAGGCTTAGCCGCACATTGATCACAAAGCACATCGCCATGCTGCAAACAAGCATCAGCGGCGCCCGCACCGCGATCCGAAGCAGCATCTGAAACGCCATCTGCAAATTCGTCACATCCGTCGTCATCCTCGTAACCAGCCCCGCGTTGCTGAATTTATCGATATTGGAAAATGAAAATGTCTGGATGTTTTCATACATCGCCTCTCTAAGGTTTGCGGCAAACCCGCATGACGCGGACGCTCCATAAAAACCGCCCATGATCCCCGCAAAAAGGCTGATCGCGGCAAGAATAAGCATGACCGCCCCATACAGGCAGATTTTTTTCATATCGCCCGCTTCGATGCCCTGATCGATGATGGCCGCTGTGACAAATGGGATCAACACTTCCATTACAACCTCCAGCACCATAAACAGCGGCGTTAAAATCGAATCTTTTTTGTATTGTCCGACATAACGCGAAAGTGTTTTTATCATTTTTACCCTTCACCCTTCCTTTCTTCTGATTTTATGTAACAGGTCAATGTATTTTGAACTGTTCTTGCATGAATATAATTTTTTAGTATATCCAAAAACTGGGAAATATTCAAGGGAGTTCACGGTTATTTCACAAATTAAGTACATTCCCTCTTGACAATCATAAAATCCCGCCTTATACTAAAACATATAATTTAAAACATCAGTTTTAGAAAGGAGCAAAAACCCATATGCCGCCAAACCCTAAATTCACCAAAACCGAAATCATAGACAAAGCGTTCCAGATCGCCCGCAGGCAGGGCATCGACAAAATCACCGCCCGGGAGCTTGGAAACCAGCTGGGCAGCTCTGCGCGGCCTGTTTTTACCGTATTTAAAAGCATGGACGAATTAAAAGAAGAGGTCGTAACCGCCGCAAAAGCCCTGTATACGCAATATGTCACAAAAGGCTTGCAGGCAAAGTTAGCTTTCCAGGGCGTTGGGCTTGCCTATATTGCCTTTGCCATAGAAGAACCGCTGTTATTCCAGCTTCTTTTTATGCGGGCGCCCTCTGGCGCAGAATCAAAATCCAATGAAGTTAATGTGGAAAAAATATTGCCTGTAATAGACGAAAATTATGATGCGATCCTGCGCTCCGTCCAGATTCCCCACGGGCTAAGCTATCAGGCGGCAAAGCGGATCTACCAGCATTTGTGGACATACAGCCATGGGATTGCGGCCATGTGCGCAACCGGATTATGCAGCTACTCCATAGAACAGATTACAGAGCGAATGGCGGAGGTCTTTAAGGGCCTGATGCTCTTAGAAAAAACGGAGGATAACGATGATAAAGCTTGAAAACATACACAAGCATTACGGAACCGGCGAAAGCAGAAACGAAGTGTTAAAAGGAGTTACCCTTGCCATCGCGGACGGGGATTTTGCCGTGATATTAGGGGCTTCCGGCTCCGGGAAGTCCACGCTTTTAAATATTGCGTCGGGCTTAGAGCCTGCGGACAGCGGGCATATCCGATACGGCGGGACGGACCTTTCTTCTTTGAAGGATAAAGAGCTGACATGCTTTCGAAGAGGGCAGGTGGGATTTATTTTCCAGCAGTATTTCCTGCTGCCTGGACTTACGGTAGATAAAAATGTAAAGATGGGCGCGGATTTGGCAGGCAACAGGCAATACCGCAAGATCATTGACGCTGTAGGGCTGGCCCCAAAGCTGCGCAAATATCCCCACGAATTGAGCGGCGGGGAGCAGCAGCGGGTTGCTATAGCCAGAGCGCTTGCCAAACGTCCAAAAATTTTATACCTGGATGAGCCTACCGGGGCTTTGGACGAAAAAACCGGGCGGCTTGTGCTGGATTATATCGCCAGGCTGAAAAAAGAACTGGGGTTTACGATGGTCATGGTCACACACAACCAAAACATTGCGGATATGGCAAATACGGTAATACGTATGAACAGCGGACAGATTGTGGAAGAATACCGCAACGAGCGCCAGAAAACCGCTTATGAGATCGCATGGTAGGAGGTGTCAGCATTGGTTATCAATTATAAGGACACTGTAAAAATGGCAGGCATCTGCGTCGTAAGCTTTTGCGCCGTCTTTATCTGCACGCTGTTTTTAAACTATAACCTGGATCTTGCCACGATAAAATCTGAAATAACAAGTCAAAATGCCGCCCTTTATGAAGCCCTTAAAATGACTGGAAAGGTAACCGCCAGCGTAAGCGGCGGATGCCTGGCGCTTACTACTGTCATCCTTTTATGCTTTTATATCGGGCTTTATATTAACACGCACAAAAAAGAGCTTGGCATTTTAAAAGCCTTAGGCTATGCAAGGCTTACGCTGGCAGGAAAGTTTTGGGTATTCGGTCTTCCCGTATTTTTCGGCTGCGGGCTTGGATATTTTTGCGCCCACCTTTTGATGCCGACATTTTATGAAGTGCAAAATGACAGCGGCATGCTGCCGGAATTTTCCATAGACTTCCACCCGGCTCTATGCTTTTTGCTTGTAGGAGCGCCCTCCATATTTTTCGCAACGCTCGCCGTCTGTTACAGCTATTTTAAATTAAACGTCCCGGCGCTTGCGCTCTTACGCGAAAAAACATATGGCAGCGTAAAAACGGCCCGGGTGGACTCTGACCTGCCATTTTTAAAGGAGTTTCGACGCAGCAACTTAAGGCAGCGCAAATCCCTTATATTTTTCATCGCGTTTGCGGCCTTTTGCTTTTCCGCTATGACGCAGATGTCCTCCAGCATGGATGAATTAGCCAGCCCAATGATGGCCATTATGATGGTAGGGATCGGATTTACGCTGGCCTGCGTTACCCAATTTATCGCAACCACATCCATCCTCCACGCAAACAGCAAGGCCATCCTTATGATGAAAGCCTTTGGCTACCAGGACAGGGAGCTTGCCGGCGCGGTCTTAGGCGGCTACCGGCCATGGGCTTATCTGGGATTCGCCCTGGGAACCATTTACCAGTATGCTCTTTTAAAAATTTCCGTTTCCATTATCTTTGCAGATGTCGCGGGAATCCCGGACTACCAGTTTGACGTAAAAGCCATGCTGGTTGCATTCGTATTATTTGCAGCCATGTACGAGGGCGTGATGCAATTGTATATAAAGCAAATGCGCAGGCTTCGTTTAAAAGAAATCATGATGGAATAAATATCGCAAAATAAAAATCGCGAATCGAGTAGGGAAGAGCAGCTTCCCTACTCGCGCGCCGAGCTACCAGCCGGCCTTTCGATACGTATCAAAAACCCACTTCCCCTGCGCGCTAAGCTCCTTTTTTGTAAACCCATGAGTTTTCGTACAGGACGGGTCGATCATAGCGCTCGCCTCATTTTTATTCGAGAGGTTCCACGCCACGTAACTGATCTTACATTCATCCAGCAGTTTGATCCACTTATCCGCCTCTTTTTTATCCACGTTCCCGTTTCCGCTTGCTTCGCAAATGCCATATTCCGACACGAACATTGGAAGGCCCGCCTTATACGCATTTTTTAACGCGCCTCGCAAATCGTCTTTATGGGTTGCCGCGTAAAAATGCAGGGTGTACATAATATTGCGCTCGTTTTTGATCGGGTCTGCGGCGGCTTCATTTACAAACTGGCACCAGTTTGGCGTGCCGACCAAAATGACCGCGTCTTTGTCATTTTTTCGGATTACCGATATAACCTTTTTTGCATAAGACTTAATATCCGCCCAGCCTGTCCCTCCATTTGGCTCATTGCAGATTTCGTAAATCACATTTTCATGGCCCGCATATTTTTTTGACATTTCCTTAAAAAATTTTTTTGCCTCGGAAAGGTATGTATTCGGATTGCCATCCGATAAAATATGCCAGTCAATAATCGCATACATTTGTTCCTTTGTCGCGTAAGCGATGCCCTGGTCTATTAATTTTTTTAATTGCTTTTGATCCCCTCCGGCGCAATATCCGCCGTATTCCGCGGTATACATCGCAAGCCGGATGGCGTTCGCATTCCATTTTTGATGTAATTCTTTTACCAGCTTTTGGTTCACATATTGCGGATACCACGCCAGCCCATGAGCGCTTACGCCCCGAAGCTGCACCGGCTTTCCCGAGCTGTCGCATAAATGCGCGCCCTTTACCTGCAACGCGCCGTAATATTTCCCTGCCGGACTTTTTTTCGCAGCCGCCAAAACCGCCGCATCCTTCCGATTGCCTACGGCAAATTCCCCCGCCTTTGGGCATACGCCACAAAACGCCCCTGCCGCAACGCCCGCCAAAACGAAAAGCGCGACCGCTAATTTAACCGCCATTTTTTTGAACAATCGACACCCCTTCTTTCTATATAAATCTACTTCTTGAATATATCGGCTTATTTTTAACAATCCCTTAGCCGCTCCACGATGCTCCCCCGGTTCCACATGCGATCCGTCCCCGCGCTGACGCAGACCGACAAAACAAGACACGCTAAGCATGCGACTGCCGCCGGAAGGACGGTAAAGCGGTATTTCATAAACCACATTCCCGCAGTCAGATGCTTTACGAACGATACGGACAAAATCCCGCTTAAAATCATCGCCACACCCCCTGCAATCGCCGCATACATAATTCCTTCATAGATAACCAGCTTTTTTAACTGTTTTGCGGTCATGCCGATGCTGCGCATGGATGCAAACTCACGCCGTCTTGCGATCACGCCTGTAAATATCACATTTACCAAGTTTAAAATGCCGATCGCGCCTAGGATCACCGCCACGATAATGCCGCCCATGCTGTACGTGCGCTGCATTTCCTTAAATTCTTCCTCCGCGGTCAGCCTTGTTAAGACCGTAACGCCCCTTTGGGCCGCAAACGCCTCCATCTGCGCATTCAGCTTTTCAAATTGCCCTTCCTTTGCATAAAACAGACAGTGGATCGGATCTTCCATATCTGGAAACAGTTTTGAAAACACAGGCTTAGCAAACACAACCGACTCATAGCCGCCCTTGCTGTAGCACATGCACTGGGAGCTCGCCAGCCCCGCCACCGCCATAACCGTATATTCCTTTGCCTTTCCGTCAATTTCAAGCTCGATCACATCGCCGGCATGAAATTCCTGGCTTTCATAAAAATATTCCCCTTTGTCGCTTAAAAAGCCCGCCATAACCACATAATCTCCACTGCAAAGCTTTTCATAATCGATCTTACCTTCCACAACGCGAACGCCCAAAAGAGCCTGCTCGTTCATGCCGTACAGCATTCTGGCGCGGTCAAATTCCACGACATCATCTGGCGTTTCCTTTCCATTGATGCGGGTCACGCTGCCCGTATCCTCAAATCCGTTTACAAGCTCATTTTGGGGCAGCATCCGGCAATAGATCCATCCAAACCTTTCTGCCGCATCCATCCCGTTTAAAGCCTCCGCCGTCTCTTTTGGAACCGTTTTGTGATAATCCTCCATGGAATATTTTAAATAATCCTCGCTTCGCACATCAAAATCCGCTATCGCTTCCCTCCTGACAAAGGTTTCCTTATCCATGCTTTCGCTGTAATTTAAAGTGCAATTTAATAAAATCGCGCTAAACGCGATGGAAAGCGCCACAAGAGCCGTCTTTCCTTTATTCCGTCCCAGGTTTGAAACAGCCATTGACGCGATGCGGTGCGCGGACTGGCCGCCCTTTTTGCTCTTTTTCCCGCTTTGGAAAATCCCCTGGTACCTTAACGCTTCCACCGGAGATATTTTGCCGGCTATCCGCGCCGGCCTTGCGCAGCTTATCCTTACGGTCAAAAACGTAAAGAATGCCGATAACAGCCAGATCCAAACAGACGGCACGATAAACGAGGCTTCCTGAAACGAGGTGTTTGCCATTACAAGCGGCAGCAGCGCATTTCCAAGCAGCCACCCCAAAATAAGCCCCGCCGGAATGCCCGCAGCGCAAAGCGCGGCTGCCTGCCTTACCACAAGATACCTTAGCTGCTTTGGCGAAGCGCCTACCGTCTTTAGCTGTCCATACAGGCGGATGTCTTTTTCTATGGAAATCTTAAAAATATTATATATGATCAGATACCCCGCAAGTAAAATAAGCGCCGCCCCAAAGCCTGCCATTGCGAGGGTTTCTATGTCATCCTGCGACTGCGCCGCGTACACCGGATTTACATGGTGGATCACAAATCCTT
>CANDMI010000092.1 GCA_947385775.1 uncultured Eubacterium sp. | reverse complement strand
CGACAATAAGAAAGGAAAAGTGGATGAAGCAGGAGCATGTGGAAAAGATCAAAAGCTACTACGATAGAACGGGCGAATTTAAGAAGAATGAAAAGTATTCGGGAAAGGATAAGACCGTATTTACGAAAGACGGCGATAAGTACCACTGGCTTGTGATGGAGCCGAAAGGCGCATCAGGCATGAAAGTCCATCTTACAGATACGCATGGCAGGATTACTGTAAGGGATACATACGAAAGTGTAAGAAACGTGGTAAGCTGCACAGGTATAGAGCGGCTTTGCGAAGATGGCAGGGGCATGGTGCGGTTTACGTCTGATGATGCCGTGCTGATAAACAGGCTTGGAGGGAATGGCAGGAAAGATGCGGCTTCAAACTTTGAAAAAGCTATGCAAGGTTCACAGGATGGATATGAAAAAAAGATCATCGGCAGGGCGGCCCGCAAGCTGTCAGAACTTTCAGAGGAAAGCTGTGCGGAACTAATTGCCACTACAAAAAACCGCAAATTATCTGAACGTGATTTCTCAGCAAGGTACCGGTTGTCAAAGATCAGGGAGCAGAGGAAAGAAAAGGGGACCATGAAAGGAAATGATATGGGAAGGAAAGTGGAAAAAGGCGGGTTGGAACTGTAACCGGACAGAATGGCGGAAACAGAAAACTACAGAAAGGAAATGCAAAAATGATTGATAACATAGATGGGAATAACAGGGCGCTGGAAGAAGCAATAAAAAATGCGGAACAGGCAAAGGAAAGGCTGGCAAACGAGAGGAAAAAGCAGAACGAGCGGCGCAGGAAAGCGGAGAACCGCCATAAATGCATGATGGGTGGCATTATCGTAAAATATTTTCCATGGTGCTACCGCTTTGAGGAAAGCGAGCTGAACCGCATCCTGTCTGCCGCGCTTGCCACAAGGGAATGCAGGCAGATAATTGCCGAGATGGAGCGGCCGGCGGTATTTCGGGCGGCTGAAAGCGTAACCGCATATCCAGCAGACGCAGCGGGGTCGGGCGCGGCCGCGCCCGCCGGGGACGCGCAGCATCCCCTGCTGCCGGTCGTAAGACTGGCAGTCTCTCTCCGTAGGAGAGCCCCCGGAGGGCGCACAATACCATCGCCCTGGCGATGGTATATCTGTGCGCACCCCGTAAACAGGGTGAAAAAATCCGTGGCGGAAGCAAGGCTTTTCCGGGCAGATCAGAGCCTGCAGGCTGAAAAATATTTCAGTAACAGCATGGGAATTTCCGGCTTAAATAAAGTGCAGTACGGCATGGCTGATATATGTGTTTTACAGATTATTATTGCTGGACGCCCTGTTTTTATGGCTCTGGTGATAATGTCACGGATTTGTCCTTAGATTTGCTTAGGCGCCCGTAACTCCAATCTGGTCTGGACTGTCAATGGGATGCTGCAAGGCATCGGCTTCAGCCCTTGCCATTGACAGTCCAGACCAGATTGGAGTACACTCGGAGCCGCAAATCTGAAATAGATTTATTGCATATGCGGAGAGATTAAAGATAGGGATGGGAATGGAAAAAGTATTGCCGGTGCGTCTGTATATTTGGATGGTGAAAATTAAAATGGGCAGATAAGAAAGGGAAACTGCCGGACAGGAAACCAGCAGAAATTTAAAAATTGTCTGGAGGTGGAAAGCGGGGCATGAAGCATCTTAGCACAAGGTTCAGCATCGTAAAACGCAGCATGGGCCATTCGGCAGTAGATAAAGCATCCTACATAAGCCGGAGCGTACTGCACAGCGAATATGACGGGATGGATTACCGTCCAAAATACCATGAGGATTTAGTGCACAGCGAAATCTCACTGCCGGAAAACGCGCCGGAAAAATATAAGGACAGGGAAACGCTCTGGAACTCCGTGGAGCTTGCAGAAAAAGGGAAGAAAGCGCAGCTTGCGAGGATGCTGAAAGCGTCACTTCCAAATGAATGGACATATGAGATGGCGGTGGAAACGGTGCGGGATTATGTGGACCGGAATTTTGTATCGCAGGGCATGTGTGCAGACTGGGCCGTGCATGATTCCGTGAATGCGGAGGGGCAGCGGAATTTACATATCCATGTGTTGCTTACCATGCGCCCGCTCACGCAGGACGGGAAATGGGGAGCGAAGCAGCGGAAAGTCTATACGCTTGATGAAAATGGAAATAAAATAAGGAGCTGGAACGGAAAAGGCTATAAATGCACGACGGAATTTACAACGGACTGGAACGACAGGAAAAAAGGAAAGCAGTGGAGAAAAGACCTTGCTGACACAATCAATACGGTGAATGAACGGTTAGGTATTGGCGGGCATTGGGAATACCGGTCTTTTAAAGAGCTTGGCATTGAAAGGGAGCTGACCGTGCATCTCGGATCAGGGGCAGGCGCACTTGAGCGGAAAGGGATGCATTCTGACCGCGGGAATATAAACAGGAAGATCATGGAGCAGAACAGTTATCTGGAAAATGCTGAAAACGAATATAAAGAAGCTGTAAAAAAGGTTGACAAACTAAGGAACGCTGTATCTGTTGAGGCGACAGAAAATAAAAATGAAATCCTGGAGCTGATCGGGCGCATTGCCGGGGAAAAGGGTAGGCTTGTACTTCCGGTTGTAAGCGGGAAACATCTGCGGCGGATCAGAAACCGGGAGGCGTTGCAGTCACATGAAAAAGCGGCGGCATTCATAAAAGCCGGAAAGATCGGCAGTTTTGAAATGCTTGCGCAGTTTATGGCAGGAAAAGAACAGGAATGGCAGGAACTTGACGAAAAATGGAAAGCTCTGTCAGACAGGCTTGAACGACTAGAAGGGATGCTTAAAATGTATGCAGAATATGAACCGTGCTGGAAGGTATACAGCGGGAGTATGGAACTGAAAGGGTTCGCAAAGCTGAAATACGACAGGCAGCATAAAGCAGATCTTGAGCGGTTCCCAGAGGTAAAAAGGCGAATGGAGGCACTTTTGGAAAAAGGTGAAAAGCTGGCACCGCAAAAGTGGCGGGCAGAGATAAAATCTATAAAAAAGGATATGGAAAGCCTGCACCCGGAACGTGCCAGGACAGCTACGGAATTAGCTTATGCGGAAGTGGTCGGCTACAATAAGAGTAATTTTGACCGTGAGGAGGCAAACCGTGCCAGACAGCGGCAACGCCAGGCAGACAGAACAAAAAAGAGGGGGCAGGAGCCTTCTTTATAAAGCAGGAAAATATCAGCAGGACAGCATGATTGTTGATGCGGCAGTTTTGCAGCAGACATTTTTATATGGAGGAATGAATGGGGGATGGAAAAGAAAACAGGAGCAGGAAAAAGCCGGTGCGTATCGTGGTAAAGCCAGTCTATGTCGGCAGTAAAAGCATGGCTGACGTATTCGGGAGCGTGGCAGCGGAAAATATCAGATGAAAGATAAATGACAGACAGCCGCCTTTACGGGCATCTGGAAAATAGATGTTGAAATATGCAGAAATGTAGAAAACAGCCTTGAAAGGCGGCAGGGATACCGTTATAATGGTCGTAACTGGACAGCGAGATGCCCTGCATGAAACGGAGGGATTCATATGGCAGGGCAGGCCACAAAAACAAAATATAAGGCAGCCTTATACTGCAGGCTGTCAAGGGATGACGGGAACGTGCAGGAAAGCCCCAGCATCCAGACACAGAAGGAGATGCTGGCGCGGTACGCGAAGGAGAACGGGATCAGCGAAACGCATTATTTTATTGACGATGGATTTTCCGGCGTGAGCTTTGACCGCCCGGCATTCCGGGAAATGATCGCGGAGATTGAAAAAGGGAACATTAACTGTGTCATTACAAAGGATTTATCGCGTCTGGGCAGGAACTACCTGGAAACAGGCGCGTATATCGAAATGTTCTTCCCGGAGCACCACGTCCGCTACATAGCCATCAATGACGCGGTTGACACAATGGAGCAGGAATCAGCCGATTTCACGCCGTTCCGCAACATTATCAATGAACTGTATGCAAAAGATACATCGAAAAAGGTAAAAAGCGCGAAGCGGGCAAGGTTCCTCGACGGGATGTACATTTCGACAAGCGCGCCGTATGGATATAAAAAAGACCCGTCCGACAGGCACAGGCTGGTTATTGACGAGCGGTACGCGCCGACAGTCAGGATGATCTTTTCACTGGCAAAGGACGGCATGGGGATTCTGCAGATACGGAATTACATCAACAGCAGGCATATCTTAAGGCCGTCAGCAGTCAACCCGAACGGCTACGGGCGTTATTTTAACGGTGAGGACGACCCGAAACGCTACGAATGGAGCAATAACAGTGTGCGCGGGATTCTGAGGAATCCGGTCTATGCCGGGCATCTTGTAATGGGAAAGCGCATAAGGCCGTCTTTTAAAAGCCATAAGAGTTTCAGCGTGCTGCTGGAAAACTACAAGGTGGTCAGAGACGTTCACAAGCCGATTGTTGACCCGGAGGATTTTGAACTGGTGCAGCGCATGATCACGAGCAGGCGGAGTAACAAAAACAAACCGCGCAGACTGGATAACATCTTTGCAGGGCTGATCAAATGCGCAGACTGCGGCTACGCCATGACGCTGGCAAAGGCGCACCGCAGCTCGAAAGAGGAAGTCATTGATGAATACGGCTATATGTGCAACAATTATAAGACTTTCGGGAAGTCGGTGGATACCAGCCACTGGATTGAGGCAAGGCAGCTTTACGACTGTGTATTAGCCGACATACGGAAACATGCGGCGGATGCGCTTGCGGACAATGATGAGCTGTGCCGGAAGCTTGCCGGGCAGATCGGAACCGATAAGGCGAAGCTGGAAAAGACACTGGAAAAGGAACTCCGGGCAAAAAAAGCGCGGCTTTTGGAAGTGGATAATTTATTCCAGTCCATTTATGAGGATAAGCTGAACGGGAAAATTTCAGAGCGCAACTACCAGATGATGAGCAGGCGGTACGAGGAAGAACAGGTTTCGCTAGAGCAGGCAATCGGGGAACTGGAAAAGCAGCGTGAGGAAAGCGGCAGGGAAAAAAGCAATATCGAGCAGTTTACAAGGATAATCAAAGATTATGCCGGGATTGAAGAACTGTCCGCCGCACTGCTGAATACGCTTATCGAAAAAATCACAGTCGGCGAACCAAGAGAAGTAGATGGCGAACGCATACAAGAAGTAAAGATTTATTACAAATTCATAGGGAACATAAGCTGAGAAGGGCATATTTTGTCGGTAAAATGGGGATTTTCCCATGTACCGCTGAGTATGTCCTTCTGAGATACGTCGAAAAGAAGGAGCATGATGCAGGGGAAATAAAGATAGTGTGGCGGCAGAGTCCGGAATAAAATGGTAAGGTTTTCTTGATAAGTAACTATGAATATTATTGAAAAATGCTTTTCATAGTAATTGTTTTTTAGAAAAATATCACTTATAATGAAGTAAACCTAAAAAACGGAGGAAAACAATCAATGAACAAAACTAGGAAATGGATTCGCGCAAAGTATCAGCCAAATATCCCGTTAGGGGAAAATCAGACAAAGGTAACGGCCTCACCGGAGCATCTTTTGCTGGCGCGGCAGGCGGGGGCGGAAGGGATCATCCTTTTAAAGAACTTAAACCAGACGCTTCCGCTGAAAAGCGGGGCCTGCCTTGCGCTGTTTGGCAAAGGGGTGTTTGACTATGTAAAAGGCGGCGGCGGGAGCGGCGATGTGACGGTTTCCCATGTAAGGAACCTTTATGACGGCCTTACGATGCGGGAGGATGCGGCAAATATTTTTGAGCCTCTTGCAAAGTTTTATAAAAAAGAGGTAGAGCGTCAGTATGAGAATGGGGCCATACCGGGCATGGTCATAGAGCCTGAGGTTCCGGCGCAGCTTTTAGAAGAAGCAAAGCAGAAAGCGGATGTGGCGGTGATCGTAATAAGCCGTTTTTCCGGAGAAGGATGGGACAGGCAGAGCGTGGAATACGAAGGCGCCACCCCGGGCGAGCTGGAGCAGTCAAGGCAGAACAATAAGATTTTTGAAAATGGCGACTATTGCCTGACGGTTCGGGAGCAGGCGATGGTGGATGCGGTGTGCAAAAACTTTAAGGATGTAGTCGTTGTGCTGAATGTCGGCGGAATGGTGGATACGAGCTGGTTTGCGAAAAAGGATCAGATTTCTTCCGTACTGTTGGCATGGCAGGGCGGCATGGAGGGCGGACTTGCGATGGCGGATATTCTGCTGGGGGAAAAATGCCCTTCCGGAAAGCTTCCGGATACGTTAGCCTGCGGCCTTGAAGCGTATCCTTCTACGGCAAATTTCCATGAGTCGCCGTATTATGTGGATTATACGGAAGATATTTACGTAGGCTACCGCTATTTTGAGACGATAAAAAAAGCGGCGGACAGCGTGAATTATCCGTTTGGATTTGGGCTTTCGTATACGTCGTTTGAGATCAATACCTTGTGGGCAGGGGAAAAGGACGGACAGATTGTCATTTGCGTCCAGGTGAAAAATACAGGGGATTATGCGGGCAAAGAGGTTGTGCAGGCATATTACAGCGCGCCGCAGGGGCTTTTGGGAAAGCCGGCAAAGGAGCTTTGCGCGTATCAAAAGACAGAGGAATTAAAGCCGGGGCAGGCGCAGACTATGACGCTGGCGTTTCCGGCAGAGGATATGGCTTCCTATGACGACCTTGGAAAGGTTGCGGAAGCGGCCTATGTGCTGGAAAAGGGAAGCTATGCTTTTTATGTGGGAAATTCCGTACGGGACGCTGTCAGGCTGGATTTTGAATATCAGCTTTTGGAAAACCGGGTAACGCAGCAGTTGACTCATAAGGCCGCGCCGTCCCAGCTAAAGGAGCGTATGCTTGCGGACGGCTCTATGGAAAAATTGCCACAGTCAGAGCCGAATGATTTTATGGAAAATGGCCTTGGATGGTGCGAAGGGGAATTGGAATACGCGCCGATGCAGCCGGAATTGCCGCGTTATCTGATGTTTAATCAAGATCAGGGCGGAAAGATTTTATTAGGCGATGTGGCGGATGGAAAAGCTTCGCTGGATGAATTTATGGCCCAGCTTTCAGACCATGATATGGCGCACCTGCTTGGGGGCCAGCCAAATACAGGCGTTGCCAATACGTTCGGTTTTGGAAACCTGCCGGAATATGGCGTGCCAAACGTGATGACCGCGGACGGCCCTGCGGGCCTTCGCATCGCGCCAGAATGTGGCGTTTATACGACGGCTTGGCCTTGCGCGACGATGCTTGCGGCTACCTGGAACCCAAAACTTGTAAAAGAAGTGGGGGCTGCCGCGGCAAAAGAGGTAAAGGAAAATAATATCGCCATTTGGCTGACCCCGGCAATGAATATCCATAGAAGCCCGCTTTGCGGCAGAAATTTTGAATACTATTCCGAAGACCCGGTTTTAGCGGGGACGATTGCCTGCGCTATGGTAGACGGCATCCAGTCCCAGAATATCGGGGCTACGGTAAAGCATTTTGCCTGCAACAACAAGGAGACAAACCGTAGAAACAGCGATTCCAGGGTTTCAGAGCGCGCGCTTCGGGAAATTTACTTAAAGGGCTTTGAAATCTGCGTGAAAAATTCACAGCCATGGGCGCTTATGACGGCCTATAACCTGGTAAACAGCCACCGCGCGTCTGAAAATAAAGATTTAATAGAAGGGATTTTAAAAGGCGAATGGGGATTTCAGGGCGCGGTTACGACGGACTGGTGGACAAAGGGCGAGCATTATAAAGAGATCAAAGCCGGAAACGACATTAAAATGGGCACGGGTTATCCAGAGAGGGTGATGATGGCGTTAGAAAAAGGGCTGATCACGAGAGAAGAGATGGAGCCTTGCGTGCGAAGGGTGTTGGAGCTGATTTTAAAGATCGAATAGCTGTGGGTTATGCGGAAATGGAACGAAAAAAAGACGAAAAAATAGATGGCGTAATTTTCGACATGTCACCTTCTCCTGGATACCGCCATGGGATTGTGAACGGTAATATTTACCGGATTGTAAGCAATGGGTTAAAGGACAGTTTGTGTCTGGTGTTTATGGAAAACTTAGATTTTAAATATCATCCAGATATAAACGACGATTATTTGTGCCCGGATATTATGGTTGTGTGCGACCGGAAGCTGCTAAAAGGCGGGGCTTATAGCGGAATCCCCAGATTTATCGTAGAAACGCTAAGCCCTTCAACCGCAAAGAGGGACAGGGCGGATAAGAAGGATATTTATGAAAAAGCGGGAGTGGAGGAATACTGGATTGTTGAGCCATATGGAAAATCCGTTGAAATTTATTACCTGGAAAATGGGAAATATGTGTTAAAGGAAAATTATCTGCTTCAAGACGATGCGGAGGAAGAACATGATAACGTGGATACCCAAATCACATTACGGGGATTCCCGCATATAAAAATAAAGTTGAAGGAAATATTTGGCGGGATTGATTTTTAATGGGTAGAACGCTTATATAATTGGGAGGTGAAGTAATATGCCCAGTAACGGCGAAATTATCAAAGATTATATTATAGAATTTTCAAGGTTGCAGGACTGGATGATCGATATAAAGGATGTGGCGCCATCAACCTATAAATCCATGTACAGACGTTACATTGAATTAAAAGTAACGTTAACAAGTTTGGGCGTTAATCTTGCGGAACTGGATAGAATCAAAGAATAGAACTTAAATAGAACATAATCAGAAAAGAGGGTGTTAAGACAAAAGCGATGCGTTTTTTCAAGCATCGCTTTTCAAGCAAATAAGGCCAGACAGAGTCTAAAAGGCGACAATCCATCGTCGGCATTTTTTAATGAAACGGGGCATAACAGGTATGATTTTCACACACATAATAAGTCGTTTTACCATCTAATACCGGATAGGACAGATCTTCATGCTCCAAAATCCGCACCTGCGTCCCAAAAGGAATGCGCCGTATGGCATGATCGACATCTTCCCCGGGCGCAAGGGAGATCGTGACGCTTTTGGGATTTTCATATAAAAGAAGCGCGATTAAAAATACGCTGTGCCCGGCCGGATAGGACTGCGCTTTTTTGGATAAAAACGCAAGCTGGCGCTTTGCCGCTTCGTGCCAGCATTCTTTTTGCGTAAGCTGGTATAAACGTACGAAATTGTACGCCATAACGGAGTTGCCGCTTGGAAGCGCGCCGTCGTAGGTTTCTTTTGGCTTAGAAATAAGCGTTTCGTTCTTTGGCCCGTATAAAAAGTAACCGTCGCAGGTTCCATCCGCTTTTTGATCCGCAAATTGTAGCTGCGCGGACTTGCAGATTTCTTCTGCGCGGTTTCGGTATTCTGGCTTAAAGGTCTGTTCATATAAAAAAAGCAGGGCGGCGGTATAATAGGCGTAGTCGTCCAAAAAGCCGCGGACGGGCTGTTTTGAGCCACGGAAGCTGACATAGAGCGTGTCGTTTTGGGCCAGATTTTTTTCAAGAAAACGGTAGGCGTTTTCCGCCACAGTCAGGTACAGGCGGTTTTCGGATACCCGGCTTAAATAGGCCATAGCGCATATCATTAACGCATTTTGGCTTGTCAGTATTTTATCGTCTAAGCGTAAGCGCGTACGCGTTTTACGGTATTCGTAAAGCTTTTTGATCTCCGGAGTAAACGCGTCTGTGATCTTTGTAACGTGCAGCAGGTTCGGAATGTTTTTGCCTTCGAAATTTCCATGTTCTGTAATGCCAAAATGGGCGCAAAATGCCCTTGCCTTTTTTTCGCCAAGCAGGTCATAGATTTCCTTTTCGTCCCAAAGGTAGTATTTTCCCTCCTCGCCTTCGCTGTCCGCGTCCTGTGCGCTGTAAAATCCTCCTTCCGGCCCGGTCATCTCCTGCAGGATATATTCCGCTGTTTTTTCGGCGGCGTCTAAAAACGTCAGATCTTTATTCGCCTGGTATGCGGCTGCGTAAGCTAAGATCAGCAGGGCGTTGTCATAGAGCATTTTTTCAAAATGCGGCACAAGGTAAATGTCATCCGTCGAATATCGGCAAAATCCATATCCAAGCTGGTCAAAAATCCCGCCCCTTCGCATGGCAAGAAGCGTCTTTTCCGCCTGGGCAAGCGCGTTTTTATCCTTTGTTTGCGCCGCGTACAAAGTAAGAAAGATCAGGTTATGCGGCGTTGGGAATTTGGGCGCGCTGCCAAAGCCGCCGTTTTTTTGGTCAAAATCCCTGGAAAAAATAAAAGCGGCCTTCTTTGGCAGGCTTGCATCCAGCTTTCCGGGCTTTAAGGAATCGCCATCCAGCGCGTTTAGCTGTAAAAGAATCTCGCTTGCTGTATTTTGCAGTGCTTGGCGGTTACTTTGCCAGCGGTTTGCAATGGCAAGCGTCAATTCTAAAAAGCCGATGCCCTGCCCGACAGACTGGGGCGGGAAATAAATCCCTGCGAAAAAGGGCGTTTGCTCCGGGGTCATAAAAATGCTCATCGGCCAGCCGCCGTTTCCGGTGAAAGCCTGGCAGACTTTCATATAGACGCTGTCGATGTCCGGCCGTTCCTCCCGGTCTACTTTAATGGAAATAAAATAGTTGTTTAAAATTTCTGCGATTTTCCTATTTTCAAAGCTTTCATGCGCCATCACATGGCACCAGTGGCAGGAGCTGTAGCCAATGCTTAAAAACACAGGCTTATCCTCCCGTTTTGCCCGTTGAAAAGCTTCGTCGCACCAGGGATACCATTCCACAGGGTTATTTACGTGTTGCAGCAGGTATGGGCTGGTTTGCTGATCTAGGTGGTTGGTTTTTATAGGCATTGCTTTTATCAGATCCTTTCTGAAACAAAATCGTATGTGACGGCATTAGTTATTTCCAAAAGAAAGGAAACTATGTGCTGAAAAAGCAGGAGTTGACTTTTTGCCAATTTAAGATTAAAATTTGACCAGGAAGACAGGGAAGGATGCGGATTTAAAAGAATCCGGCGCACAGGAAAATATAAAAGACAAGGGGGTATGGCTATGGTTTACAAATGCAGCGTATGCGGTTATGTATTTGACGAGGAAGCGGAGGGCAGAAAATTTTCGGAATTAACGAGGTGTCCGATATGCAAGCAGCCGGCGGATAAATTTGAGCCAGTGCAAGAGGGGGAGGCGAAAGCGCAGGCGCGGTTAAATGGCGTTCATTCTGATTTAAGTGATTCAGATTCAAATTGCCCGGATTTAAGTTATCCAAAAGAAACAAGAAAAACGGACAGCAATTATCGATATATGAAAGAAATCCATGAGATGGCGGTTACGGGAAAGCCGATCATAGAAGCCATGGGCACCCAGAGGAAAATGCCGGATTGGGATGATATTTTGATCCTTGGCGCACAGCTAAACCCGATGCCGCTTGAGGAGCATGCGGACGTGTCCTTGCGCACGGTCATTGGGAAGCATGCGAAAAAGCCGATGGTATTGGATATGCCGGTGTATATTTCGCATATGTCGTTTGGCGCGCTGTCGAAAGAGACAAAGGTTGCGCTGGCAAAAGGAAGCGCGCTTGCAAAGACCGCGATGTGCAGCGGAGAAGGCGGCGTGCTTCCCCAGGAAAAGGAGGCGGCGTATAAGTACATATTTGAATATGTGCCGAATTTATACAGCGTGACTACGGAAAACCTTACGACGTCCGATGCGATTGAAATTAAGATCGGGCAGGGCACGAAGCCTGGAATGGGCGGGCATTTACCGGGAAACAAGGTGACGCAGGAGATCGCGCAAGTCCGCGGCAAGCAGGTGGGAGAGGATGTCATCAGTCCATCCAAATTTCCGGGGATCGATACGAAGGAGGATTTAAAGCGGCTCGTAGACAATTTAAGAGAATGCAGCGGCGGCAGGCCGATCGGGATCAAGATCGCGGCTGGCAGGATAGAGAAGGATTTGGAATATTGCGTTTTCGCGGAACCGGATTTTATCACCATCGATGGAAGGGGCGGGGCGACAGGCGCGTCTCCGGCGATCGTCCGTGACGCTACTAGCGTGCCGACGGTTTATGCGCTGTCCCGCGCAAGGAGATACTTAGACCGCGTCCATTCGGACATTGACCTTGTGATCACCGGAGGGCTTCGGGTTTCTTCGGACTTTGCAAAGGCGATCGCAATGGGGGCGGATGCCGTAGCGGTTGCGTCCGCGGCGATGGTTGCCGCCGCCTGCCAGCAGTACCGCATCTGCGGGAGCGGAATGTGTCCGGTTGGCGTGGCGACGCAGGACGAGCAGCTTAGAAAGAGGCTTAGGGAGGACGCGGCGGCGCAAAGGGTCGCAAATTATCTGAATTGCTCTGCCATGGAGCTGCGGACGTTTGGCAGGATCACCGGACATGGGGACATTCATGAGCTGTCGGTGTATGATTTATGTACGACGAGCAGAGAAATTTCAGAATATACAGATATTGTCCACGCATAAGCGCATAAAATCGAAATTCACGAGCATATGAATTTGTCAAATGATCTGCTTCTTTTTTAGAAATGCCGATACTCATGTTGGCAGATTATTTCGCTCATGGGTAAGTTCATAAATTATATTTGATGAAACGGGGTGTACAAAATGATTGTCTTGAATGCGGACGAGCGCCATATAAAGCTATTTAACAAAGTGATACAGGCTATGGGCGGACAGGTCATATGGGGCGGGTATTTTTATTTACTGGACGACCAGCTGGTTTTGGATGGCGCGATCCGTTCTTTGTGCCTTTCCTTTGAAAGCAGGAAGGCGAAGGCAGACCTGATCGACCTGCCGGGGCCGCAGAAAGGAGCGTTGGAGCTGTCCGAGCATCCAATGCTCTCAGAATTGCTTTCTATGGCTGTTTATGTGTTTGCGGCATGGGGGCAGTTACCAGGAGTACGCTTTCGCCAGGATTTGGGGCAGATAAACGGATTGTTGGCAGGCGCGTTAGAGCCGTATCAGCTGGAGACGGATTTTCGAGAAGAGAGCTTTTTATTGCATAAGGCGGGAAAATGGGTGACGTTTGAAGCGGCGGCAAAGGAGATTTTAAAATACGAGAGCGCGGCGGATGGCGCGCCGTTTAAAAATGAGCTGTTTTTGCGCCTGCCGGAATTTATCCAGTTTTCGGATGAAAGCTCGTTCGAAGACGGCGCGAAAGCGGATGCGTCAAAAGATAAAAAGGATGCGCCAAAGCGGGACAGCAGGCTTGTAGAAGAGCGGATCGAAAAGTTCCACGCAAGGATTCATGTATTAGACCGTTTGTCGGAAAGGCAGATTTTCCAGTTAACGAGAGACATTAAAAATGACAAGCTGCTTACGGCGGAGGAAAAAGAGGAGCTGTATTTCCCGATAGAGGATTACGAGTTCCAAAAAAAGATGTACCAGATTGAAAAAGGATTTTCGGAAGGCAGAAGGCGGACTTATTTCAATATCCAAAAATTAAAAGAAAATCTGGAAAAAGAGGACTTAAACCCGAGGGTAAAGCAAAGGGTTATGGAAAAATTAGACGAGATGCGCATCCGCTGCGGCGAGCAGGAAATCCGCCAGATCATGAGCGATGTGCCGGAGTACGTAGAGTATGCGCAGTACCAGGAGCTGATGAGCGCGCTTGCGCCTTATGAGGATATCGATCTTTCCCCATATGAAGACAGGCTAAGCAAAATGCGAGGAAAGTTTGAGATCAAAGAAATCAGCAATATGCTGTTCCAGTCCCCGAAAAAAAGCCGCGAGGATTATATCAGCCTGCTAAAAGATATAGAAGCAAAGGGCTTTTCAAGGGAAAACGCCTCTCCTTATATTGAGCGGATACTGGACAATGTGCGGGAATTTGACAAAAAGAAACTGGCAGGGGTGATGCAGCGCGTGCCGCAGATGGATTTTGAAACAGCGGCAGGCATTTATGAAAGGCTGGAGCAGGAGAGCGTTTTGCCGGATTTAAAGGAAAGCGTTATGGCGGCGCTGACCAAACGCCTGACGCAGATACGCATGGCGGAATGCGTGATGCTCGTGCAAAAGCTGCGTGAGATCGCGGCTGCCGTAAAGTTTTCTCCAAGTGAAAGGCATTATTTTTATCCTGTGGAGCAGCTGATAAAAAAGACGGCTGACCCAAGGGTGCAAAAGCTGTTTCTTAACGCAATGGCGGTTTATGCGCAGGAGAGAGGGACGTTTGAATACCCGCTTTTTCTTGTAGACACTTCGAAAAACGCGGATGGAGGGGAAGGGATGCTGCTTACGCCGGAAAACCTGTTTTACAGCACGAGGTTAAGCGGCTATAAGGTTTCGATTCAAGAGATCAAATCCCTTCATGAATCCGGCGGGCTTTTAAATCATAAGCTGTTATTAGAGGAAGTAAATGGCGTGAGGCATAAGCTGCCGGCAGCCGTCGCCGCAGAGGAGCTGTCGGGCTGGGAAAAAGCGCTCAAGCAGTTTATCCGTTACTTGCAGGGGAGGAAGCCGTCTGATAAATTAAAGTATAGAAATAAGGAAGATATATGCGTCTGTCGCCGCTGCGGTTGTGTATACAATGTGCAGGAAAGCTGCCCGGAGTGTGGATTTCGAAGGGAATAAATTTAATGGATTTTATTGTCGACACTTGTCTTTTTTTGTCAATATGGTATAATACTACCTATGTTAATTGACAAAAAGGGGATTTGCGAAATGGAAGATGAGGGCAAGAAAGTAGACTGGCTGATTATTATCCCTGTTAGTTTTTGGCTTTGCTGTATGGGGATATCTGCCGGGAAGCTGTTGCAAACGGGCAATGAGATACATATATTAGACTGGATAGATGTTTTTAACAGCAATACATTTTCTACATACATTTCGCTGATACTATGTATGGCATATCAGTTTTTTTCCGCTGATGGGAAAAGCGATCCGGAGAAATCGGGGCTTTCTAGGAAATGGATTGCGCTTACGATTATTTCAACGATTGTATATGGCGTCATTGGGATTGTGAATGCATGCCGATATTGTTTTGTGTCGACTGTGATCATGGCAGTTGCGTCTGTAGCTTATATCGTTTTGTTTTTTAAGTATATGAAAAAACGAAACTCATAATGGTCAAAAGGATAAGGAGAGGAATATGTTCGCAAAGGTGCGTGAAGTGTTTACGAAAGAATACAGGGAGGAAACGAATTACCGGGAAGTGGCGTTTCGTATGCTGGCGAAATTCAAATTGAAAAATA
>CANDMI010000091.1 GCA_947385775.1 uncultured Eubacterium sp. | reverse complement strand
CCGTGAAGCGATCCCGGACATTTCCCTTACGACAGATCTGATCGTTGGATTTCCTGGGGAGACGGAGGAGGATTTTTTAGAAACAATGGACGTGGTGGAAAAAGTCCGGTTTGATTCCGCTTTTACCTTTATTTATTCAAAGCGTACCGGCACGCCTGCCGCGAAAATGGAAGACCCGATTTCCAAAGAAGAGGTAAAAAACCGTTTCCAGAGGTTATTGCGGCGGGTGCAGGAGATATCCGCGCAAAAAGCCGAAAGACTCGTCGGATGCGTACAAGAAGTGTTGGTGGAAACGATAAACGAGCACGACCAAACCTTAGTGACCGGAAAGCTGTCGAATAACACGACGGTGCATCTGCCGGGCGACGAAACGCTGATCGGGAAATATGTAAACGTAAGGCTGGATTCTTGCAGGGGCTTTTACTATTATGGAAGCCGCGTGGATTAGTGGAAAATGGAAAAAGAAAAAAAGCGGTTCGCGGGAAAAAAAAGGTTTGCGCTGGCGGATTTTCTTTTGATCGGCTGCCTGATTTTAATCGGATTCATCTGCCTTTTTTTCCGCTCCTGTCAGGGAAAAGATGCGGGCTTTGTAAAAATTACGGTTGACGGGCAGGAATACGGCGTTTATCGCCTTACGAAAGAGCGACAGGAAATACCAGTGGAAATAAAAGGGAAAGTTACCAATACGCTTGAGATTTCAAACGGGAATGCCAAAATGACGCATGCAAACTGCCCGGATAAGCTGTGTATGCGCCAAAAAGAGATTGCAAGGCAGGGCGAGACGATCGTATGCCTGCCCAATAAAGTTGTGGCGGAAGCGGTAAACAAAAACGAGGCGGAATTTGATTCCATTTCCCGCTAAAATGGGGGAGTTTGCATGAAAACGAAAAAAACAGCGTATCTTGGCATGTTTTTAGCTTTGGCGCTTGTATGCAGCTATGTGGAGTCGCTGATTCCCTTTTATTTTGGGATTCCGGGCGCAAAACTGGGACTTACGAATATCGTAGTCATCATCCTGCTATATCAGGCAGGAGCAAAAGAGGCGTTTATCGTCTCCATGCTTCGCATCGTGCTGTCCGGTTTTTTGTTTGGGAATCTGTTTGGCATTTTGTACAGCCTTTTTGGAGGGCTTTTCAGCTTTTTTTGCATGACGTTTCTAAAGCGGACAAGGCGATTTCGGGTCGTATCCGTTAGCGCGGCGGGAGGCGTGTCCCATAATCTGGGACAGCTTATCATTGCGTCTGTCATCGTGGAAAACTGGAACCTGCTTTATTACTTTCCGGCCCTGCTTTTGGCGGGTTTGATCACTGGGATTTTGATCGGCATTGCGGCGCAGGAGATTTTGCTGCGCCTGCCGTCTGATATGGATTAGGAGGAGCGAAAGATGATCTCATATTTAAAGGGCGCGCTTTCCGATGTGGAAACAGACAGCATCGTCATCGACGTATCCGGCATCGGCTGGCAGGTCTATGTGCCGGGCCAGGTTTTAGACAGGCTGCCTGCGATCGGAGATCCGATAAAGATTTACACCTATTTGCAGGTGCGCGAGGATGCGATGACGCTGTTTGGATTTTTAGAAAAAGACGGGCTGGATTTTTTTAAGCTCTTGATAGGGGTAAACGGCGTTGGCCCAAAAGCCGCGCTTGCGGTCTTATCCGTCTTAGGAGCGGACGATTTGCGCTTTGCGATCCTTGGGGACGACGCAAAGGCGATCGAAAAAGCTCCTGGCATCGGCGCAAAGACGGCAAAAAGGATCATTTTAGAGCTAAAGGACAAGGTCAGCCTAGACGAAGCCTTTGTCCATTTATCCGACGGGGAGGACAGCTTGCAGCCGTCGGAGGGCGCAAACGAAATAAACGGCATAAAAGAAGAAGCGCTCCTTGCCCTGACCGCGCTTGGCTATTCTTCCTCCGAGGCGTGCAAGGCGTTAAATGGCATCGCGGTCACAGGCGACATGAACGTAGAAGCGCTGCTAAAGCTTGCGCTCCAGAAAATGTAGAAAGGACAAAGCTCCATGGCAAAACGAGTCATCTCCACCAAGATACAAGAAGAGGACGCGGCGGTTGAAAAAAACCTCCGTCCGCAGACGCTTTCTGAATACATCGGCCAGGAGAAAGCGAAGAAAAATTTAACGGTGTATATCAAAGCCGCAAAGCTAAGAAACGAGCCACTGGATCATGTTTTATTTTTTGGCCCGCCGGGGCTTGGAAAGACGACGCTTTCTGGCATTATCGCAAATGAGATGGGCACCCATATGAAGGTCACATCCGGGCCTGCGATCGCAAAGCCGGGGGAGATCGCGGCGATCTTAAGCGGCTTGCAGGAAGGGGATATTTTATTTGTGGACGAGATACACAGACTGAACCGCCAGGTGGAGGAAGTGCTGTATCCGGCGATGGAGGATTACGCGATCGACATTATGATCGGAAAAGGCTCCAGCGCCCGCTCGATAAGGCTAAACCTGCCAAAATTTACGCTGGTTGGCGCAACGACCAGGGCAGGGCTGCTTTCCGCGCCGCTTCGGGACCGTTTTGGCGTGATCCACCATCTGGAATTTTATACAGTGGAGGAGCTTCAAACGATCATCCTGCATTCCGCCAAAAAGCTGGAAGTGGAAATCGACCTGGAGGGGGCGTATGAGCTTGCGCGCCGCTCCAGGGGAACGCCGCGTCTTGCGAACCGGCTTTTAAAGCGCGTGCGAGATTTCGCCCAGGTAAAATACGATGGAAAAATAACAAAAGAGGTCGCCGCGTTTTCCCTTGACCTGCTGGAGGTGGATAAGCTTGGCTTAGACCAAAACGACCGGGGGATTTTGCTTACGATCATTGAAAAATTCGCCGGCGGGCCTGTGGGCCTTGATACGCTTGCGGCTTCCATCGGCGAGGACGCGGGCACGATTGAGGACGTATATGAGCCGTTTTTGGTGCAAAACGGGTTAGTGATGCGCACGCCAAAGGGCCGCGTCGCGTCAAATGCCGCCTATGAGCATTTTGGAATTGTAAAATAAGAGTTGTTTTCTTTTCTAAAAATCAGTATAATGGAAGAAGTAGTATCACGGAGTTAAGGAGAATACATAGCATGGCAGCAAAAAAAAGCACAGATGTAATGATTGCGGGAAAAGTATATACGTTAAGCGGCTATGAAGAAGAGGGGTATCTTCAGCGCGTTGCGACTTATATCAACGCCAAAATCTCTGAGATCACAGAACGTGAAGAATTCCGCAGAATTCCAAATGATATGAAAGCCATTTTAATCCAGCTGAACATCGCGGACGATTTTTTTAAAGCGAGGGCGCAGTATGAGGATATAGAGGAAAACTATAAAAAGGCGGAAAAGGATTTATATGACTTAAAGCACGCGCTTGTGGACACCCAGATGAAGGTGGAGGAGCTGCTTGGAACGCTGGAAGCGGAACGAAAGGAGCATTCTTTAAAAGGAGAGTCGGAGCAGCTTTTGGAATCAAACTACAAGCAGCTGGAAGAAAAGTACAAGCTGTTGTCCGATAAAGCGGAGATGTCCGAAGAAAAAAACCGCCAGTTTGAAGAAATGCTTAGGCTAAGCGAGCAGGAGCGCCGCCAGCTGGAAGCAGACCAAAAGGATTCCATCGAAAAAAGAAAAGAAGCGGAGACAAAAACCGAAAAGCTGCAAGCAAAAAACGAGGCGTTAAATCAACAGACCGAAGAATTACAAACGCAAAACAAGCAGTTAAAAGAGCATTGCGATTCGTTGCAGGCAGAAAATAAACAGCTACAGGAAAAAACGGAAAAGCTGCAAGGGCAGACAAAACAGCTACAGGAAAAAACGGAAAAGCTGCAAGGGCAGACGACGCAGCTACAGGAAAATATGGAAGCGCTAAAGGCGCAGAGCGCGCGGCTGCAAAAGCAGAATGAAGCATTGCAGGAAAAAGAAGCGGATGACGAAAAGATCGAAGAATGGAAAGCAAAGGCGGACGCGTTGCAGGAGCAGACGATAAAGCTGGAACAGGAAAATACGAGGCTGCAAGAAAACGCGCGGGAAACAGAGGAATCTTGTAAAAAATTAAAGTCGGAAAACAGGGAGTTGCAGATCAACAAAGAAAAGCTGGAAGCGGCTCTTGCGGACGCGCTGCTTGGCGCGGCAAAGAAAAACGCGAAAAACGACGGCCCGGTTTCCGCGGAATTATCAGAAGAAGAGATCACAGAGCTGTTAGCTCCGCCTGCAAATGACGAAGGGGAAGGGGAGGAAGACCCGGAGCTCGTAGAGTTGGCAAGGCAGATCGCGGAACTGGAACGACAAGAACAGGAAGAAAAGGCAGAGCAGGAAAAAAGGGATGTAAAGCCAAATGAATAAGCTTGAGTTATTAGCTCCGGCAGGCTCTTTGGAAGCATGCAAGGCCGTGGTGCAGGCTGGCGCGGACGCGGTTTATCTTGGAGGCGAGCGCTTTGGCGCAAGGGCCTATGCCAAAAACCTGACAAAGGAAGAATTATCGGAAGCGATTGATTATGCGCACCTGTATGGGAAAAGCGTTTATCTGACGGTAAACACATTGCTGAAGCAGACAGAGTTAAACGCGCTGTTTGACTATCTGGCGCCCCTTTACGAACAGGGGCTGGACGCGGTCATTGTGCAGGATATCGGGGTCTTAGAAAGCATTCGAAATTGGTTCCCCGCGCTTTCCATCCATGCGAGCACCCAGATGTCCGTTACAGGGGCGGATGGGGCTTTCTTTTTAAAACGGCTTGGGGTTTCCCGCATCGTGCCGGCAAGGGAGTTGTCGTTAAAAGAGATCAAAGACATTTATGATAAAACCGGAATGGAATTAGAATGCTTTGTGCACGGCGCGCTTTGCTACTGTTATTCAGGGCAGTGCCTGCTTAGCAGTATGATCGGAGCCAGAAGCGGAAACCGTGGGCGGTGCGCCCAGCCGTGCAGACTGCCTTACCAGATTTTAGACGCGCAAAAAAAGCCTTTGACCAAAACGGAATGCTATCCGCTTAGCATGAAGGATTTATGCGCCTTAGACCAGCTTTCGCTTTTGGCGGACGCTTCCGTTTTTTCCTTTAAAATCGAAGGAAGGATGAAATCGGCAGAGTACGCGGCTGGCGTGACCGCCATTTACCGGAAACGTCTGGACGCGCTTTTAAACGGGGAGCCGCCGCACAAAGCAAGCTCCCAAAACGACTATCAATGCCTGCTGGAAACCGGCAGCCGCAGCGGGTTTACGGATGGGTATTACAAAAAGCGAAACGGCGCGGATATGGTCACGATCAAAGACCCTGGCCATTGCAAAAGCGGCGGACGCTATTTAGCGGATGTGGCGGATGCGTATATCCATAACGCGAAAAAAATCCCTGTTCGCGCAAAAGCCTGTTTTGAACCGGGAAAGACCGCGCAGATGGAGCTTTCGTTCAAAGAGCTTTCTTTCAAAGAGGCTTCATTCAAAAAGTTGTCTTCCAAAGAGCTTTTGAATGGCAAAATTTCGGCAAAGGCATCCTATGGCGAGGTGCAGGAAGCAAAAACAACGCCCCTAAGCGAAGACCAGATACGAAAGCAGCTTTCCAAGACCGGGAACACCCCGTTTGTCTTTGAAAGCGCGAAGCTTGATATAGAGCTTGAAATAAAAGGGCAGGCGTTTATGCCAAAGCAGGCTCTAAACGAGCTGCGCCGCAGGGCGTTTGAGGAATTAAAAGCCCAGGCGCTTTCTCCTTACCGGAAAACCGACGCGGCGTTTTCAGTTTTAACGCTAAGCGAAAATTTGACGCAGCCAGACGCGCCAAAGAAAACAGACATGCCGATTTATGCCGCGATTGAAGAGGTTTCGCAGTTAAACGCCGTTTTGGAAGCGGATTTTATCAAACGGATTTATTTAGACTGTGAAATGTATTCTTATGAAAAGCATCCTTATGAAAAACTTGCGGAGCGGTTAAAAAAAGACGTTTCAAAAATCCATGCCGCGGGAAAGCAGGCGTACCTTGCGCTGCCGTCCATTTTTCGGATGGATACGGCAAACCGTTTTAAAAGCCAGTGGAAGGAGATCGAATGCGCGTGCGTAGATGGATATCTGGCAAAAAGCTATGACGAGCTTGGTTTTTTGGAAGCAATTCATGTAAAAAAAGAGCGCGTCGTTTTAGACCATAGCCTGTATTCCTTTTCCAATACCGCAAAAATGGCGTTTGAAAAAGCAGGCTGGGCGAACGACACGCTTCCTTTTGAATTAAATAAAAAAGAACTGTCACATAAAAACTGCCATACGAGCGAGCTTATCGTATATGGCAGGACCGCGCTTATGACAAGCGCGCAATGTCTGAAAAAAACGACGGGCGGCTGCGAAAAAAAGCGCGATGTGCTTTATTTAAAAGACCGCTTAAAAAATGAATTTCCAGTCCGGCAAAACTGCGGCGCATGCTATAATGTCATTTACAACAAGGCTCCGTTATCGTTGCTCCAATTTTGGGAGGAGCTTATGATTTTGCGGCCAGCCGCTTTCCGTTTGCAGTTTACAATAGAGCGCGCAGGCGATGTGGAGCGCATTTTAAACTGCGTCCGGCTGATTTTAAACGGGCGCGCTCAAAGTGCGGATGGAAACGCGATAAAAGAGCAATTACGGAATGTAATTAAAAATTATACAAACGGACATTACAAACGGGGCGTAGAATAAAAGCTATGGTGAACCTGATCATTGAATTAACAAAATATATGTCGATCTTTCTGTTTGCGATCTATACGTTCATTTGCTTTACCGCATTGAGCAGACGAAAGTCGCCAAAACGTCAGAAACGGATTTTAAAAAAACAGACAAAGCTGGTTTTTTGGATCCATTTAAATTCCTTTCTTGCCATTTTCGCGGTCAAGCAGGAATGGAACGTGTTTATCGCATATGCGATGCAGGCGGCGCTTTTATGCTGCATCCTGGTCATTTATAAATACATTTACAAACGTGCCTCCGGGCTTGTCGTAAACAATATGTGTATGCTTTTAGCGATCGGGTTTATTATTTTATACCGCTTAGACCCGCAAGAGGCGATGCGCCAGTACCAGATTGCGGTCGCAGCCGTAGCGATCACTTTGATCGTGCCGTTTTTCATCCAGAAGTTTCATTTTTTAAAAAAGCTAACGTGGGTATACGCGGCGATCGGCATATTGCTGCTTTTGGTCGTTGTGGTGGCTGGAAAAACAGGCAGGGAGAAGGAAAGCTATGGCGCGAACCTCTCCTTATCCATTGGCGGCGTCGCGATCCAGCCGTCTGAATTTGTAAAAATCCTGTTTGTGTTTATGGTCGCCTCCATGCTTTGTAAATCCACAAGCCTGCGGCAGGTCATGATCACAAGCGCGGCGGCCGCCGTCCATGTGCTGATCTTAGTCGCCTCCAAAGACCTTGGGGCGGCGCTGATCTTTTTTATCACCTATCTGATCATGCTCTATGTCGCAACCCAAAGCCTGCTTTATTTTTCCGGCGGGATTTTGAGCGCGGCGGCGGCTTCCGTCGTAGCGTACCATTTATTTTACCATGTGCGGGTGCGCGTCATCGCATGGAAGGACCCGCTTGCGGTCATCGACGACGCGGGATATCAGGTCAGCCAGTCGTTGTTTGCGATCGGGACAGGCGGGTGGTTTGGGCTTGGGCTATACCAGGGGATGCCAAAGAAAATCCCGGTGGTCGACCAGGACTTTGTATTTGCCGCCGTTTCCGAGGAAATGGGCGGGCTTTTTGCCATCTGCCTGATCATGGTCTGCGCAAGCTGTTATCTGATGTTTTTAAATATCGCGATGCAGATCCACGACCCGTTTTACAAGCTGACGGCCCTTGGGCTTGGCACGGTGTATGGCTTCCAGGTGTTTTTGACGATCGGCGGCGTGATCAAATTTATCCCGTCCACCGGGGTTACGCTTCCATTTGTAAGCTACGGCGGAAGCTCGCTTTTAAGCACGTTTATCATATTTGCTATTATACAAGGGCTATATATTTTAAGGGAAGACGAAGGGGAAGATGAAAGCGAAGCAAAACTTAGAGAACTTGGAGCCTAGGACGGACAAGCGGAAAAATTCCAGTCAAAACAAAGAATTTGCGGTGGTCACGTATTTATTCCTTACGATTTTTTTAGGAATGATCGCGTATTTTACCTATTTCCAGATTGAAAAAAGCGAAGCGTTCATAAACAGCCCGTACAATGCAAGGCAGGATCAGTTTGCGGATCAGGTCATCCGAGGAAAGATCGTATCCGCCCAAGGAGATGTGCTTGCGGAAACAAAGGTTTCCGCGGATGGGACGGAAACAAGAAACTATCCTTACGGCAGGATGTTTTCTCATGTGGTGGGCTATAGCGTAAACGGAAAATCCGGGATCGAATCGATTTCCAATTTCCAGCTTTTGCGCTCCCATGCCTTTTTCCTGGAAAAAATATACCATGACATCAAAGAAGAAAAAAACATCGGCGACACGGTCGTAACGACGCTGGATACGTCTGTGCAAAAAGCCGCGTACGAAGCGCTCGGGCAATACCAGGGGGCGGTCATCGCCTTAGTCCCATCTACTGGAGAAATCCTTGCGATGGCTTCCAAGCCGGACTTTGAGCCAAATACGATCGAAGCGGACTGGAACAGCATCACCTCTTTGGAAAACCAGTCCTCCGCGCTTTTAAACCGTGCGACCCAGGGGCTTTATCCGCCTGGATCGACTTTTAAGATCCTTACGCTTTTTGAATATATGAAAGAGCATAAGGATTATAAAAGCTATTCGTACCCCTGCGCCGGAAGCATAGAAAAAAGCGGCAACGCGATCCATTGTTTTGGAAACGCGGTGCATGGACAGGAGGATTTGCTTACGTCCTTTGCCAATTCCTGCAACACGTCCTTTGCCCATATCGGCCTGTCGTTAGATCTAAACCAGTTTGCAAAGCAAAATGAAAAGCTATTGTTTAACAGTAAGCTTCCCTGTGATTTCGCCTACAGCAAAAGCCAGTTTTCCCTGGATGCGAAAGCCGACGACTGGGAGATCATGCAGACTGCCATCGGGCAGGGAAAAACTCTGACTACGCCTTATCATCTTGCGCTTTTGATGTCCGCGATCGACAACGGCGGCGTTTTAATGAAGCCTTATGTTACCGGGCAGGTGACAAATTACAGTGGAAATATCGTATCGGAAACTTCGCCTGTGGAATTTACAAGGCTGTTTACGAAAAAGGAATCCGTCTTGTTAAAGCAGTATTTACAAGCTGTCGTTACACAAGGAACCGCCTCCGCGCTTATAAGCCCCAATTATTCCGCAGGGGGGAAAACTGGCTCCGCGGAATATACGGACGCAAGAGACAGCCATGCGTGGTTTGTGGGGTATGCGACGGATTCAAAGAAGAAAAAAGAGGATCTGGTCGTTTCGGTGATCCTGGAAGGCGCCGGGACGGGGAGCGCGTATGCGGTTCCGGCGGCGAAGAGGGTGTTTGAGGCGTATTTTCAGTAAGGATTTTTTATTTGATAATAAGCATATGGAGGACGCTGGGAGGGGAAAGCCGCCTGCTCTGGCTTAGGCGTTTCCAGAATGTAAGAAGCTCTAAGTATTCTGCTTTTTTGGTTTCAAGGCCGGACGGACGCGGCGCCTAAATCGCTTTGGCTTACGCCGACAGCGATCGGCGCCGCTTTCGGCTTCGCCGCCTGTTTGTTTCGCAGAGTACGAAGAGCTTCTAACATTCTTCCAAATGCCCAAGTCAGAGCAGGCAGCTTTCCCCTCCCGGCTGGGTTTCAAATGCGGTATGATCATGAAAAACTGCCGGTTGGGTTTTGAAATGCGATAAGAAACCATTCAACGATCAAACAGCGAACCTGTGCCACTATGTGAACTTCCATCATTTTCTGTATAAGTTTGGATAAAACGTGGCTCTCGTTTTGTGCAATCATAAAATCGCATTAGAATATCCGCGACATCCACTTTTTTCTCAAGCCCTAAATAATCTGCTAACTTTTGCTGTGCTTCTGATAGGTCAAAGCCATCCGACTTGAAGCTCTCTTTAAGACTTTCAAAGTTTTCTTTTGCAAACTCTCTTAGTTCCTCTTTATCCTGGTAAACTTCCTCACAAAGATAATCCTGCCAATAGGGGCAATGTATTATAAATTCAAAGAAGTCATGCAGGCTGTCTGCAATCCTGCCACACGCGCCCTCGCTTCCCCAGTAACCGACAGACCCATCCTCCAGAAAAATATATTCACTTCCACTACCAGCCTGTGCAAATGTTGTTCCGGGAATATTATATGTTAAATATCCAAATTCATTTTCAGGAGCCTTAGATTTTGGAAGTATCTCCACATCACAGGCAGCGCTTAGCAAAGCTAATAAGTCTTGGTTCTTACGCAGTTCGTTTATAAATTTCATTTTACTATGTCCCCATTCAAATTTGTTTGGTTAAGTATAGCATATCCCGATATGGATGTCTATCTCCGCGCCTTTGAGACACACGGTAAACGCATGTCTCTGGGTACTTTTTACGGGGTGGGGCAAATAATAGAGCGTTATCTGGCAGTTTGGGTTTGGGATATTTTGAAGGTTTATGCTACCCGGACGCTGGAAGCAGGCCGGGGGCCTGTCCGGATGTTCCGACTCCGGAATGTAAGAAGCTCTAAACATTCTGTATCAGGGTTTTCAATACCGGACGGACCGGGATTGCACCGCCATCCATGGCGGCAATCCCTTTTTCGGGCATCCCTGCCCGAAAATCCTGTTAAAAACAGAATGCTAAGAGCTTCTAACATCCCTGCGCAAGTCACATCCGGACAGGCCCCCGGCTTGCTTCCGGCTGGTTATCGAAAATTTAGTGTTTCAAAACTACCTGCCAATAAAACTTGTACCTTTTTCAGTATAAAATTCCAGGATTATACTATATTAGCCATATTAGTTGAAAACTGGTGCTGGTTGAAAAAAATAACGTAACGCTTTTGAAAACAGCTGGAAAAAGACAGTAGGCCCGTCCGGATGTGACTGTGCAGGGATGTTAGAAGTTTCCGGTATAGAAATTCTTGCGCAGAATGCCTGAAACTTCTTACATCCCGAAGCCGGAACATCCGGACGGGCCTGCTGCCTGTTTACAGCGTCCTCTTACATTTGCAATTAAATCCATAAAAATCTCCCAAATCGAACTGATACGAAAATTCCTTGCATGTCCACCCAAAAAGGGGTATACTACTGAATAGTTGTTACAGTTCAGCCCAGGACTTTGCATTTACTGCATAGTCCGTATGATAAAGCAGAGGTTGTGGGAATCCGGCTCTTTGCCGAAGGCAAACTTCTAATGAGCCGGATTCCGTTACAGTGAAGCCAAGGCTGAACTGTAACGAATAGTTATTGATTTTTTGCGATGGAAACTCGTACATCCTGTGGCGGTCAGTGGAAATATCGCCCGCAGGAGCGTAGCTTTCCAGCCGTAAGACCACATCGGAGGTGTTGTAATGATAGAAGCAACCAGTTGTGGTGGTGTGGTAATATTCCGTGGTAAGATTCTGCTGCTTTACAAAAATTACAGGAATAAGTACGAAGGATGGGTACTTCCAAAGGGAACTGTTGAAGAAGGCGAGGATTATAAAGAAACAGCATCCAGAGAAGTTTTAGAGGAAACCGGCGTGAATGCGGCGATCATCAAATATGTTGGAAAAAGCCAGTATACGTTCAGTATACCGGACGACACCGTGACGAAAGAAGTCCATTGGTATTTGATGATGTCTGATAATTATTACAGCAAACCACAATGGGAGGAGTATTTTGTGGACTCAGGTTATTATAAGTTTCATGAAGCATACCATTTACTGAAATTTTCGAACGAAAAACAGATATTGGAATTGGCGTACGATGAATACCTGCGTCTGAAAAAGAGTAATTTGTGGGGAAACAAAAAGTATTTTTAAGGGGAAAAGCGTATCCCGGCCGTGAGGAGTCTGGATGATTTGGTATGAAAATTTATATATTGGGGAAAGCATCCCTAAGAAAAACGGAAAAATCAAACGGTTAAAATGGAAGATCAACCATAACGCAAAGCTGGTGGGCATTTACCTGATCACGCTTTGCCAATATGGGGACAACCTGTTAGAGATCATCCCGTCCCTGGAGCTGCTTCAAAAGGCATACCCAAAAGACGAGCTGTATGTCGTCGGGCTTGCGAAGGGCTATGACGAAGCGCTCCAGACAGCCGCAAGGATTGTGATGGACGTGTACGAGCATACCGGGGGATTCCAGGTGGAAAAATACTTGCTGCGGGATACGAAGGCAGGTGATGGCGCATGATAAAAGCGGTTGTTTTTTTTATTTTACTGATGCTTAAAATCGTTGGCGCGCTTTTGCTGATCGGTCTTTTTCTGCTTGCGCTTTTATTGCTCGTTCCGGTGCGTTATTCCATAAACGCGCAAAACAGCCGCGCAGAAAATCCACAGTCGCTCATAGAAACGGAAACGGATGGAAAGAAAGGGACGCTACAGATAAAGCTGCAAGTGAATTTCAGCTGGCTTTTGCATTTGATCCATGTGTCGTTTCATTATGGCAAGGATGGATTCTCCCAGACGATCCGGGTCTTTGGCGTGGATGTGCAAAAAATTACGAAGCGGTTTCGAAAACAAAAAAGCGGGAATCAGCAGACAGACGAAACGTCCGAAGCTGCCAAAGATCCTGGAAACGATGAGATCGACGCAGAAAATGGGGATTTTAAGGAGCAAAATTTTAATGAAAAAGCTTTGCATGGTGAAAATGCCAATGGCGCTTTCAACGAAAAAGCTTTGCATGATGGAAATGCCAATGAAAAATTCCATGAAAAAACTTCGAATGATGAAAACTTAAATGAAAAAGTTTTAAATAAAGTTTCAAATGACGAAAGTTTAAATGAAAAAACTTCAAATGAAAATAACAACAAAAATCTCCAAGATCAAAATTTAGCGGCGCAAAAAACGCGCGGTAAAAATAAAACAGGAAATACGGAAACAGAAAATAACAAAAAACAAAAAACAAAAAAACAAGGAAATACAGAAACAAAAAAACAACATACAAAAAAACAAAAGACAAAAAAACAAGGAAATACAGTAGCAAAAAAACAACATACAAAAAAACAACATACAAAAACAGAAAATACGAAAATCTCTTCGAAAAAAACGCGCGGCAAAAATCAAAATGCCAGCCGAAAGAAAACAGGGCGTATCCGTTCCTTCCACCGTGAGTTTACCGATACCGGAAACCGCCAGGCAATCGCTCATTTATGGCAGGAAATTTTGTTTTTGCTTCGGCATTATAAGCCAAAAAAAATAAAAGCGGATCTTGCCTTTTCCCTTGCGGACCCGGCTTTGACGGGGTATGCCTTAGGGATTTTGAGCATGAATTCGTTTGTATATAAATATCCATGCCAGATCTCACCGGATTTTACAGCGGAGGATATTTATGTGGATGGTGAGATTTTCGCGAAAGGAAAGATTACAGTCCTTGTATTTTTGATCAGCCTGCTACGACTTTGGCGGGACAAGGAATTTATACACGCATTCAATAAGGTGTCCGGGCGCGGATAGCGTCTTTGCATCATAAGAATTAGAAACAGGAGGGAATTGATATGTCAGACAATAGCTTTAGTACAACAGTTGCGTCCTTATTCAAAGGAATGGAAAGCTTTATCACAACAAAGACGGTGGTCGGAGACGCTGTAAACATCGGCGATACGATCATACTTCCGCTTGTAGATGTTACGTTCGGCGTCGGCGCGGGCGCGTTTTCCGACGACAAAAAAAATAACGGCGGCGGCGGTATGGGCGGGAAAATTTCCCCAAGCGCCGTGCTTGTGATCCAAAACGGGACGACGAAGCTTGTAAACGTGAAAAACCAGGACGGCATTACGAAAATTTTGGACATGGTGCCGGATTTTGTAAACAAATTTACATCGAAAGACCAAAACCAGGCGGTTGACGCAAATGCGCAAAAAAGAGCCGCCCAGGAACTGGAAGGGCAGCTTGCCAATTCGATGAAGGACGCTGCGCTTTAGATCGTGTTTGAAAAATGCTCTGGACGCGATTAAAAATACAGCATAAAAAGAAAACAACCCCTGCCTGTCCGTCTGCAAAAAGAAGGCAGGGGTTGTTTTTTTCTATTTAAAAAATTGATTTTTATCTATACAAAAAAACACAACTTTTAACAAAACAGATTGTATCCTATGATAAAAAGGGCGGCGATCACAAGCAGCGCGATCCACGTTTCTTCTATAAAAAGCATGACGCTCATCCCAACTGCGATCCAAAACATTGCAAATCCACATATTTTTTTCATAATGCGAAGGTATTCTTTCTAATATTCTTTAATGATTTTGATTGTTTCCCATAAACTATTATATGAAGCGGCCCCAGGAATAGTCCGACAAAAAAACTAGTGTACTAGAGCGTGTTTGAAAAATATTTCGCCTTGCAACATTTCTGGCAGTTTCAGACACTATATTTATATACCCTGCGTCCAAATGATTTGCCGTTTCACTATCATGACTCTAGAGTTAGCGGCAAATCAATTGGAAAATACATATGCCCTTGGGTATAACAACAATCACAACAATCGTATAGGAGGTTTTGAAAAATGAAGAAATGGATGATTGGCGCATGTCTGATTCTGGCATCCGGTATGTGTACGCTGGCCGTAAAGCCGTCCGTACAGAAAACGGATGTAAAGCCGGGGAATGCGGCCCGGGCTGTACAGGCGGAGATGACACAGCCGGCTGTACAATCTGCCTGGGATAACAAAGGCGCAAAAAAAGAAAAAAGCCAGACGGCGCCAAAACGTATGTTCAAGTTTCAAAAAAAGCTGTATGTAGATACCGGGGAGACGGCTTCCGGGGCGCGCTGCGGCGTGATGGACGGGCAGATTACCTCTTCGGTATCCGCAGACAAAATCCCAAAGAAAAACGGCCAGTCCAATTTTGGGTCCGGTTACGGTATTCAATACGGGCGCAGGGAAAATCTTATGGAAGTGCAGATAGATGGTGTTTGGCATGTTTTTGCCTATAACGAAAACAATTTTGACGGGGTGTCCATGCAGGTTGTAAAAAATTCGCCATCCAAAGCAACGCTCGAAATGAAAAATACAACCGATTTACAGGTACAATACGGCGATGATTTTCAGTTAGAGAGGCTGAAGAAAAAAACGGGCGAATGGGATATCATACCTATGAAAGAGGGTTACGCATTCCACGATATTGCTTATCCGGTTAAGAAAGATGTCGTTTCAAAATGGAAAGTAAACTGGGGAAAATCCAATGGAAAGCTGAAGCCGGGGACATACCGGATCATAAAGAAGTTCCATGATTTCCGAGGGACTGGCGACTACACAGTATATACGCTTAGTGCA
>CANDMI010000090.1 GCA_947385775.1 uncultured Eubacterium sp. | reverse complement strand
GAAGGCGTGCGTGACATTTACAGCGACGAATGCGAAAAAAAACTGTATCTGGAGGACAAATTGCACCATATTTTAAGATCCTATGGGTGCCGTCCGATACAGACCCCTTCTTTTGAATTTTTCGATATTTTCGGAAAAGAGATCGGGACTACAAGATCAAAAGACCTGTATCGGTTTTTTGACCGTGAGGGGAATACGCTTGCGCTTCGCCCGGATATCACGCCGTCCATCGCCCGCTGCGCGGCGAAATATTTTAAAGACGAGGAGCTTCCGCTGCGGTTTTGCTATAAAGGCAACACCTTTATCAATACAAATAGCTTCCAGGGGCGTTTAAAGGAATACACCCAGCTTGGCGCGGAGTTAATCGCGGACGCATCGGTGGACGCGGATGCGGAAATGCTTGCCATGATCGTGGAATGTCTGCTTCATGCGGGGCTTAAAAATTTCCAGATCAGCGTAGGGCATGTGGGCATATTAGAGGGCATGATCCAGGCGGCTGGCTTAAACGACGAAGAAGAAGACGATCTTTACGACCTGATCTTAAACAACAACTTTTTTGGCGTGGAAGCGTTTTTGGAGTCCAAATGCGTGGAAGCGAAGTTAAAAGAGCTTTTTTCCATGCTCGGGCAGCGCTATTCCTCAGCGGAGGATTTTATGCATGTAAAAGAACTGGCGAAAGATTATCCAAAGACAAGCCAGGCGTTCGCGCATCTGGAGCAATTGCAGTCGTTGCTTTTATTATATGGCATCGACCAGTATATAAGCTTTGAACTGGGAGCGGTCAGCAGCTACCATTATTATACCGGCATCATTTTCCAGGGCTACACCTTTGGGAGCGGGGAGCCGATCGTAAAGGGCGGGCGCTACGACAGCCTGCTTGGGCATTTTGGAAAGGACGCGGCGGCGATCGGGTTTGTGATCGTGATCAACCAGCTGATGGCGGCATTGGCAAGGCAGGGCATCGATACGCCGATCGAGCGTAACGGACAGCTTGTCGTATATGACGAAAAAAGGCGGGAGGACGCGATCATTTACGCCAGAAAGCAGCGCGCCTGCGGTTGCAGCGTTGAGCTGACGCTATTAAAGCCTGGAAAAACAAAAGACGACTATATGGCATATGCAAAACGCCACGCGCTTAGAACGATATTTATGTATGGAGAATAAGCTTATGGAACGGACAAGATATTTAACCTTTGCCCTTGGAAAAGGCAGGCTGGCAAGAAAAACGCTGGAGCTGTTTGAAAAAGCCGGCGTTACCTGTGAGGAAATGAAGGACAAAGACACAAGGAAGCTGATCTTTACCAATGAGGAGCTTGGATACCGTTTCTTTTTATCCAAAGGGCCTGACGTGCCTACTTATGTGGAATACGGCGCGGCGGATATCGGCATTGTGGGCGAAGACACGATATTAGAAGAAAACCGCAAAATATACGAGGTGTTAGATCTGGGCTTTGGAAAATGCAGCATGTGCGTATGCGGGCCAAAGGAAGCGGGCGAGCTTTTGCGCCATCAGGAGTTGATCCGCGTGGCGACAAAATACCCGCGCATAGCCAAGGATTATTTTTACAACAAAAAGCATCAGACGGTTGAGATCATAAAACTAAACGGCTCCATCGAGCTTGCGCCGATCGTAGGCTTATCGGAGGTCATTGTGGATATTGTAGAAACCGGCTCCACGCTTCGGGAAAACGGGCTTACGGTGTTAGAGGAGATCTGCCCGCTGTCCGCCAGGATGACCGTCAACCCGGTCAGCATGAAGATGGAACACGCGCGCATCACGCAGCTGATCCACGCGTTAAAAGAAGCCTTGGGCAAGGAGTAAAGAAAAATGAAGATTGTACAGCTAACCGAAGAAACGAAAAAGGATCTATTAGAAAAGCTATTAAAAAGAAGCCCGAACCAATATGGGGAATACGAGGGGCGCGTCAATGAGATCATTGAAAATGTGCGCCAAAAAAAGGACGAGGCTGTATTTGCATATACGAAACAATTTGACGGGGCGGATATTGACAAGCATAACGTAAAGGTAACGGACGCGGAGATTAAAGAGGCTTATGAAAACACAGACCCATCCTTACTTGACGTAATCCGAAAATCCCTTACCAATATCCGCGAATACCATGAAAAGCAGCGCCAGTATTCCTGGTTTGATTCAAAGGAAAATGGGATCATTTTAGGGCAAAAAGTAACGCCGCTTCATACGGTCGGCGTATATGTGCCGGGGGGAAAAGCCGTGTATCCGTCCTCCGTGCTTATGAATGTCATTCCGGCAAAGGCTGCGGGCGTAAAACGCATTATTATGACGACCCCCTGCGGAAAAGACGGCAGGGTGTATCCATCGACGTTAGCCGCCGCAAAAGAAGCCGGCGTGAATGAAATCTATAAAATCGGAGGCGCGCAGGCGATCGCGGCAATGGCGTTTGGCACAGACTGCATCCCAAAGGTGGATAAGATCGTGGGGCCTGGAAATATTTACGTCGCGCTTGCCAAAAAAGCGGTATTTGGCTATGTCAGCATAGATTCCATCGCGGGGCCAAGTGAGATTTTAGTGCTTGCGGATGAAACCGCAAACCCACGTTTTGTAGCGGCAGACCTGTTGTCCCAGGCTGAGCATGATGAAATGGCTTCCGCGATTTTAATTACGACTTCAAAAACCCTCGCAGAGCAGGTTTCGGATGAAGTGGACCGATTTACAAAAGAGCTTTCCCGCAGGGAGATCATCCAAAAATCACTGGACAATTTTGGCTATATCCTGCTTGCAGACGACATGGCGCAGGCGATCGACGCGGTCAATGAGATCGCGTCAGAGCATTTGGAGATCGTAACCGCAAATCCATTTGAAACGATGACAAAGGTTCAAAACGCGGGCGCGATCTTCTTAGGGGAATACAGCTGCGAGCCGCTTGGGGATTATTTTGCAGGGCCAAACCATGTGCTTCCGACAAACGGCACCGCAAAATTTTTCTCGCCTTTAAGCGTAGACGACTTTATCAAAAAATCCAGCATCATTTCCTATTCCAAAGAAGCGTTGCAGCCGGTCTTTTCAGATATCGCGAAATTTGCGGAATGCGAAAAGCTGACGGCTCATGCAAATTCCGTGCGCGTGCGGTTTGAAAATAAAATCTGACAAAAGGAAAGAAAATTAGAAAGGTTAAAATATGGAACAAAAAATCTTAGCCGCGACATTATATCTAAAGGACGGCCTTGCGGTAAACAATCCAAAGGACTTAAAGCCTGCCGGGGACTTGCGCGACCTTGTAAAATCTTATAACGACGGCGGCATCGATAAAATCTTTATCTTCGATTTATCCTCCGAAGATATCGAGCATGAAAAAAATCTGCTCGCGATCCGGGAGATCAACCGCCTGATCGAGATCCCGACCTGCGGGGGCGGAAACATCAAGCGTTTGGAAGACGTGAAAAAGGTTTTATACGCTGGCTGCAAGCAGGCGCTGATCAACGGCTCCAAGCCTTATTGCTTTGAGCTTATGGACCAGGCCAGCAGCCGTTTTTCCAAAGAACAGATCCTCGTATCGGTAGAAAATGTGGATTTTGTATTTAAGCACAGGGACGCGATGAAAAATAAGATCCATGAAATGCTCGTTATGAAGGCGGGGCTTTTGGACGCGATCGAAAACCTGACGGACATCCAATACGTCGCCCTTTGCGAGGAAAATGAGATCGACGCGATGTTAAACGTGCTAAAGCGCACAAATTCCCGCGGCATTTACGGCAGCTTTTTAAACGACGTTGGGATGAATGTCATGGAATTAAAGACAACGCTTTCCTCCCACGGCATTAAAATGGACAATTTTGAGCCGGCGTTAAAATGGAGCGATTTTAAATTAAATTCAGACGGCATGATCCCTGTCGTCACCCAGGATTACCAGACAGGGGAGGTTTTGATGGTCGCCTATATGAACGAGGAAGCCTTTCAAAAGACCATCCGCACCGGAAAGATGACCTATTACAGCAGGAGCCGTAAGGAGCTTTGGACAAAGGGCGTAACCTCGGGTCATTTCCAGTATGTAAAATCACTGACCGCGGACTGCGATTTTGACACGATCCTTGCAAAGGTGTCCCAGATCGGCGCGGCATGCCATACCGGAAATTACAGCTGTTTTTATAATGAAATCGTGCAAAAAGAATACATGGATAAAAATCCGTTAAAGGCGTTTGAAAACGAATACGCCATTATTTCTGACAGAAAGGAGCATCCAAAGGAGGGCTCCTATACGAACTACTTATTTGAAAAAGGGATTGACAAAATTTTGAAAAAAATAGGGGAGGAAGCGACGGAAATCGTGATCGCCGCCAAAAACCCGGACCCGGAAGAGATCAAATACGAAGCGGCGGACTTTTTATACCATCTGATGGTGCTGATGGTGGAAAAAGGGCTGACCTGGGAAGACATCACCCACGAGCTTGTCCAGCGCTAAACAACTGGAATAATCCGTTCCATTCCTGCATAAACTTAAAAAACATTACATAAAAAAGGGAGGCCAATATGGGCAGGAATGATTATGTACATGCCAGGAAGCAATACGTAGACGAGGTAAGGCGTTCTTTCCGCCTACAGGAAGAACCGGACGATTATGAGGAGGATGAGCTGTCTAAGGAAGGCGGCGCATCCTTTTTCAAAGTGCGGCTTTTGATCTCGATTTGCATTTTCGCGGCTTTTTTATTATGCGACCGGACGGGCAGCCGTTTTTACAGCTATTCTACGGACGAGATCATATCGATGCTGCAAGAAGAGCCTTTCGAATCACAGCTTAAATCCTTCCGGGAAGCATGGAACGCCATTGCCAGTAAAAAGTAATTCGATAAATCAGACGCTTAGTTAGGAGGCGCCATTTCATGAACCAGTATCAGATCATGCTTGTGGACGATGAGCCGGATATATTAGATTTACTTGAGAAAGCCCTAAACATAGAGGGCTTTTTCAACATTACGAAAATAGATAACGGAAATTTCGCCATTATTAAGTGTAAAGAAATACAGCCCGATGTGATGATCTTAGACGTTATGCTGCCGGACATCGACGGGTATGAGGTGTGCAAAAAGATCCGGGAGTTTTCCCATTGCCCTGTTTTGTTTCTTTCCGCAAAGGACGATGAACTAGATAAAATACTTGGGCTGGCGGTTGGGGGCGATGATTATGTTACAAAGCCGTTTAGCCCAAAAGAGATCGCCTACAGGGTGAAAGCGCAGTTACGCCGCATGGAATACCGGAAGTCTCCACGATCTTCCTTATCTTCCATACAAGATTTTTCTATGAAGATCGGTGAACTTTCGATCGATCCAGCTGGATGCAGGGTTATGAAAAATGGGAAGGAAATCGGGCTGACCGCCCGGGAATTTGAAATTTTACACTATCTGGCAAAAAACCTGGGGCGGGTCATCAGCCGCGAACGCCTGTATGAAACGGTTTGGGGCGAGGACAGTTTTGGATGCGATAATACGATCATGGTGCATATCCGTCACCTGCGTGAAAAATTAGAGGAAAATCCCGCTGCGCCAAAATATATCATCACGATGAAAGGCTTAGGCTATAAGCTGGTAGATCCATATGAAAAATAAAAAGAAACGAAATCCATTTTTGCGGATCTTATCTTTCGTATCCGCATTGCTCCTTATGACCGTGATCGCCGCCATCGGGATGTTTTATTATATTTTCGGGATTCCCGAACCGGAAGGCGTAAGCTTAGCTTCCTGGCCGAACCGGTTTACCGAGAATTTTTCCGTATGGATGGAGGACGACCACGGCGAAATTAAAATCGAAGAAATCGGGCTGAAAAGGCTGGATGAATACGGGCTATGGCTCCAGGTCATTGATGAATCAGGACGGGAGGTTTTTAGCCATAATAAGCCAATAAGCCGCCAGACAAGCTACCGCGCGTCTGAATTGATCGCTCTTTCTTTTCACGCTTATGAGCAGGGGAACACGGTTTTTGTAAGCAGCTATAAAAGCTCTGAAAAAACATGGAGCTATCTGATCGGATTTCCTTATGCCGTAGGAAAACATATGCTTTACTATAACGGGGAAAATGTCGGACGGCTTTTTCCATTGTTCCGTATGGGATTATTGTTGATCTTTTGCTTCTCTTTTTTATTTATGGCCGGTTATGTTTTTTGGCTTTCGAGGCATCTTAGCAGGATCGCCAAAGGCATCGAGGCGATTTCCATGCGTTCTTTTACTTTTTTAGATCAAAAAGGCGTGTTTGGTGAAATCTATGGTGCGCTAAACCTAATGGACGCGCAGCTTTGCCACAGCGATAAAGTAAAACAGGATACCGAACGGCTCCGCAGGGAATGGATCGCAAACATTACCCACGATTTAAAAACGCCGCTTTCGCCGATCAAAGGCTACGCCGAGCTGCTTATGCAAGATCCTGATCAAAGTCCTGATCAAAGCTCCGTGCAGGAATACGGCAGGATCATCTTAAAAAACGCAAATTACACAGAAAAAATGATCAACGATCTAAAGCTGACCTATCAGCTGGATTGCGGCGCGGCGCCGTACCATCCGAAGAGGGTGCGCCTTGTGCGTTTCCTAAAAGAGCGGGTCATTGACATTGTAAACGATCCTGCCTTTCGAAACCGTAAGATTTTGTTTGAAAGTGAAATACAAGAATGCGAAATACAGCTTGACATGGATTTATTTCGCCGCGCGCTGGACAACCTTATCATAAATGCCCTGACGCATAATCCGCCGGAAACAGAAGTTAAGATCCGAATCGGCGCGGAGGCAGAAACGAGGGTATGGATCTGCATTTCCGATAACGGCGCCGGTATGGACGAAGAAGAGCTTTCCGAGCTTTTTAACCGGTATTACAGAGGGACGAGCACGAAGGAAAAGCCGGAGGGAAGCGGCCTTGGACTTGCGATCGCAAAGCAGATCATCACGCTTCATGGCGGCGAGATCAACGTCAAAAGCAGGCCAGGCGAAGGAACCAGCTTTACGGTCGTGCTTTTTTATTAAAATCAATAGTAAGTTACGGCTTAAGGTAATATTAAGATACAAAAAAGCTCCTCCTAAGATAGATGATCTAGAATAAGAACTAGATCATCTATTTTTTACTTTATGCGCAGGCTGGCATGTGGAAATCAGCCGCTAACGCAGCATGTAGGAAGCCTAATAAATGAGGAGGTTTTGTATGGAATTACAGTTACGGAATTTAAGAAAGCAGTACAAAGAAAAATGCGCCGTCAACGATGTGAGCGCCAATTTCACGCCTGGGGTATACGGGCTGCTTGGCGCGAATGGCGCGGGCAAGACAACGCTTATGCGGATGATATCCGGCGTTTTAAAGCCAACGTCTGGCAGCATCCGTTTGAATGGAAATGCGGCAGCTCAGTTAGGCGAGCGGTATTATGCCCAACTGGGATATATGCCGCAGGATTTCGGTTTTTATCCAGATTTTACCGCCCGGGAATTTATGCTCTATATGGCGGCCGTAAAAGGGCTTGATAAAAAACAGGCGAATTCCCGGACGAAAGAGCTGCTCCATCTGGTAAATCTATCCGATGTGGCGGATAAAAAGATCAAATCCTACTCCGGCGGCATGAAGCAGCGCCTCGGCATTGCCCAGGCGGAGCTGAACCATCCGTCTATCCTGATCTTCGACGAACCTACGGCGGGGCTTGACCCAAAGGAAAGAGTGCGGTTTCGCAACCTGATCTCTGATTTCGCAAAAGAAAAGATCGTGATCTTATCCACGCATATTGTTTCGGATGTTTCTTATATTGCGGATACGATCCTTTTGATGAAGCAGGGGCGTTTTTTGTTGCAGGAGCCGATCGACTCGGTTACGGACAGCATAAAAGGCAAGGTGTGGGAGCTTTTCGTGGATGAAAGGACTGCCGCGGAATATAGCAGGAATTTTTGCGTTGTGAACCTTCACCATGAAAACGGTATGGTGCGGTTACGCATGATCGAAGAAACCGCGCCTGGGAAGGACGCGTATGCGGTAGAGCCAAATCTGGAGGATTTATTTTTGCACTATTTTGGAGAAGAAGCTTATGGAAAGGAAGCGGCGTGGCGGGAGGATGGGCGATATGTTGGTTAAATATGAATTTTTGAAGATCATGCGAAAAAAATCTACCCTGATCGTAATGGCGGTAAGCCTTATTTTAACCGGGGTTTTATTCGGGCTTCCTGTCATACAGTTTCAGATTTACGATTCGGAGGGCGCGATAAAAGGCGGGAAGGGCATCGCATATGAAAAAGAGCAGTTTGCGGATTTATCCGTTCCCTTATCCGAAGAATATGTCGCCAAAACGATCCGGGAAGTGCAAAAGCTTTTTCAAAACCCGAACGATGTCGGCAGTGACGGAAACGAGCAATTTTTAATCGGGGACGCTTATTGGAACAAAATCGCTCCAAGGGAAGACCTGCTGAATCTGATCGCCGCAACTTACAGCAGCCCAAATGAAAGCTGGGGATACAATCAACTGCCGAAATTAAATCTTAAAAAGGAAACATCCTTTTATAAAGCGATGAAAAAAAAGATACAAGCCATACTTGACAACCCGTCCCGGGCAATGTCCGACAGACAAAAAGAATATTGGTCGAATAGGGCAAGCAAGGTGGATACGCCGCTGCAATATGGATATTACAAAGGATGGGAGGCGATCATAAGCAGCTTTGAGCTTTTGACGTTTGCGCTATTGTCCATCTGCATTGCGATCGCCCCTGTTTTTTGCGGCGAATACCAGGCGGGAACAGACGCGGTGATCTTATGCGCAAAATATGGAAAGACAAAGCTTACGACGGCAAAGATCGCGGCATCGTTTTTATTTGGAACGGCGGCGTTTCTGCTTCATGTAATCGTAGCCTGCGGCCTGCCGCTTGCGGCGTTTGGAACAGACGGATGGAATCTGCCGCTTCAGATCGCAAATACGACGGTTCCTTATCCATACACCTTTTTACAGGCTGTATGGATCAACATTGGCGTGATCTACCTGGTAAGTCTTGCAATGATCGCTCTGACGCTATTTTTATCCGCCAAAATGAAAAGCCCGTATCTTGTTTTGATGATCCTTGTCCCGGCGCTGTTCATCCCTATATTTTTAACGCCAAATGGAACGACAGGGCTTTATAATCAGGCTTTATTTTTACTGCCTTACCGCGCGACGATGCCGGAATTTGGAAAATATCTCTCGTTTCAATTTGGAAGCGTTGTTTTGGATGCGCTCACCGTAAGGGCGATACTCTATGTTCTTTTCACCCTGATTTTGCTTCCGTTTGCAGGCTTTGTGTTTCGAAGGCATCAGGTGGCCTGAGACGTTTTGTGAATTTGATTTTTTGTCTGCAGGCGCGTATACTGTAGGCAGGGAAATATACTTTCATAGCTTTGCTTTCGATCGGAAACTATATCAGCTTCCGGTCGAAAGCAAATGAATGAGCCGATTGAAGTAAAAAACTGTTTGGAGTAAGAAAGCTTGGGGTAAGAAAAATGAATCTTGAACTTATAAAAGCGACAAATGAATCTAAGGAACAGCTATCTGAAATGCTGACGGAATGGAAGCGTGATATTATCGTAAATCACACAAATGCGTCTCCATGGAAAATATGGGCATATGATTTTCATGATTTTGATCATTACATAAAAAATCTAAATACAACTGAAGAAACGAAAAATGGCTGGGTTCCTGACACGACCTTATTTTGTTTCGATAAAGATAGAAATATTTTTGTGGGGGCCGTTAACATCCGCCATTATTTAAATGATACGCTTTTAAAAACAGGCGGTCATATAGGCGATGGGATCAGACCCAGCGAAAGAAGAAAAGGCTATGCGACGGCAATGATCGGTCTGGCATTAGAAGAATGCAAAAAACTTGGGATTCGAAAAGTCTTACTATGCTGCGACAAAGATAACATTGGTTCAGCAAAATCAATTCGAAATAATGGCGGGGTATTGGAAAATGAAGTAGAAGCAGACGGGCATATGAAACAGCGTTATTGGATTTCGTTATGAACAAGCTGCCGAAGGACACTGATATGAGCGAAGTAAAAAGCAGTCTTATAGCTGGTTCAAGATGCCAAGCGTATGGGGATTGCGTCGATTTCTTTGGAAGCGACCGCGATGGGGCGGCCTTTATACGAAAAATATGGCTTTATAAAAATGAATGATGAAATGGAATTGCCGGAATGAAGTAAAGCAAAGGCTGTGGTTACTTTTCACATCACAGCCTACTTTTGGCGTAACAGATCAGATAAGGCATTACATTTAGAGATAACGGACGCTTGGATAGGAGAGTCGACTGGCCTGACTGGGGCCATTCCAGAATGTAAGAAGTTCTAAGTATTCTGATATTACGTTTTCACAGCCGAACGGACGCGGCGCCTGTCTATCAAACAGAATACTAAGAACTTCTAAACATTCTTCCAAACGCCCCAGTCAGGCCGGTCGACTCCCCTATCCAGGCTGTTTTTCACAAACGTTACGATAAATTACTGTACGCAATTTCTATCAGACATGCGATATCTTGCTTTTCCTATAGAAGTGAGAAAAATCATTTAAGGTTCATGGCTAAAGCTTTTTGCGTTTAGTTCGGCATTGATGGCTAAAGTTAATTGTGTTAATCTTTTGAAAACCAGCCGGGGGATGGGGGACTGGCCTGGATTTCGGTGACGTATGAAAGAATGTTAGAAGCCGTTGGCATTCTGCCTGATAACCAGGCGGCGAAGCCGAAAGCGGCGCCTTTCGCTTCTGGCGCAGCCAGAGCGGTCTAGGCGCCGCGTCCGTCCGGTAGTGCAGACATAAATGCAGAATGCTTAGGGCTTCTTACATTCTGGAATTGGAACCAAAAGCCAGGCCAGTCCTCCATCACCCGGCGTCCGGCTCGCTAAAGTTGTAACACCTTATCTGAACAGTTCCTTACCTTTTGGCTGGGGGATGAAAAGTAACTGGTTGCGGGAATCCAGAAAAGAAGATAGAAAAAGGAAATGACTTTTGCGGATGTTCGTGTTAGAATATAAAAAGTATATCGGTTCCGATTCTAGTAATGGAAAGGGGGAACATAATGTATAAATTGGAAATAAAATTTGATTCCAGCAATCTAACGCCATATGATATGGATAAAATATGCGAACAGACAGACGCAATTTTCCAGAAAGAGGATTTAAATTGTGCGGACAGAACTCCGGGACGCAGAGTATACCTTGATCAGGGACGTAAACAAGATTATGGAAGATTCTGGGCAGCTATCTTTGCGTTAAAAAGCGCAGCGGAAATTTCAACCCATCTACAAGAATGTTTTTGGTACAATGGAGATGAGAAAGAGAATTTGATTACCGATTTCATGAGGAATTAGATGAATGGATAGTACGCAAAGAAAAGGCATTTATTTTGATCTGGATACAGAAGCTTTGAAAGAATGCTATCCGAAAGGTGACTGGCATAATGCTTATTCTGATGTCCGTTTATATTTTGAGAAAAATGGATTTGAACACATACAAGGTTCTGGATACCATTCTGTAGAGACGATGTCGGAAGCAAAAGCTATGGCAGTTATCTATCAGATGACAAAAGAAATACCGTGGTTAAATTATTGTGTGAATGTATGTACAATTTCCGATGTGCCAGAACTTTATGACATTTCTCACGTATTTGAAAGAGAAGCGCAAAAATTATCAGAGAGAAAAACATAAAAAACATTACCAGAAAGGTAAGAACTATAAATTAAAACGTAGAAAAAGATATAAAAAATACAAAAACCGAAAGGAAGCCTATGAAAAAACCAGCCTTAAGCGATGAAATATTGCTAAAAATCGAAAAGCCGGCGCGTTATATTGGAAACGAGATAAACATCGTCAGAAAAGACCCGGCACAGGCGGCGATCCGCTTCGCCATGTGCTTTCCTGACGTATATGAGATCGGCATGTCCCATTTAGGCATGAAGATATTATATGAAATGTTCAACCGCAGGGAGGATGTATATTGCGAACGCGTATTCTCGCCCTGGATAGACCTGCATAAGATCATGAAAGAAAAAAACATCCCGTTATTCGCATTGGAGTCCCAGGAGCCGATCATACAATTTGACTTTCTCGGCATCACGCTCCAGTATGAAATGTGCTATACAAATATATTGCAGATTTTAGATCTGGCGCAAATCCCTTTTATGGCGGCAGACCGTACGGACGACATGCCGATTGTAATTGGCGGCGGCCCATGCGCGTATAACCCTGAGCCGATCGCGGATTTTTTTGATCTGTTTTATATCGGGGAAGGAGAGGTGTCTTACGACGCTTTGTTTGACTCATATAAGCAGGCAAAAGCGGACGGAAAAAGCAGGCGGGAATTTCTTTTAGAAGCTTCCAAAATCCCTGGTATCTACGTTCCATGCTTATACGAGGTAAAATATAATCCAGATGGAACAATTTTTAGTATGGAGCCGATTGCGCCACAGGCGCCAAAAAAAGTAAAAAAGCAAATCGTTATGGATCTAAGCGGCGCGGTCTATCCAAAAAAGCCTGTCATTCCTTATATCAAGATTACACAAGACCGTCTTGTGCTTGAAATCATGCGCGGCTGTATCCGTGGATGCCGTTTTTGCCAGGCGGGGCAGATCTATCGGCCGACAAGGGAAAAAGAACTGTCCGTTCTAAAGCGGTACGCCGACGAAATGATCAAAAGCTCCGGGTACGACGAAATCTCCCTGACCTCCTTAAGCTCCAGCGATTATTCAAAACTGGAAGAGCTGATACGCTATCTGATAGACCAGTATAAGGATAAAGGCGTGAACATATCGCTGCCATCCCTGCGCGTCGATGCATTTTCCTTAGATGTCATGTCAAAGGTGCAGGACATCCGAAAATCCAGCCTGACCTTTGCGCCGGAAGCAGGCTCCCAGCGTATGCGCGATATCATAAATAAAGGGCTTACGCAGGAAGATATTTTGCATGGGGCAGGGCTTGCGTTTGAAGGCGGATGGCAAAAAGTAAAATTATATTTTATGCTCGGGCTGCCATTTGAGACAGAAGAAGATATGCGCGCGATCGCGGAACTGGCAAACCAGATTGCGGCGCGCTATTATGAGATCCCAAAAGAGCTCAGAAACGGGAAATGCCAGATTACCATCAGCACATCCTTTTTCGTCCCAAAGCCATTCACCCCATTCCAATGGGCGCAGATGCATGACAAGGACGAGTACCTGCGGCGTGCAAAAATCGTCAATGACTCTGTAAAGGAGCAGTTAAACAAAAAAAGCCTGAAATATAATTGGCATGAAGCGGACGTGACGGTTTTAGAGGGCATTTTCGCCCGCGGGGACCGCAGGCTGTCTAAAGCCATCCAGTACGCTTATGAAGATGGGGCGTTGTTTGACTCCTGGTCTGAATTTTATGATGACGAACGGTGGCAGCAGGCGTTTTTAAAAGCCGGGATTGACGTTTGTTTTTATACGACGCGAAAGCGGGCGGAGGATGAGGTCTTTCCATGGGATTTTATCGACGACGGGGTTTCAAAGCAATATTTACTGGCAGAGTGGATGCGGGCAAAAGAGGGGCGTACGACGAAAAATTGCCGTATGCAATGCTCCGGCTGCGGAGCCAGACAATTTGGTGGAGGTGTATGTTTTGAAAATCAGGATTAAATTTCGAAAGCTTGGCGTAATGAAATTTATCGGCCATTTGGATATGATGCGGTATTTTCAAAAAGCCATCCGACGATGCGATATAGACATTTGCTATTCCAAAGGCTACAGCCCGCACCAGATCATGTCCTTTGCCGCGCCACTTGGAGTCGGCGTTACAAGCGATGGGGAATATTTAGATATCGAAGCGCATAGCTCCATGCCATCTGAAAAAGCGATCGCGGCTTTGAATGCGGTCATGGCGGAAGGGGTAGAGATCGTCGGATACGTGCAGCTGCCAGAAGGGGCAAATCCTGCGATGGCGACGGTTGCCGCGTCAAACTACGAAATCTGGCTAAAAGAGGATTCAAAAATCCCGGCGGAATTTTTTTTGGACAAAGAGGCTCTTTCCCAAAGGCTTTATGACTTTTTTGAAGCGCCGAAGGAAGTTTGGATTTCCAAAAAGACAAAAAAAGGGGAAAAACAGATTGATTTAAAGCAGCTTGTCTATGATTTTCGGATATTGCCGCCAGAGGAACGCTTTTTTGGAAAGCCTGCCTTTTATCTGGACGTCAGCGCGGGAAGCGTGGCAAATGTAAAGCCTGAGCTTATTATGGAAGCCTTTTTTCAATCGATGGACATTCTATACCCTTCGTTCGACTACCAGATACACCGAAAAGACGTTTATTCCATACAGCCAGACGGGAGCAGACAAAGTCTGTTAGAGGAAGGGACTGTCATTACCGTTTAGGTTCGTATAATTAGTTTCATATAAAATGAAATATAGATTAGAAAACAAACAGGAATCACGAAAGCAATGGAAAAAAATCAAAAATTAATTTTCACAAAAGCAGAGCTTATGAATCGAAAAACCCATCTGCCAACGCTTTATGACATATACGCGGTCTATGAGGACAGCAAAATGGCGGAGGCTTTTGTGCAGCCGTCGGGCAGCGAGGGCGTATTAAACGATATGTACGTAGCACGCGTACAAAATATTGTTAAGAATTTAAACGCGGCATTTGTGGAAATTTCGCCAGGAATGCGCGGCTACCTTCCATTCGATGAAATTAAGGAAGACCAGCCGCCTTTGTTTACGAAAAAAAATTCCAAGAAAGCAATCACCGTGGGAGACGAGCTTGTAGTGCAGGTCATAAAAGAAGCTGCCCGATCCAAAGACGCGATCGTATCCACGAATCTTAGTTTTGCAGGCGAATATCTGGCTCTGACGAGCGGAAATGATCAAATCGGCATTTCATCAAAGCTTTCCAAGGCCGACACAGGCCGCTTAAAGGAGCTGGCAAAAAAAATCGTGCCAACCGATCGAAGCTATGGAGTCATATTTCGCACAAACGCCGCAAAAGCAGATAAAAATCAAATCTTGATGGAATTTAATGATTTAAAGGCGGAGTATGATGCGCTTATAAAAACCGCCCATACCAGAACGCTGTATTCCTGCCTGCGAAAGGAACAGCCGCTATATTTCAAAATGCTGCGGGACATGGATAAAAGGAAACTATCTGAAGTTCTGACCGATGACCCAGAAATTTACGAGCGATTAAATAAAGCTATGCAAAACGAAAACAGAGGATACGGCCTGCGATTTTACGAAGACCAGATGCTTGCGCTTGCAAAGCTTTACCGTGTCAAAGAGCAGATAGAGTCTGCGTTAAAAAAAAGGGTCTGGCTGAAATCCGGGGCGAACATTGTGATAGAGCCTACAGAAGCTTTGACCGTCATTGACGTAAACAGCGGAAAAAACATTGCCGGAAAGGACAGGAATCTTTACCATTATAAAATCAATCTGGAAGCCGCCGCTGAAATCGCCTGGCAGCTGCGCCTTCGCAATATTTCCGGCATCATCCTCATCGATTTTATTGATCTATGCGACAGCGAACAAAACGCGAAGTTATTGGAAGAATTTCGGAAATATTTAAAACAGGATTCGATTCCTGTCAAACTTGTGGATATGACAAAGCTTGGACTGGTGGAGCTTACGCGAAAAAAACAAAAAAAATCCCTGGCGGAGCAGCTTGGCTGTTACGAAGAATGAAAAAATCATAAAAATTCACTTGACGCTTTCTCCATGATATGGTATCCTCTATACGTATGCCGCACAACGAGGTAAAAAGCATGTGAAATCCACATCACCGAAGTTGGCGAGTAATGATAAATAGGAGGTGCCGAATGTACGCAATTATTGCAACAGGCGGAAAACAGTACAAAGTATCCGAAGGCGATATCATTACCATTGAAA
>CANDMI010000089.1 GCA_947385775.1 uncultured Eubacterium sp. | reverse complement strand
GGCTTTATCCAGACCACCGGCAGAGCCGGTGGTCAAGCCGTATGGCTGTGATTTTTTCCGAATTTTTTGTTGCACTTCGCTTTGGGTTTCACGGTGTTGCTTTTCATGGGATGGGGATTTACCGTATAAATGGTAAATAATAGGGCGTTATCCGGGGGTTTGGGTATGGGCTATTTTGAAGTTTTGGACTACCCGGACGCTGGAAGCAAGCCGGGGGCCTGTCCGGATGTTCCGGCTCCGGGATGTAAGAAGCTCTAAGCATTCTGTTTATAATTTATCGCTGCCGGACGGACCGGGATTGCATCGCCATCCATGGCGGCAATCCCTTTTTCGTGCATCCCTGCCCGAAAATCCTGTTTGTAGACAGAATGTTAAGAGCTACTAACATCCCTGCGCAAGTCACATCCGGACAGCCCCCGGCTTGCTTCCGGCTGGTTATCGAAAATTTAAATGTTTCAAACTGCCCGCCAATAACTTATGCCTTTTCCAGTATAAAATTCCAGGAGTACATTTCATTTGCCATATGAGTTAAAACTGGCGCTGGTTGGAAAAACAACTGGAAAACTTTTGATAAACAGCCAGCAGGCCCGCCCAGATGTGACTGTGCAGGGATGTTAGAAGTTCTTGGCATTCTGCTTTCGCCATATGGATTGAAAAATGGTACGGGTTGAAAAAATAACGGAAAGCTTTTGAAAAACAGCCGGAAACAGGCAGCAGGTCCGGCCGGATGTGACTGTGCAGGGATGTTAGAAGTTCTTGGCATTCTGCTTTCTGTACAGGATTTTCGGGCAGGGATGCCCGAAAAAGAGGATTGCGCCATGGATGGCGGTCAATCCACGTTCCGTCCGGTATCGAAACCCTTGCGCAGAATATCTAGAACTTCTTACATCCCGGAGCCGGAACATCCGGACGGGCCTGCTGCCTGTTTCCAGCGTCCGGCAGGCAAAAAAATTACATTATTTTGCCTGATAACGCCCTATTATAGATCGTTTATACCATAGAGCCCAAATCCGTGAAAAGTAACCCTCGCTGCAACAATTTTTCAACTTTAATAAAATTTTTATGGTACAAACCCCACCCCATATGTTATAATAACAAGCATATGTTTTTCTGCAACAGGCAAAAGCCTGCCGTGGAACAGTCATAAAAAGAAAAATGCAATCATAAAAAATGATAGAAAGAAGATGGAACAATGACAAAAATTGATATTATTTCAGGATTTTTAGGCGCAGGGAAAACGACCTTTATTAAAAAAATGATCGGGGAGGTTTTTCAGGGGCAAAAGATTGTATTAATTGAAAATGAATTTGGTGAGGTTGGAATTGACGGCGGATTTTTAAAGGATGCCGGGATTGAGATTACAGAGCTAAATTCGGGCTGCATCTGCTGTTCTTTGGTGGGTGATTTTGACAAAAACTTAAAAGAAGTGTTAGAAAGGTTTCATCCGGACCGGATTTTAATAGAGCCGTCCGGCGTAGGCAAGCTGTCGGATGTTATGAAATCGGTTATTGACCTGGAAAAAGAGCGGGATGTGAAGCTGAACGCGCTGGTAACGGTTGTGAACGCGAAAAAGGCTTCCAAGCAGATGAAAGCCTTTGGGGAATTTTTCAATAACCAGATCGAGTTTGCCACAACGGTTGTGTTAAGCAGGACGCAGAATATGCCGTCCGAACAGCTTGAGCTTTGCGTAAAGCAGGTTCAGGCGTTAAATGAAAAAGCGTCGATCATTACGACCCCATGGGATGAGCTAAGCGGCGAAGCGGTTTTAAAGGTTATGGAACAGCAGGATTCTATGGAAATGCAGCTATTGGCAGAGGCGCGCCATAAAAAGGACGCTGCGGAGCATGGGCATGAACACCATCATCATGAGGATGGGGAAGACAGCCATGAGGGGCATGGGCATCATCATGGAGAGGAGGGCCATCACCATCATGACCATGAAGAACACCATCATCACGGCCATGAGGAAGGCCATCACCACCACCATCATGCGGATGAAATATTTACAAGCTGGGGCAAGGAAACGCCGCATAAATATGACAGGGCTGTGATTGAAAACGCTTTGAAGGCGCTTTGCGATACCGAAGATTACGGTGATATTTTACGCGCGAAGGGCATGGTGGAGTCGACGGATGGAAGCTGGATTTATTTTGACATGACGCCAGGGGAGTATGAGCTTCGAAGCGGCGAGCCGGAATATACGGGGCGGCTGTGCGTGATTGGCTGTAATCTGGCGGAGGATAAGCTGTTGGAATTATTTGAAATTGCGTAGTTTTATGCGGAGGATGCGAAAAACCGCAAGGGCTGCCGGATAATTGGAAATAAGTTTTAAGAAAAATTGCAATAGCCGGAAAGGAATGAAGCATATGCAGGAGATACCAGTATATTTTTTTACTGGTTTTATGGACAGCGGGAAGTCTTCGCTGATCCAGGAGACTTTGTATGACAACGGTTTTGGCGAGGATGCCCGTAACCTGGTGATCTGCTGTGAGGACGGGGATGTGGAGTACGAGGAGGATAAGCTTCGTACGATAAATGGGCATCTTGCGATGATAGAAAACGAGGAAGATTTCACAAAAGAAAAATTAGAGGAATTAAATGAGAAATATCATCCACAGCAGGTGTTTTTGGAGTATAACGGAACCTGGGAGGTGGGGCCGTTTCTGGAAATGGAGCTGCCGGAAGGCTGGGTGATCGTCCAGTCGCTTGCTACGGTGGATGCGGAAACGTTTGAGATGTATCTGGCGAATATGCGTTCGATGATGACGGAGCAGTTTTTTTCCGCGGACGTGGTTATTTTTAACCGGTGTGCGCAGGATACGCCAAAGGCGAAGTTTCGAAGGGTTGTAAAAGCGCTAAACCGCAAGGCGCAGATTGTGTACGAGCGCGCGGACGGCACGATCGATGAAAATGATATGGAGGAGCTTCCGTTTGACATCAATGCGGATGTGATTGAAATTACGGATGCGGATTACGGCATCTGGTATCTGGATGCGATGGACGACCCGAAAAAGTATGACGGCAAGAAAGTCCGATTTCTTGCGCTCGTATACCGCCCGGACAATAAGCTCAAGCGGGGCGTGTTTGTGCCGGGGCGGTTTGCGATGACCTGCTGTGAGGCGGATATCCAGTTTATCGGGTTTAAGTGCAAATATAATCAGGCGGACACGATCGCGCACCGTTCCTGGGTGGATATTACGGCGGAGGTGAAAAATGAATTTGCGATGGAATACCACGGGAAGGGGCCGGTACTGTATCCGGTAGAGGTAAAAGCGGCGCAGGCGCCGGAGGATGAGCTGGTTTATTTTTCATAATATCAGAGGCTTACAGGTAGAAAAAGGTTACGATTAATGTTGGAGGATTTGTCATTTCGTGTCGTAATAAAAATTAGGAGGAGGATTCGATATGTATCCAATTGTAAAGAAAAAAATATTGGCGGATAAAATCTATCTGATGGATGTAAAAGCGCCGCGTGTCGCAAAATCCTGTCTGCCAGGGCAGTTTGTCATCGTAAAAATGGATGAGGAAGGGGAGAGGATTCCGCTTACAATCTGTGATTATGACAGGAATGAAGGGATTGTGACCATTGTGTTTCAGACGGTGGGCTATTCCACGGTGCGCATGGCGGAGATGGAAGAAGGGGACAGCTTCCGCGATTTCGTAGGGCCGCTTGGCTGTGCGTCAGAGCTTTGCGAGGAGAAAAATTTAGAGGAAACGAGAAAGAAACGCATTGTGTTTATCGCGGGCGGCGTGGGGACGGCCCCGGTATACCCGCAGGTGAAATGGCTAAAGGAGCACGGGATTGCCTGCGACGTGATCATGGGCGCAAGGAACAAGGATCTGCTGTTTTTTGTGGATGAAATGAAAGCGGCGGCGGAAAACCTGTATGTGACCACCGATGACGGAAGCTTCGGGTTCCATGGCCTTGGGACAGACCAGCTCCAGGCTTTGGTTGACCAGGGGAAGACCTATAACCATTGCGTAGCCATCGGGCCGATGATCATGATGAAATTTGTATGTATCTTGACGAAAAAGCTGGAGATCCCGACGGTAGTTTCCATGAACCCGATCATGGTGGACGGTACGGGCATGTGCGGCGCGTGCCGTCTGATCGTAGGCGATAAGGTGAAGTTCGCGTGTGTGGACGGGCCGGAGTTTGACGGGCATCTGGTGGATTTTGACCTGGCGATGAAGCGCCAGCAGCAGTACAAAACAGAAGAAGGCAGGGCTATGCTGAAATTACAGGAGGGCAGCACGCATCATGGCGGATGCGGGAATTGCGGAGGTGATAAATAATGGATGTATTAAAAAGAGTGCCGATCAAGGAACAGGAGCCAAAGGTCCGGGCGGCGAATTTTGAAGAGGTGTGCCTGGGGTATTCCAAAGAAGAGGCTATGGAGGAGGCTTCCCGGTGTTTAAACTGTAAAAACGCCCAGTGCGTAAAGGGCTGTCCGGTTGGGATCGATATTCCGGCGTTTATAAACGAGATCAAAGAAGGGAATTTTGAAAAATCCTATCAGGCGATTTCTGAGTCGTCCGCGCTTCCGGCGGTCTGCGGGCGCGTCTGTCCGCAGGAGTCCCAGTGCGAAGGCAAATGTATCCGCGGGATCAAAGGAGAGCCGGTGTCTATTGGAAAATTGGAGCGGTTCAGCGCGGACTGGGCAATGCAAAATGAGGTGAAGCCGCATCCGGCGGCGGAAAAGAACGGGCGCAAGGTCGCGGTGATCGGCTCCGGCCCTGCGGGGCTTACCTGCGCCGGAGATCTGGCAAGGCTTGGCTATGACGTTACCATTTTTGAAGCGCTGCATGAAGCGGGCGGCGTTTTGGTATACGGCATCCCGGAATTTCGTCTTCCGAAGGAGCGGGTTGTCGCAAAAGAAGTGGAAAATGTGAAATCCCTTGGGGTAAAAATCGAGACGAATGTCGTAATCGGAAAAGCGGTGACAATTGACGATCTGATGGAAAAAGAGGGCTTTGAAGCGGTGTTTATCGGTTCCGGCGCAGGGCTTCCAAAATTTATGGGCATTCCAGGGGAGCAGGCGAACGGCGTATTTTCCGCAAATGAGTTTTTAACCCGCAATAACCTGATGAAAGCGTTTAAGGATTACGACACCCCGATCTCCAAAGGAAGCAAGGTCGTCGTAGTCGGCGGCGGGAATGTGGCTATGGACGCCGCAAGGACGGCGCTGCGCTTGGGAGCGGAGGTACATATTGTATACCGAAGGAGCGAGGCGGAGCTTCCTGCCAGGGTGGAGGAAGTCCACCATGCAAAGGAGGAAGGGATTATATTTGACCTGCTCCAGAACCCGACGGAAATTCTTGTGGATGAAAACGGCTGGGTAAAAGGCATCCGCATTATAAAGATGGAGCTTGGGGAGCCGGATGAGTCCGGCAGAAGACGGCCGGTGGAAATTCCGGGTTCCGAGTATGAGATCGAATGCGACACGGTCATTATGTCCCTTGGCACATCACCAAACCCGCTGATCTCATCTACGACAAACGGGCTGGACGTAAACCGCTGGCAGTGCATCGTTGCCCAGGAAGAAAACGGCCAGACCTCCAAGCCTGGCGTGTTTGCAGGCGGGGACGCGGTAACGGGCGCGGCGACGGTCATCCTTGCGATGGGCGCGGGGAAAGCGGCTGCGAAAGGGATACACGAATATTTATCCGCAAAATAAAGATTTGGCTTTTGGATGTTATACTCACGAGCGATAAAATTTACCATATGACTCAAGATAACAACGCTCGTGAGTCGGCGTTATTGGTAAATTTTAGTGATCGTGAGTATAAATAATAAAAGGAACTGGCACATTGAGAACGGCAGGCTTGCCGGGTATCGGTGTGTCAGTTTTTCATGGTTTTGGAACTTGCCAGGAAATATAAGGAGGGAATTTATTTGAGTATCGATTTCCAGATTTTAGATTTTATCCAGGCGCATATGCGCTGCGATTTTTTGGATACGGCGATGCCTTTTGTGACAAAGCTGGGGGATGTGGGGCTTATCTGGATCGCGCTTGCCTTAACGCTGCTTTTGATCCCAAAGGCCAGAAGGGCCGGGGCGGCGGTTGCGGCGGGGCTTTTGCTGGAAGCGCTGTGCTGCAATGTATGGCTAAAGCCTATGGTTGCAAGGATACGGCCTTATGATGTCAATACGGCGGTGCAGCTTTTGATTCCAAAGCCTGTGGACTTTTCGTTTCCCTCCGGACATACGGCAGCGGCGTTTGCGTCTACGGCGGCGTTGTATGCAAGTAAAAACAGGCTATGGCTTCCGGCGCTTGTGTTGTCAGTCTTGCTTGCATTTTCGAGGATGTACTTGTATGTGCATTATCCAACAGACGTTTTGGGCGGCGCGCTGCTTGGGGGTTTATCCGGGTGGCTTGGAAACAGTGTGATAAGGGGTATATTAATATGGAAGAAACACGGTCAGTCAAAGGACAGCTTTGGAAAGTAATACAGCTTAGCGTCCCGGCGGTGCTTGCGGAGATCACCGCGATCGCGATGCAGTATATCGACGCTGCGATGGTAGGCAGCCTTGGGGCGGGCGCGTCGGCGGCGATCGGGCTTGTGTCCAGCACGACCTGGCTGTTTGGGGGCTTATGCATTGCGGCGGCAACCGGGTTTTCCGTGCAGGTGGCGCAGCTTATCGGGGCCGGAAGGGAAAAGGATGCGAAAGGGGCGCTGCGGCAGGCGCTTATATGCACGCTGGCGTTTGGCCTTTTTTTATCCGCCGTTGGCATTGGGATCAGCCAGGGGCTTCCGGTATGGCTTGGCGGGGAAGCGGATGTGTGCGTGGATGCGTCCCGTTATTTTTTGATCTACGCATGTATGCTTCCCGCCACGCAGATACGCCAGATGGCGGGCAGTATGCTGCAATGCAGCGGGAATATGGGCGTTCCAAGCAGGTTAAACATTATGATGTGCGCGCTGGATGTGGTTTTTAACAGCCTTTTGATCTTTCCGTCAAGGCAGGTTACGGTTTTGGGTCTGTCCATATGGATGCCGGGCGCAGGGCTTGGGGTCATGGGCGCGGCGTTGGGGACGGCTTTTGCGGAGGCGGTCACGGCGGCGCTCATGCTTTGCGCGGTTTGTTTCGGGGCTGGGCCTTTAAAGCTGAAACGGCATGGGAGCTGGAAACCGGACGGAGGCTGTATTAAGCTTGCGGCGCGGCTTGCGCTTCCGATGGCGCTTGAGCATGTGATTTTATGTGGCGCGCAGATTGCGGGCACGCGGATCGTGGCGCCCCTTGGCACGGTTTCGGTGGCGGCAAATTCCCTTGCGGTGACGGCGGAAAGCCTTTGCTATATGCCGGGATATGGAATTGCGGCGGCCGCGACGACACTTGTGGGCCAAAGCATCGGCGCGGGAAAGCGGGGAGACGCGAAACGTTATGCCGCGCTTTCGGTTGCGCTTGGGGCGGCGGTCATGTCCTGTACGGGGGCGTTGATGTTTTTTGGCGCGCCGTTTATGTTTTCTTTACTGACCCCGGATGCTTCGATCCGGGAGCTTGGGGCGCGGGTGTTACGGATAGAGGCGTTTGCGGAGCCGTTGTTTGCGGTGTCGATTGTGGCGGCGGGGGCTTTACGCGGCGCGGGGGATACGCTGATTCCCAGCATTATGAACCTGGCGAGCATGTGGGGCGTTCGGATTACGGCATCGCTGATTCTTGCGCCGCGGTTTGGGCTGGTTGGCGTGTGGACGGCGATGTGCGCAGAGCTTTGCGTGCGCGGGGTGATGTTTTTTATACGGCTGGCGCGGGGGAAGTGGCTGGATAGGAAGGTTGTGTGAAAGGGCGCGGGCGGTTTTGTTGTATTTTAATTCCACCACAAGCGCAGGCTTAGTCGTATGGGGAAGCGGCAGGAACACAATATCCGCAAATCCATGCCCGATGGGAAATTCCCGGATCATTTTATAATCTTTTCTGGCGCTGTAATAGGCAAGCCCAATGGCGCAGCTAAGGGAATTTTCATCGTTGTAGGATAAGGCGGACGCGGCCTGGGTGTGCGCCAGATCCAGCGCATCGTCCTTTATATATAAATGATACATATCGTTTTGAAAGCTGCGGGTATTGACTGGCACATGCATTGAAAAGCTGCGGCAGTTCATGGCCTCTACAACGGATTTCCCGAAGCGCCTTGGCCTGCTGACGCAGAGGAATTTTCGTTCGGTGTTGACGCATTGGTTTGTGTGCGCGATCAGCCCGGTTTTGTCTACGTAAATTTTAGAATGGATGGCTTCGCGGAAGCCTTCGTTATCTGGATTTAAATAAATTCCCACAAAAAACACCTCTGGTTTTCAAACATGCTCTAGGTTGTTTGCTATGCGTAATAGTTTGCTTTTTTACAAATATAGCATATTCGAATCTAAAGGGCAATTATATAAAAGTTTACCACCCTTAACCCTTGACAATCTTATTCTACTAGAGTAGAATATAATTATTCTATTGCAATAGAACGGAGGAGACAGTATGGCAGTTAAATTATTTGAGTCTGAATTAAAGGTTATGGACTTGCTATGGAAAGAAGGTGATATGCCGGCAAAAGAAATTGCGTTGCGGCTAAAAAATCAGGTGGGCTGGAGCAAAACCACGACGTACACGGTGTTAAAAAAATGTGTGGAAAAACAGGCTATCTTACGTACAGATCCGGGGTTTTTCTGTAAGCCGCTGATCAGCAGGCAGGAGGCGCAAAAAGCCGAGACAAAGGAGCTGATCGACCGGATGTATGGGGGTTCCAAGGATCTGCTGATCGCATCCTTGCTGGGAAATCAGGATATGACTCCGGAGCAGATCGCGCGTCTGAAAAAAATGGTGCAAGGCCAGGAGGAGTGAGGTGGCATATGGATAAGGTTTTTAATATGTGTGTCAATGGCACGATATTAATCGCGGCAGTCCTGTGTTTTCGGCATTTTTTCTTAAGACAGGTGCCGAAACGCTTTTTGGTGTTTTTATGGGCGTTATGCCTGGCGCGGCTGCTTTTGCCGGTTTCCGTTTCCATCCGGTGGCCCGGGGCAGAGTTAAAAAAGTTTCCGGTAAAACCCGTTATCCGACAGATCAATGCTCGAAATGGCAATGCGCATTTATCATACCAGCCCAAAAAGCCGGATGATGCGGCTCCCGGAGCAGGAAGCGGGGCAGTTTGCGCAGAAACAGGGCACATCCGGCCAGAAGCCATCCTGTTTACGGTTTGGCTTATCGTAGCCGTTTGCATTGCATGTAAAATTTTATTGTGTCATATACGCAGCGGTAAAATTTACAGCTGCTCCTTGCCGATAAGGGATGAAAGGGCCGCCGAATGGTTTGCCACGCACCGCAGCCTGCGCAAAATAACGCTGCGGAAATCGGACCTTGTAAAAACGCCCCTTACTTACGGGGTGTTGCGCCCGGTTATCTTAATGCCCAGCGAACTTGATTTAAGCGGGGAAGAATTTTTATGCATTATGGAGCATGAGTGGGCGCATATCCGGTGGTGGGATGTTCTTTTAAAGCACATCCTGTGCCTTGCCGTATGCGTTTACTGGTTTCATCCACTGGTTTGGGCGATGGCTGCGTTTTCAAACCGGGATATGGAAATGGCCTGCGATGAGGAGGCGGTTAAAAAATATCCAGACAGCATGAAAACGGCCTACGCGCTTACTTTGATCCGTCTGGCGGAAGGAAAGAAAGGCTCTTTTGGGCCTGCAAACGCTTATTTCGCCAGACATTTTGAAATAGAAGAAAGGATAAGGACGATTATGAAATTAAAGAAATATTCTGCCAAAGCGGTTGCGCTTGCGATCGGAATGACCGTATGTGCGGCGACAACTTTTACAGCATTCGCACGGGAATCAGCGAAAGAACCGAATGTAAATACGAAAGCCGCAACGGATGCGCCGGAAACGGATGTGTCTTTGGAAAATGTACAAAAAGACGAGGCGGTGACTTTAAAAGAAGAAGCGGAAGAAGTAAATGCGGAAGTATCCGACATTTCTGCGGAACAAACGAAAGCATCTACCTCTGGAGCGGAAAAGGGAGTAAATACGAGTGTCTCTGATTTAGATGCGGCAAAGGAAAAAGGCATGGAATCGTCTAGCAGGACATCTGGAACCAACGCTGATGCAGACATAATGGATGCAAATGATACGGATGCAAATATAACGGATGCAAATGATGCCGATGCAAACATAACGGATGCAAATGTCACGGATAAAAACGTATCTTATGATCTGGAAAACGAGAAAATTGTAAAACTTGCGCAAAAGTATATCGGCGCGCCTTATGAGTTTGGCGGCGCTGATCTATCCACCGGGGTTGACAGTCCGGGGTTTGTAAGGGCAATATACGGGTTAGCTGGAATCAATCTGCCAGAAGACATTTACAGTCTGGCGGTTAACGGAACGGAAGTTCCCATTTCCGTGGAGGCGCTGTCTGCGGGGGACATTCTATTTTATGGAAGCGCGGATGGAGAGGAAGAAGGACAGCCGCAGCACGCGGGCATTTATGATGGAAACGGAAATGTGATTCATGCCAGCAATCAAAAAGATGGCGTGAAAGAATCAAAATTCAATTACAGGCCGGCGCTAAAAGCTGTGCGTGTGTTGTAGTGGATCTGCGGCAGTTTTAAGGAACTGCTATGACGGAATGTAAATATCATATTAGATTTTAAGAGCCGGACGCTGTGTGCGTCCGGTTTTCATCGTGACTGATTTTTAAAACAAAAACATTTGAAATTCTTTGTAGACAATCCACGAATTTTGATATAAAATAATAACAGATTGTAGCAATATGAATAAAACTGAAAATTTGGGGGAATGTCCTATGGTTGCAGAGATTATCAAAAATGAAGAAAAGCGCATGAACATGCTGATGTTTGTCTTTTTGCTGATCATTCCGGTTGTAGCGTTTACGTATGTGGTTTTGTTTAACGGCGCGTCGGTGAAGCGGGATGTCATTGCGCTTAGTATGACGGTGTGCAGCTTGCTTATCAAGGCGCTGGAAAAGCTTCTTGGAAGGTACGCGAAGTATTTTTATATTTCCACGCTTCCGGTCATGGGGGCATTGATCATTGCGGTAAGCACGCCGGGGTGCTATGGCGCTATGGTAGAGGCGTATTTTCTGATTTTATTTTTGGCGGTTCCGTATTATGACCTTTCTGTTATAAACGTATGCATGGTTTCTACGATCGTGTCTAATATAGTTGCAATGCTGATCGCGCCAAAAGCATTTATCGCAATGTATACGGTTCCGATCTGGGTTTTTGCGGGCATGGTATATGTGCTTGCCGTTATTGTTGCTGTATTGATCGTAAAAAGGGCGCTCTTGCTGTTTCAGACGGTTGAAAAAAAAGAGCGTGTAGGGGAAAATTTGATCGAAAATGTCCGAGAGGCGTTTGAGGGGTTAGAGAAGTCTTCAAAAAACATTGTGGAATCCTTACATAAATTTGAAGAGCATACCGTGGAGATTGCCGCGTCCACCGGGGAAATATCGGACAGCGCGGACCAGCAGATCAGCCAGGTGCAAGACAGCATTGAGATTTTCCATGAGCTAAGCGATAAGATCCTGCGTTCAGAGGAGCAGGTGGACCAGACGGTGGAAAACATCCAGCGTTTAAAGGGAAAAAATGACGAAGGGATCGTTTCGATCGGCGAGCTTTCCAAGAAGTTCCAGGAAAATATAAAATCCACCCAGGCGGCGGCGGAGGGCATGTCCTCCCTTGCGCAAAAATCCACCTCCATTGGGGAGATCATAGAAAGCATCGGCCAGATCGCCAAGCAGACCAACCTGCTTGCGTTAAACGCGGCGATCGAGGCTGCCAGGGCAGGGGAAGCCGGGAAAGGATTTGCGGTGGTGGCGGACGAGATCAATGAATTGTCTGGGGAGTCGGCGGCCGCGACGCAAAAAATCGACGCGATCTTAAAGGATATCTTTGTCACGGTGGAAGATACGAATAAAGTAATGGATGACAACAATGCGGTTGTGGAGGAGTCAAATCAAAAGCTGAAAGACACGGTAAAAATATTTGAAAATATGCTCCATTCCTCAGAAGAGGTTATTACGGTCACGGACGCGTTAAAAGAAGAGCTTGTAAACATCATTGGCTTAAAAGACCGGCTGCTTGGCGCGATGCAGCAGGTAGAGAGCATGTCCCAAAGCTCTGTGCAAAACACGAAGGAGATCAGCGCGTTTACGGAAGCGCAGGCGGCGGGCGTAACGGACATTATGAACGCGATGGAGCATGTGCAAAGCGGAATAGAGCGGCTTGCCGGGGTATTGGATGTGGAAAAGGGTTAGGCGTTTCCGATTGCGGGCGTAAAATATGCGGAGTTATGTTTCGCGGCATTTTACGCCTGCTTTTTTTGTGAATAAATTTTAAAGATCCATAGAAATAGCTGGAATTTAAAGCAACTAGTCGAAATATTATATTGCACAAAAATAGGAAAAACGGTATACTAGAATTATCGATTTTAAACAAAATGGAGATTAGGTCGCTATGGGAACAATGGAAAATAAGAAACAAGAAAAGGAACAGGCGCTTCCGGCGCTAAGCATGGAGGAATGGAATGTCCGATTTGATATTTTAAACAATTCTTTGCGGATGATACTCAAATATATATTTGCTCTGTGCGTCGTATGGTGCGTCATTTATGTGTCCATCGGGGGAAGAGGGTGGCTTTTGTCCGGCGTTAAGGCAATGGCGATCCCTGTGATCCTGCTGGTTTTGACTGAGCTGTTCACTTATTTTTTCCGCCGGTTTCGACTGTCGCTAAATGATGCGGTCGTCCTTTTTATCATGGATTTTACGGTCATGCTTGTGACGATGACGGATTTTTGGACTCATAGCCTGATGTTTATCTGTATGCTGCCGTTGATTTTGGGACTGTTTTTGCAGCGGGAGAAGCTCATTTATTTTCAGATGGGGATTTCCTTTGCAATGATGGCGGCTCATTATCTGCTTGTGGAATGGCTGTCGGTTCCAAAGCTAAAGGACAACATCCTGTTAAATGGCTCGGCGGCGTTATTTAATATTGTCGTGTTTGCGAATATGATCGTACAGGTGCGCAAATATGTGCAGATGCTCGATACGCAAACGACGATCGACTCCTTAACAAGGCTCCATAACCACGAGTGCTTTTATGAGGCGCTAGACCAAAAGCTTGCGGCGTTTCAGGAATCGGGGGAGCCTCTTTGCGTATTGATCGCGGATATTGATAATTTTAAAAAGGTAAACGACACGTTCGGACATGCGTATGGCGACCAGGTGCTTAAGACGCTTGCGGCGATCTTTTCAAGCGAGGCCAGCAAGAAATGCTTTGCCGCCAGGTACGGCGGGGAGGAATTTTCGATGATCATGGAAATGAGCCAGTCGGACGCGATCACGAAAGCGCAGACGATACGCAAGCATTTTGAGCAGTCCACGATCCCGACCTCGGATGGGGAATTACATAGCTTTACGCTAAGCATCGGCGTGGCGTTATACAACAACGGATTTAAAAGCTCCAGCCAGTTTTTTGAAAAAGCGGACGAGGCGCTTTACCAGGCAAAAAAAGGCGGCAAAAACCGTGTATGCGTATATAAGGAGTCTTAACATGAAAATAGAATCTAAAATAGAATCAAAGGAATGAAAAAGTCCAATGGATATCAATGATTTTAAGAAAAACGTAAGTCTAAATGGAAACGAAATATCCAGACGCGCCCTTTATGTGGAAGAAGGCGCGCCGGGAACTGTCCCGTTGTTAAAGTTTCATTTAATAAATGAGACGGGCATTGTGGAGCATGGCTTTACCACCAGAATTGGGGGCGTGAGCAAGGGGGAGTTTTCTGAATTAAATCTAAGCTATACAAGAGGGGATGAAAAAGCCTTTGTGGATGAAAATTTCCGTCGTACGGCGGTTTCCCTCCATTCAGAAGTGTCGGATTTTGTGCTGACAGACCAGACGCATACGACCAATGTAAGGAAAGTGACGGGAAAAGACCGTGGGAAAGGGATAATAAGAGAGCGGGACTATGCGGATGTGGATGGGCTTATTACAAACGAGACAGGGCTTGTGCTGTCCGCTTTTTTTGCCGATTGCGTGCCGCTTTATTTTGTGGACCCGGCACGCCGCGCCATTGGGCTAAGTCATTCTGGGTGGCGGGGGACTGTTTCCCGTATGGGGCTTGCCACGATACAGGCGATGGGGGAAGCGTATGGAAGCGATCCTAAGGATTTAGTCTGCGCGATCGGCCCTTCCATCTGCCAGTCCTGCTATGAGGTGAGCGAGGATGTGGCGTTACGGTTTATGGAGGAATTTCCGGGGGCGGGGGACGCGCTTTGTTATCCTTCGCGTCATAAAAAGGGGAAATACCAGCTGAATCTTTGGAAGGCAAACGAGCTTGTGTTAACCGGGGCAGGCGTATTGCCAGAGCGCATCGCCGTGACGGACGCCTGCACCTGCTGCAATCCAAAACTGCTTTTTTCCCATCGCGCCAGCCATGGCAGGCGGGGGAATCTGGGAGCTTTTTTAAAGCTGATTTAGTTTATTTGTTTTTTTCATATCACGATTTTTAAGAAGTCTTGCGGTCAATAAAACGCGTCTCAAATTTGGAATACATGATCTTTTGGCTGCTGTATAAGCTAAAATAGCCGGAGAGCATGTAGCTTATGGCGATCGAGAGCAGATAATAAGGCATGGCTTCATATCCAAACAGCTCGAAGCTGATCAATAAGGAAGTGATCGGGCTGTTTGTCACGCCGCAAAACACAGCCGTCATGCCGATCGCCGTGCATAAATTCACAGAAAATCCACTGACCATCCCAAACAGGCATCCCAAGGATGCGCCAATATAAAATGTCGGCACAATTTCACCGCCCTTAAACCCGCTGCCTAAGGTGATCGCCGTAAATAAAATCTTGAGTAAAAAAGCCGCCGGGAACACGTTTTTTTCCATAAAAAAAGCTTCGATGCAGTCCATGCCCGCGCCGTTGTATTGCTGGTTTCCCACAAGGAGCGTGAGGATCAAAATGACGCATCCTCCAACGGCGGCGCGTATATAAGGGGATTGGAACAGGCGCCGAAACAGATGCCCGATATTGTGCAGCGCGATGCAAAACAGGATGCTTACCAAAGCGCAAAGGATAGCCAATAGCCCGGTCATACAGCCGCTTGTTATGGAAAAATCCGGAATGTCCGTAAAGGCAAAATGCTCTGGCGCAAGCTTGAAAAAAGTCGCGACGCCATGCGCCGATAAGGAAGCGACGACGCAAGGGACAAGCGCCGCGTATTGCATGATCCCGATGCTGACGACCTCCATTGGAAAAATGGACGCGGCTAACGGCGTGCCAAACACAGCCGAAAAGGCGGCGCTCATCCCGCACATGGTAATGATATGCAGATCTTTTTCCTCCAGGCGTAGGAACGAGCCAATCGTGCTGCCGATGCTGCCTCCAAGCTGCAATGCCGCGCCCTCCCTGCCTGCGGAGCCGCCGAAAAGGTGGGTGACGACGGTAGATAGGAAGATGCAAGGAGCCATTCGAAAAGGTATCCTGCCGTTAGAGCGTATGGATGAAAGAACCATGTTTGTGCCGGTGTCGTTTTCATCTTTTAACAGCTTATACATTCCGGCGATCAAAAGCCCGCCTGCGGGCAGCCCAAATATAATCGCGGGATGTAAGGAGCGGATGTTTGTAACGTACGCCATGCCATAAGCGAACGCCGTTCCCACAAGTCCGATCAAAATCCCGGTAAATACGGCGATCAGCGCCCATTTGATAAAGGAAAGCAGGTTTTTTGCGCCGCTTCGCATAACTGCTAAAATCTGGATTCTATTTGTCATAAGTTCCTCCCTTGCAAAAATTGTCGATCAATCCGCCGATAGGAATAAATGTAGCGGATTTAAAACCGGTTGTCAAGAAATTCGCAAAAAATCCCTGGAATGACATTACAGTTCCGTAAAAAAATACATAAAAGTCTGTTTGATTCCAAAAATCAGTGGAAAAACTTGTTCTAGTTCCCGCAGGCGCACATAAATTTAATAGAAAGAAAAATTCTGGCAGGAAGGACAGGGAGGATGGAGCAGTATAATTTATATAAAGATATACAGGCAAG
>CANDMI010000088.1 GCA_947385775.1 uncultured Eubacterium sp. | reverse complement strand
AAATAAAAGAATCGTAAAGCAGCAGTCGTGGGAATCCGGCTCTTTGCCAAAAGCAAACCTCCAATGAGCCGGATTCCGTTATAGTGAAGCCAAAGGCTGAACTGTTACAAAAAAAAGAAGCTTTCTGCCATAAAGCAAAAAACTCCTTTTATCTTATCCCCTTTAGATTGTAACAGTTCCTATGCCCTTTCTACTTTACCAGATCTTAAGCAGGAAGTACAAACATACTGCCTTTTTGTAGCTCCATTCACCTTACATCTGACAGATTTGATATTTGGCTTAAACTTCTTATTAGACCTTCTATGTGAATGGCTCACATTGTTCCCGAAAAGAACGCCTTTGCCACAAACTGCACACTTAGCCATACTAGCACCTCCTTATATGAAATTAAGCCTGGCTGCCATGAACAGACTGCAAGCTTACAACATGCTTATTCTAACAGAAGTGAAAATGGATTGCAAGAAAAATTTACATTTTTTTTCCTCAAAAACGTAAAATTTTAGTTTTCTTTTTTGAAAAAAACGGTTATAATAACCTTTAACTAGTTTCGATTATCAAAGATAGGAGGTATGCGAATGAAAGGGCAGTTTGAAAATGAGTACGGCAGGGTCGTGATCGCGGGAGACGTGATCGCAACCTACGCCGGCTCTGTCGCGGTGGAATGCTTTGGCATTGTAGGCATGGCGGCTGTAAATATGAAAGACGGCATTGTCAAACTATTAAAAAAAGACTATCTGACCCATGGGATCAACGTAACCGTAAGCGAAGGGAATGAAATTACGATTGACTTTCATGTGATCATTTCATATGGAGTGAGCATCAGCGCCGTATCCGACAACCTGATTGACACCGTCAAATACCGGGTGGAAGAATTTACAGGGATGCGCATGAAAAAGATCAACATTTTTGTGGAAGGCGTGCGTGTCATCGATTAAGGAGATAATAGGAGGATCTGACAGTGGAAATCAATTCGATAAATGCTTCGACGTTTGTAAAAATGTTTTTAAATGGCGCCAAAGCATTAGAAGCAAAGAAAGAATGGATCAATGAGCTGAACGTATTCCCGGTTCCAGACGGCGATACCGGCACAAATATGACAATGACCGTAATGTCCGCGGCAAATGAAGTGGGCGCGTTGGAAAACCCGAATATGGCGACGGTCGCAAAAGCAGTCTCTTCCGGCTCCCTGCGGGGCGCAAGGGGAAATTCCGGCGTTATCTTATCCCAGCTGTTTCGCGGATTTTCAAAGGTCATCGCAAAGGAGACGGAGCTTACAACGCCGATTTTGGCCGCAGCTTTTCAAAAAGCCGTGGAAACCGCATACAAAGCGGTTATGAAGCCAAAGGAAGGAACGATTCTTACCGTCGCAAGAGAAAGCGCGAATAAGGCGCTACAGTTAGCGGAGCAGACGGACGACCTTGTGATATTTGGCAGAGAGGCATTAAAAGAAGCCGAACGCGTGTTAAAAAAGACCCCGGAGATGCTTCCGGTATTAAAGCAGGCGGGGGTTGTCGATTCCGGCGGGCAGGGCTTAGTCGTCTTTTTACAGGGAGCTTACGACGCGTTGCTTGGAAAAGAGCTGGACATTTCCGTTGCTCCTGCAAAACAGACCTCCGTCCTTAAAATATCAAAGGAAACCGAAGCGGAGATCCGATTTGGCTATTGTACGGAATTTATCATTGTATTGGATCAGCCGTTGAGCGCGCAGGAAGAACGTAACTATAAAACCTTTTTGGAATCCATTGGTGACTCTATCGTGGTTGTAGCGGACGATGAGATCGTAAAGACCCATGTACATACCAATGATCCGGGACTTGCAATCCAGGAAGCATTGGCGCATGGCTCTTTAAGTAAGATCAAAATCGACAATATGCGCGAAGAGCACGAGGAGCGGCTGATCAAAAACGCTACGCAGCTTGCGGCGCAGCAAAAGGAAGAAGCCCAAAATAACGAAACTCAAAATAACGGAACTCAAAATAATGAAGCGCAAAATAGCGCGCAATCAGAAAGCCCAGATAAGCAGCCAGATTCGCAAACAGACGCGCCGCATAAGGAGTTTGGATTTATCCCGGTATCCGCTGGGGAAGGTCTAAGCGAGATCTTTACCGGGCTTGGAGCCGATTTCATTATCGAGGGCGGCCAGACGATGAACCCAAGCACCCAGGATATTTTAAACGCGGTGGAAGCGGTTCACGCAGACCATATTTTTGTGTTCCCGAATAACAAAAACATTATTTTAGCGGCAAACCAGGCGGCGGAACTATGTGAGGATAAAGATGTAAAAGTCATTCCAACGACGACGATACCGCAGGGCATTACCGCGATGATTAATTTTATTCCAGAGCAGTCCGCCGAAGAAAACGCGGGGCGCATGGAAGCGGAGATCAAACGGGTAAAGACCGGACAGGTCACCTACGCGGTGCGCGATACCGTGATCGATGACAAGCAGATCAAACAGGATGACTATATGGGCGTTGGCGACCATACCATACTGTCAGCCGGGCGGGATTTAACCGAGGTTACGCTACAGACCGCGGAATCTATGATCGACGAAGAATCCGTGCTTGTAAGCGTTTATTATGGCGCGGAAGCGGATGAAGACGCTGCAATCGCGCTTGCGGACAAGCTGCAAGAACGCCATGCCGGGATCGAGACGGAAGTCCAATACGGCGGACAGCCGATCTATTACTATCTGATCTCAGTAGAATAAATAGCAAGGCGGGGGAGGATCGTATATAATGGACGCTCTTACGCAACCCATCCGAAGCGTCAAAGGCGTAGGCGCCAAAACAGAACAATTGTTCCAAAAAACAGGAGTATACACAACAGGTGATATACTCTTTCGTTTTCCAAGGGAGTACACGAAGTATCCAAAAGCGGTGGAAATACCGGAAGCCTTAGTCGACACGAATAAAAAGCAGGCGGTCTTACTTCGTGTGGAAAGCCCTGCGACGGTAAAAAACGGGAAAAAAATGCCGGTTACGGTCATTACGGGAAAACGGGCCGGCGTTGCTATGGAATTTGTCTGGTTTCGGATGCCATATGTTAAAAGCACGCTAAAAAACGGCGAGACTTTTATTTTATACGGCGCTGTGCAGACGAAGGGCGCCAGACGGTTTATGGAACAGCCTGTGATCTATGCGCCGGAAAAATACGCGCAGATTGAAGGGACCTTGCAGCCGGTCTATGGTCTGACCGCAGGGCTTTCCAACCACATTTATAAAAAAACGCTTCGCCAGGCGCTTTTACAGGATTTGCAGCTAAAGGAATGTTTTGCAAAGGATTTACTGGAAAAATATGGGCTGATGGGCTATGAGCAGGCGCTGTATCAGATCCATTTTCCAGAAAGCATGAAAACCCTTTTGGAGGCGCGCAGGCGATTCGTGTTTGAAGAGTTTTTCTTCTTTTTGCTGGCCATGCAAAAGTCGAAAACGCAAAACCTGAAAAAAAAGAACGAATTTGCCTTCCAGCCGCCGGATGTCTTGATAGATCCGCTTTTAAAAAAGCTTCCATTTCAGCTGACAGACCCGCAGCTTCGCGCGTTAAACGACATTCAAAACGACATGCACGGGCCGTATGTCATGCAGCGGCTTTTGCAGGGGGACGTTGGCTCCGGGAAAACCATACTTGCGTTTTTGGCAATGTATGTAGCTGCCGCAAGCGGCTATCAATCCGCGATCATGGCTCCCACAGAAGTGCTTGCCAGGCAGCACTATGAGACTTACTGCGAATATTGCAAGCTGTTTGGCATAAAAGCGCATATCATCCTGTTAACCGGCTCTATGACGGCAAGGCAAAAGCGCAGCGCATACGAAAGCATGCAGCTGTTTAAAGACGCGATGGTCATCGGCACCCATGCGCTGATCCAGGAGCGCGCCGTATATGAAAATTTATCGCTTGTCGTAACGGACGAACAGCACCGCTTTGGCGTAAGGCAGCGGGAAACCCTTGCGGATAAGGGCATAGACCCGCATGTGCTGGTCATGAGCGCAACGCCGATCCCAAGGACGCTGGCGGTCATATTATATGGGGATCTGGATATTTCTGTGATCGACAAGCTGCCCGCAACGAGACTTCCGATCAAAAACTGCGTGGTGGGCATTGGCTACCGTGAAAAATCCTATGAATTTATCAAAAAGCAGGCCCTTGCCGGGCATCAGGCGTATGTCATCTGCCCACTGGTGGAGCCAAGCGAAGCCGTGGAAGGGGAAAACGTCATCGAATATGAGCAAAAATTAAGGCAGGCCCTTCCAAAAGAGGTGACGACCGGGATCTTGCATGGAAAAATGCGCCCGGAGCAAAAAACACAGGTCATGGAGGCGTTTGCTGCAAATGAGATTCATGTGTTGGTGTCGACGACCGTTGTGGAGGTCGGCGTAAATGTCCCAAACGCGACGGTAATGATGATCGAGGACGCGCAGCGCTTTGGCCTGGCGCAGCTGCACCAGCTGCGCGGACGGGTCGGGCGCGGAGACGCGCAGTCTTACTGTATTTTTATCAACACTTCGGATGCGCCGGGGGCAGGCGAGCGGCTTGCGGTGTTAAATAAGACAAACGACGGATTTTATATCGCAAGCGAGGATTTAAAAATGCGGGGCCCGGGGGATTTTTTTGGCATTCGCCAAAGCGGGGACATGCAGTTTCAGCTTGCGGACATTTACCAGGACGCGGAGGTTTTACAGCTTGCTTCGGTGGAAGCGAAGCGTTACTCAGACCGGCTTTCGTTTTCGGAAAACGAACCGTTACGGCAAAGACTGGAGCAATATTTAGGCGGCAGGGATAAGATCAGCATATAATCCTGCGCATAAAAGAAAAAGCTGGCATACAAAAAGCCAGCAATCAAGCATAAACACTATATGAATCAGCTATTGTATATCAGCTTTTTCTTTTTTATTCCAGAAATCTTAAGATTCCTGGCCAGACATTTGTTTTTCCTGGGCTTCGATCATTTTTTTGACCATAAATCCGCCCACGGAACCATTCTGACGGGAAGTCAAATCGCCGTTGTAACCTTCTTTTAATGGAACGCCGATTTCGTCTGCGACCTCGAATTTAAAACGATTTAATGCTTCTTTGGCCTCTGGTACGGCGTTCTGGTTTGAATGATTACTCATAGTTCATTTCCTCCTTTATCTTGAGTGGTGTGTGTAATCAATCGCCGGGCCGATGCGACCCGCGATCTGTTTACGAAGATTATTATGTCCGCAAAAAAGAAAGTTAGTCTAGCGCATTCTGCCAGCAATGGTAAAATTTGAAATAGTGATAAATTTTAAAATAAGAATAAGTTTAAATATATAGGAGAGTTTTATGGCATTCGATGGAATCGTGATCGCAAGCCTGGTATCGGAATTAAACCATACCCTGCGAAACGCGCGCATTACAAAGATCGCGCAGCCGGAAAAGGACGCGCTGCTTTTAACGATCAAAGGGGCGAACGGGCAAAAACGGCTGTTTTTATCAGCCAGCGCGTCTTTGCCGTTAATTTACCTTACCGATGAAAATAAAAAAAGTCCGCTTACCGCTCCAAATTTTTGCATGCTGCTGCGCAAGCATATCGCAAACGGGCGCATCGTAAGCATCAGCCAGCCCGCGATGGAGCGCATTATCCATTTTGAGATCGAGCATTTAGACGAGCTTGGGGATCTGCGGAAAAAAACACTTACAATCGAATTAATGGGAAAACACAGCAATATTATATTTATGGATGAAGATCAAAAGATCATCGACAGCATCAAGCATGTGTCCGCCCAGGTCAGCTCTATCCGTGAGGTGCTGCCTGGCAGGGATTATTTTATACCAACCCAGGGGAAATTAAACCCGCTTTTGACGAACTTAGACCAGGCGGCGGAAGTTTTTGCAAAGCCGGCCCCGGCGGCAAAAGCCATCTATTTAAACTATACCGGGATCAGCCCTTGTACGGCGAATGAAATCTGTTACCGCGCGGGAGTTGACGCGGACGCGTCCACCGCAAGTTTAACGGAGGATGAAAAACGGCATCTTGCAAACCAGCTTCTTTGGATGATGCAGGATATAAAAGAAGAACGGTTTTTTCCAAACCTCGTTAAAGAAGACAAAAAGCCGATCGAGTTTTCATCCGTCCATTTAACGCATTACGAAAATTTAGAATGCGAATCCTCTGATTCGATCTCCGACATTTTAGAGCGTTATTACGCCGGAAAGGACCAGTATACCCGCATCCGGCAAAAATCCTCCGATTTAAGGCGCATCGTCCAAAGCGCGCTAGAGCGCAGTCATAAAAAATACCAGCTGCAATTAAAGCAGTTAAAGGACACGGAAAAACGCGAAAAATACAGGATTTACGGCGAGCTTTTAAATACCTATGGCTATCATGCAAAGGAGGGGGAAAAAAGCCTAGAGGCGCTGAATTATTACACAAATGAGATGATTAAAATCCCGTTAGACCCGAAACTTGCGCCATTGGAAAACGCGAAGAAATATTTTGAAAAATACCAGAAATTAAAGCGCACAAACGAAGCGCTATCAGAGCTTACATTGGAAACAAAAGCCCAGATCGAGCACTTGGATTCCATCGCCGCGTCTTTGGACATCGCGCAAAACGAGGACGACTTAGCCCAGATCAAAGAAGAGCTTGTGCAATATGGCTATATACGAAAAAAAGGGCATGAAAAGAAGCAAAAAATAAAAAGCCTGCCGTTCCATTACCGGTCTGCGGACGGGTTTGACATTTACATTGGAAAAAACAATTTCCAGAACGAGGAATTGACCTTTAAGTTTGCAAACGGCGGCGATTGGTGGTTCCACGCAAAAAAAATGCCAGGCTCCCATGTGATCGTAAAGACCAATGGCGAAGAACTGCCAGACCGGACCTTTGAACAGGCGGCGATGCTTGCGGGATACTATTCCAAAGGACGAGGCGCGGACAAGTTAGAAATCGATTATCTGCAACGCAAAAACGTAAAAAAGCCAAACGGGTCAGCGCCGGGATTTGTGGTGTATTATACGAATTATTCCATGACGATACAGCCGGATATATCGGGGATCGAGCTGGTGAGCGATTAAAGGGCGCCAGGGGGTGGAATTCTCCCGCCCTAAAATGCAAAGTCTTAAGCTGAACTGTAACACCGTAACTAAGTTTTCACAGTTTTTTAATTGACTATTAAATTCAGATTGTCTATAATAGGAAGTGCCTATGGAAGCGCCTATGGAAGCGCCTATCTGAAATCTATACGAACCACGAAAAGTAAGACACGGGCAAGACGACGAAAACGAAGGTTCAGGCTGGAGGAATTGACATGATTAGCAGCATGACAGGGTTTGGCAGGATGGAATCGGTAAAGGATAACATCAAGATCACCGTAGAGATGAAAGCGGTAAACCACAGATACCTGGATTTAAACATCAAAACGCCAAAAAAGCTTGGCATTTTTGAAAGTGAGATCCGCACAGCTTTAAAAAATGACATTAAACGCGGAAAAGTGGATGTCTATATTACGTGTGAGGATTCCTCTGACAACGCCAATACGTTGCATTATAACGAAGCCCTGGCAAAGGAGTATTTAAAATATTTTCGCCATATGGCAGAAACATTTCATATGGAAGACGACTTGAAAGTCAGCGCCCTTGCCTGGTTCCCGGAAATCTTTACGATGGAGCAGCAGGATACCGATGAAACGGCCCTAAAGCAGGCGCTGGATGAAGCGGTGCCGGGAGCTTTAGCGCGGTTTTTGGAGTCTCGTGGACGGGAAGGGGAAAATTTAAAAAACGATCTGCTGGCAAAATTAGAAGAACTTCTTGAAAACGTAAACTTTATCGAAGCCCATTCTCCGCAGATCATCGCAGACTACCAGGAAAAATTAAAAGCCAAGGTAAAAGAGCTGCTTGAAAATAACCAGATTGACGAGGGACGGATCGCGGCGGAGGTTACGCTGTTTGCGGATAAAGTATGCGTCGATGAAGAGATCGTGCGCCTGCGCAGCCATATCCACGCGGTGAAAAACGCTTTGGCGGAAGGCGGCAGCGTAGGAAGGAAGCTGGATTTTATCGTGCAGGAAATGAACCGGGAAGCGAATACGATTTTATCAAAGGCAAACGACCTTGCGATCTCCAACGCGGGGATTGAATTAAAAACATCTATAGAAAAAATAAGGGAACAGGTGCAAAACATCGAATAGCGCGAAAAGAAAAAATCAAAAAAGATTCAAAAAGATTTAAGAGAATAAAATTAAGGAACAAAAAGGGGAAATCGTGTCAAGACTAATGAATATTGGATTTGGAAATGTGGTCAGTACAGACAAAGTGCTTTGTATCATCACCCCGGACTCCGCGCCCGCCAAACGCCAGATCCAACGCGCCAAAGAAGAAAACCGGCTCATTGACGCGACACAGGGACGCCGCACGAGGGCGGTCATCTTTACGACCAATGATATGCTGATCGTATCCGCGTTGCAGCCAGACACCCTTGCCGGGCGGTTTGGAGAGCTTTAAGCGAATGGGAAAATCATATAAACGGGAAAGTGGAAAGGAGCAGGCATTATGATACATCCATCTTATGTGGAATTAATGCAAGTGGTAAATAACGATTCGACGGTCATCGGGGAGGAGCCGGTTGTAAACAGCCGCTATTCCATCGTGATCGCAGCCGCAAAGCGCGCAAGGCAGATCATTGGCGGCGACGAGCCTACGGTAGGCGGCGCGGCCGGAAAAAAGCCGTTATCCGTCGCGGTGCAGGAATTATATGAAGGAAAAGTAAAGATCATAAGCGAAGAGAACGATTCCGATCACGCCGGACTTTTACAGGAAAAAGCGGCTGGCGCAATGGGAGCTTTGGAAGAAAATGGCGCCTTAACGCAGGCGGACGCTGTGATGGAGGATGCCACGGAAGATGATGCGTCAGCCGGCGCAATGGAAAAAAGGTCTGAAATCTGATTTCAGAAAAGAAAACGTGACAGGGGATATAGGAAAAAGATCTGCGGAAGACATTACGAAACGGAGTAAAGGTTGTGCTGCGGCACAACCTTTTATGCGACATAATCCGTTAACGGTTATTTCATACGGATTGCGCGACAGACGCGACAGGAAAGGAGACCTGCGCCGATGAATTTATTTTTTGTTTCACTTGGCTGCGATAAAAACCTCGTGGATGCGGAATTTATGCTTGGAACGCTGCAACAGGAGGGGTTTGCGATTACGGACGATGAAGCCAGCGCGGATATCATAGTGGTCAACACCTGCTGTTTTATTCAGGACGCAAAAGAAGAAAGCATTAATACGATCCTGCAAATGGCGGAATATAAAAAAAGCGGCAGCTGCAAGGCGTTAATTGTAACCGGGTGCTTAGCGCAGCGCTACCAGACGGAAATCCGAACCGAGATCCCGCAGGTGGACGCGGTTGTCGGCACAAACGCCTCGGATGCGGTTTTAAGCGCGATCAAACAGGCTCTGTCTGGGAACTATTATGAAAATTTTAAGGATCTGGGCGGGCTTTTTGAAAGAAACGGCGCGCGCAGCGTTTCCACCGGCGGGCATTACGCGTATTTGAAGATCGCGGAGGGCTGCGACAAACGCTGTACATATTGCATCATCCCTTATGTGCGGGGCGCCTACCGCAGCGTTCCGATGGAGACGTTGCTTTCACAGGCGCAAACGCTTGTAAAGGACGGCGTAAAAGAGCTGATCTTAGTCGCTCAGGAAACGACGGTATATGGCGTTGACCTCTATGGGAAAAAAACGCTGCCCCTTTTGCTGGATAAGCTAAATGAGATTCCAGGGCTTGTGTGGATCCGCATCTTATACTGCTATCCAGAAGAGATCGACCAGGAACTGATCGACGCGATCAAGCGGAATGAAAAGGTTTGCCATTACATCGATATGCCGATCCAACATGCTAATAATGAGATCTTGCGGCGCATGGGGCGGCGCACTGACCAACAGACGATAAAGCAAACTATAAAAAACCTCCGCACTCAGATTCCGGATATCTGCCTTCGCACGACTCTGATCTGCGGATTTCCGGGAGAGACAAAGGCGCAGCATGAAGAGCTGATGGAGTTTTTGAATGAAATAGAATTTGAACGCTTAGGAGCGTTTGCCTATTCCTGCGAGGAGGGCACTCCCGCCGCGGAATTTCCAGACCAGTTAAGCGATGACACAAAGCTGCTTTGGCAGGAAGAGGCGATGGAGTTAGAACAGGAGATCATCTTTGAACAGGCGGATGAAATGAAAGGAAAGGTAATCTTAGCGTTTGTGGAAGGAAAGCTGCCGGATGAAAATGTGTACGTCGCAAGAAGCTACCGGGACGCTCCGGATATCGACGGGTTGGTGTTTATCGCTTCCCAGACAGAGCTTTTTACCGGCGATTTTGTAAAGGTGCGCATCACCGGAGCCATGGATTATGATTTGACCGCAGAATTGGAGGAAGGAACCTATGAATCTACCAAATAAGCTGACTTTAGCGCGTGTTATTTTAATTCCGTTTTTTGTGTTTTTCCTTTTGGCGCCATATTTTGACGGATATGGAAAATATATCGCGGTTGTGATCTTTATCATCGCAAGCCTGACGGATTTATTAGATGGAAAGATCGCGCGAAAATACGACCTGGTGACAAATTTTGGAAAGTTTATGGACCCGTTAGCGGATAAGCTTTTAGTCAGCGCGGCGTTAATCTGCCTTACGGATACGGATAAGCTTGCCTCCTGGATCGTGATCATCATTATCTCAAGGGAATTTATCATCAGCGGCTTTCGCTTGATTGCGGCGCAGCAGCAAGTGGTCATCGCGGCAAGCTACTGGGGAAAATTTAAGACCACGTTCCAGATGTTTATGATCATTGCGCTCATACTTGATTTTGACAACGCCGCATTTCAAACTCTTGGGGTGATCTTGACATATATTGCGCTGGCTCTGACCATAATATCTTTGATTGATTATATTTATCAAAATAAAGGCATATTAAAAGAACAGAGGTAATGTATGGATAAAAACACACATTCTGAAAAAAACAGGGAGTTCCAGCCAGAATATGCGCTGGAAGAGCGGATCATAAAAAAATTAGAAAAAATGGGCTTATCGGCTACGACCGTAGAATCCTGCACCGGCGGGTTGTTAGCCGGAAGACTTTTAAACGCGCCAGGCGCTTCTAGCGTATATAAAGAAGGCTACATTACGTACTCCAATGAAGCGAAAGAAAAGCTGGCGTACGTATCCCATGATACGCTTAAAGCTTACGGCGCGGTCAGCGCCCAGACGGCGCAGGAAATGGCTGTGGGAGCGGCAAAAGCGGCGGGAGCGGACGCGGCCCTTGCAACGACCGGCATCGCGGGGCCAGGCGGCGGGACGGCGCAAAAGCCGGTCGGGTTAGTCTATATCGGATGCTATTTGAATGGCAAAACGACCGTGGAAGAGCATGTGTTCGCAGGGGAGCGCGCCGTTGTGCGAAGCCAGTCTGTAGAAACGGCGCTGCGCTTACTTGAGCGTATGCTTTCGGAGGAAGGCTTATGAGGATCATCGCTGGAACCGCAAGACGGCTTCCATTAAAAACCTTAGAAGGAAAACACACAAGGCCCACGACAGACCGCATCAAGGAGACTTTATTTAACATACTGCAACAAGACATCCCTGGCAGTTGTTTTTTGGATTTATTCGCCGGAAGCGGGCAGATCGGGCTGGAAGCCTTAAGCCGTGGGGCGCGGCTTGCCGTATTTGTGGACAACCATAAAAAAGCCTGCGCCTGCATCGAAGAAAACATTCGTTTTACGCATTTTGAGGAAAAATCCAGGCTGATTTCCATGGACGCGCTGCCCGCGCTGAAATCCATGGAAGGAAAGGAAGCGTTTGACCTTATTTTTATGGACCCGCCCTACGGGCAGGGATTGGAAATTCAGGCCCTTGCATACCTTGGAAGCTCCAGCTTATTGAAGCCGGACGGCATGATCATCGTAGAAGCATCCCTGGACGCTGATTTTTCCGACGTGTCCTCCCTTGGCGTGCGGATCGTAAAAGAAAAACGATACAAGACAAACCAGCATATATTTTTCACAAAAGAATCGTAGAGGAAAATATGAAAAGAGCAATCTATCCGGGCAGCTTTGATCCGGTCACAAACGGGCATCTTGATATGATCGAACGTTCCGCAAAGCTTGTGGACGAGCTTGTCGTCGGGGTGTTAAACAACAGTGCGAAAAAATCATTGTTTTCTGTTGAGGAACGTGTTAGTATGTTAAAAGAATTGACGGCGCAGTATCCCAATGTGCGCATCGATTCTTTTGACGGGCTTTTAGTGGATTTCGCAAAGCGCATCCATGCCGCGATCGTCGTCCGTGGGCTTCGGGCGGTTACGGATTTTGAATATGAATTGCAGATCGCCCAGACGAACCATGAGGTGTATCCTGAAATTGAAACGGTTTTTTTAACGACGCGTCTGGAATACGCTTACATTAGTTCCACAATGGTAAAAGAATTTGCGTCCTACGGCGGAAATATCTCGCATTTTGTCCCGCCGCAGATGGTTTCGCGCATTTATGCAAAATATGGCATTACAAAATAGATGGAACGGCCGAAAAATGTTCCATACGGCATAAAAAGAGAATTAAGGGGTGTTATCCATGAGCAGTAATATTGATCAGATTATTGAGGAAATTGAAGATTATATCGAAAGCTGTAAATTCCAGCCGCTTTCAAGCACAAAGATTATCGTGAATAAGGATGAAATAGAAGAATTGATTGCCGACCTGCGCAAGAAAACACCGGAAGAAGTCAAACGCTATCAGAAGATCATCAGTAATCAGGAAGCCATATTAGCAGACGCAAAGGCAAAAGCGCAAACGATCATTTCGCAGGCGAATATACAAAAGGACGAGCTTGTAAGGGAGCACCAGATCATGCAGCAGGCCTACGAGCAGGCGAATGAGGTGGTCGCGATCGCGCAAAAGCAGGCGCAGGAGATCATGGATACCGCTACCAGTGACGCAAACGAGATCCGCATGGGCGCGATCGCCTATACGGACAATATGCTTCGCGCGATCGAAGAAATATTGGCGCAGTCCCAGTCGATTTTCCGCACCAATTTTTCACAGTTAAACACCTCTTTGCAAAAGACGATGGAGGTCGTAAGCGCAAACCGCGCCGAGTTAGTTCCGCAGGAAGCCCTCCAGGAGCAACAGGAAGCCGTCCAGGAGCAGCAGGAAGCCCAGGATTCCGCGGAAGGGGCAAACGATGCCGACGCTCCGGCGCAATAAGGTTATACGATAAGGCTTGCAAGCGCCGCGCTGATCAGTGTCTGCACAAGGCGAAATTTAATGTAAAAACGCATGGAAATGCCGGAGCCTTTTATCATAGAGGCGGTCTGGGCAAGCCCGCTTAGCCCGCCAAAGGCGGTCACCGCCATCATGATCGGATATTTGCATTGGAAAGGAAGGCTGCTTTGGGCGATGTTATGAACGCCGTTTGTGACCTCGGTTACGCCGGTAAGCGCGATCAACGTAAACTCCTCCTTGCCGGCGATATGTACGCACATCTGGGTCAGCAAAGAAAACAGCATCACATAGCCGCCCAGCTTTAGCAAGGTTTCAAATCCATTCATAATTCCAGCGTCAATGACCTGGAAATTGAGATTGCTTCTTACAGGCGGGGCGGTATGCCATTTTTTTGCTTTTTGCCGTTTTAATAAAAACAGCCCGCAAATAAGCGGCGGCAAATAGAGCACGGCATACGTAATCCAGGTCATGTGATATACGCCCAGGGAGGACGCAAGAATATATCCGCTTACAAACGCCGGGCTGATGTTGTTGCACATCGCGCATAAAATGTCCGCTTCCTTTTTCTCCAGCTTTCCTTCCCGCAGCATATCTGCGGTTGTTTTGCTGCCGATCGGAAAGCCGAATAAAAAGCCCGCGACGATTGGGTACGCCGCCTGGGGATGGCAGAAAAACAGGCGGTTTAGCGCCGGGCGCGCTACATAAAGCATATCATCCAAATATCCAGACTGGATTAATATATTTGAAAATATGGAAAATGGAAGCAGCGCAGGCAGGATATTTTCATACCATAATACCAGCCCGCCTGCGGCGGCTTTCGCACAGTCGGCCGGATAAATTAATATGAATAGAATAAACAGCAGGATAATAAATATAGATAACTTTTTTTTCATAACCGCACGTATTTTTTATTATATCATACGCGCCGGTTGGAGGAAACATGAGTCAAAAACATATGTTATGGATCGTTCTGCTGTTTTTCATCGCAAGCGTGGACATTTGCATTGTGCGTAGCTTGGAGCGGTCAGATTCGCAAAATCCGAAAAATAAAGCATTGTCCTTACAAAACGAAAATGAAGCTATGGAAACCCTTCGGGCTTTCAACCTGCCAAAAGCGGATTATAAAATATTAAAAAAAAGGGCGAAAACGAAAAAAGATCTGTCCGAATCCATTTTAGCCTATCTGTTTTGCGAGACGACGAACGAAAGCTCCTTGAAAGAATGGCGAAACGGGCAGCTGGAAAAAGAGCCGAAAGCATATGCGCGATTTAAAAAAATTGTATCCGCGCTGTTTGCGGACAATGTTTATTTTCCAGTGCCGGAGGCGTTAGAGGATAAAGACGCTTCTGTGTCTTATGAAAACAGCTGGCAGTACGCTAGGGATTATGGCGGCCTGCGGGGGCATGAAGGGTGCGATATTATGGCGGCGCTCCAGGAACGCGGCGTTTACCCGATCGTCAGCGTAAGCGATGGAAAAATCGAAAAAATGGGCTGGCTTCCAAAAGGCGGATACCGCATCGGCATTCGAAGCCCCGGCGGGGTGTATTATTACTATGCCCATTTGGCGGATTACGAGGATGGCCTTACGGTTGGAAGCGACATCGCGGCAGGCCAGCTGATCGGCTATATGGGGGACACCGGGTACAGCGAGGTGGAGGGCACGACTGGAAATTTCCCGATTCATCTGCACTTTGGGATGTACTTAAATAACAAAGACGGGGAAGAGGTAAGCTTTAATCCCTATTCCATATTAAAGATCATAGAAAAACGAAAATTAAAATATCAGTTTTAAGCATGGCAAAACAAATGACTGGATGATAACAGCGTCCATAGTAAAATCGAATTTAAAATCAAATGAAAGAATATGAGATTGGAAAAAACGAAGCCGGACAGCGCTTAGATAAATATTTGCGAAAGCTGTTCCCGCTTGCGCCGGGCAGTTTTCTTTATAAGATGCTTCGAAAAAAAAATATTGTATGGAATGGAAAAAAAGCGGATGGCGCGCAGTTTCTTTCGGTCGGCGACCGCATTGCCTGCTGGCTTTCGGATGAGACGATCGCAAAATTCCAATGCCCGCGGGACGATATCAGACAAACCGAAAATCTGATCCAAAAACAAACCGAAAATCCGATTCAAAAGCTGGATATTTTATATGAGGACTCAGATATCCTTGCGATAAATAAACCCGCCGGTATGCTGTCCCAAAAAAGCAGGCCGGATGACTTTTCCGCCAATGAAGCCATTTTAAACTATCTGCTGGAAAAAGGGGAGCTTACAAAAGAGGAGCTTTTCACGTTTCGCCCTTCTATCTGTAACCGGATAGACCGCAACACTTCCGGGATTTTAACGGCTGGAAAGACGCTTCATGGGCTTCAGGATCTAACGGCGCAGTTTCGGGAAAGGAGCGCGCAAAAATATTATTTATGCATCGCCATCGGGGAGCTAAAAGAGCCTGTGCGCTTAAGCGGCCATCTTGAAAAAGACGCTTTTAAAAACCGGGCTTATTTAAATAAAAGGGCTTATTTAGATAAAAAGGCTTCCTTTGTCATCGAAACGGAGTATGAGCCGTTACAGACCTATGACGGGTTTACGCTGTTAGAGGCGCATTTGATCACGGGGCGCACCCACCAGATACGCGCGCAGCTATCGTCCATCGGACATGCGCTGGCGGGGGACCCAAAATATGGCGATCCAAACATAAACGCGTATTTCAAAAAAAAGATGCACATAAGCCGGCAGATGCTGCATGCGCACCGCCTTGTTTTAAAAAATGGGCTTGAGATCACCGCGCCGCCGCCAGAGGATTTTACGCGCGCGCTGGACCTCCTGCGGCTATAAATCAGAAAGGACGCGCCATGCCAACATGGAATTCCCGCGGGCTTCGCGGCTCTGCATTTGAGGAATATATCAACCGCACAAATGAAAAATATTTGGAGCATTCCCTTGCGCTGATCCAAAAAATACCAACGCCGATCACGCCGGTTAAAATCGATAAGCAAAGCCGCCATATTACGCTTGCCTATTTCGACCAAAAAAGCACGGTGGACTATATCGGGGTCGTCCAGGGGATTGCCGTCTGCTTTGACGCAAAGGAGTGCAAAAGCGGCACCTTTCCGCTCCAAAATATACATGAGCACCAGGTTGCTTTTATGCGGGAGTTTGAAAAACAGGACGGCGTTGCGTTTTTTTTGATCTACTTTACCGCAAAGGATATTTTTTATTACCTGCGGCTGGAAAAGCTGCTGGAATTTTGGGAACGGTTTCAACGCGGCGGCAGAAAGAGCTTCCGCTATGAGGAGCTGGAGACGGAGTTTTTTTTCCGTCCCGCAAACGGGCTTTTCGTGCCCTATTTAGACGCGCTGCAAAAAGATCTACAGCTGCGGGAGGGCCACTAACAAGAAAGGGATAAGGAGCGGATTCAATTCATGAAAAAACAGCAGTTATTGCACACACCGGAAGGCGTGCGTGACATTTACAGCGACGAATGCGAAAAAAAACTGTATCTGGAGAGATCGGAAGAGCACACGTCTGAACTCCAGTCACTACCGAGGA
>CANDMI010000087.1 GCA_947385775.1 uncultured Eubacterium sp. | reverse complement strand
TTTGACAGCACTTCCATGACCATCCTTGGAACGCCTGTCAAAGACACATTTTTCCGATCCCTTGTATTGCAATTGATCGACGCGTCCGGTATCATTATTTTATAATCGTTTTCCCTCCATTGATATTGCACACCGTCACCAAGTACACGGCACAAGGAATCTTTGATCTGTTTTCCAACCATTACGACAAAATTATTGATGATAAAAGAATGCTCCACAAAGGTATTGCTCATATCTTCTATCGGCGCTGCATTCATTTGGATTACCTCTCTTTTTTATCTTGTTTAATTTATGATAACAAATCCTGGAAGGGGTGTAAAGCGATAAAAAAAGATGATTTTTCGGTCTTTTTTCCGTGGAGGTGAGCGCTTTCTTGTAATACGACAGTTAGACAATGTGACAGTTCAGATGGATTTTTACATTTGGAGATAGACGGACGCTTGGAGAGGGGAGTTGCCTGATCTCGCTGGAGCCATTCCAGAATGTAAGAAGTTCTAAGTATTCTGATTTTACTTTTTCACAACCGGACGGTCGCGCTGACGTAAATGCAGAATGTTTAGGCCTTCTTACATTCTGGAATGGGAGCCGAAGGCCAAGTCAGTCCTCCATCCCCCGGCGTTCGGTTAGCATAAATGTAACACTATATCAGAACGCTTACTACTCAATAACGACAATTTGAAATAATTCGCGATATCATATTGTCTTTTTCCACCCCAAAGAGTATAATATATTTAGAAAAACCACTATTTTCATTTGAAAGGAGCCATATTATGCATACATTTCAGCCATATCCTGTTGATCTGATCGAATTTGACCCATTTACTAAAATCGGAAAAGAATGGATGCTGATCACTGCCAGCAACGGCGAAAAAACGAACGCGATGACAGCCAGCTGGGGTGGCGTGGGCGTGCTGTGGGGCAAAAACACAACGTTTATTTTTGTCCGGGACAGCCGTTATACAAAAGAGCTGATTGACCAGAGCGACTATTTTTCCCTGACCTTTTTTGATAAGTCTTATAAAAACGCCTTAAAATATTTCGGCGCGGTGTCCGGCCGGGACGAAGACAAGATCGAGGCGGCAAAAATGCATGTGAACTATTTCGAAAAAATCCCATTTATCGATGAAGGCAATTTTGTCATCTGCTGCAAAAAAATGTCCGCTACCCCGATCCTTCCAGAGCATTTCCTGGATTCCGAGATCGAAAGCACATGGTATAAGGATGAGGACTGGCACACCCTGTATGTAGGGGAGATCGAGCAGATCCTCGCCAGATAAGCTTCTTTTCAGATAAGCTTCTTTTGCGGCCCGTATGCTGCGTCGGCAGCAAACTTCCAATTCGGGCCTGTGCATAAAAAGGACAGCCTGCGCAGGCTGTCCAAAACATGACGCTGATCCTATATTATCAAATCCTCATTTTATCAGATTCTCCTATTACTTGTTTCTCCTAATTATACGGAAATTTCCGCTTCCATCCCAAGCGCGTCCTTATTTTCCTCCAACAAAGGATATACCGTGCCGTTCAGATAATTTTCCACCTGAAGCGGCGCCCTTCCCACATATCTGGCAGGCTCCATGCAGGCGTTTAGCTCCTCAATCGTTAATTGAAACGCAGGGTCGGCCGCGATCAGCTCTAACAGGTTATTTTTCAGCCCACGCTTTTTCACGTTTTCCCCGGCTTCCATCGAAAGCTGGCGGATACGCTCGTGGAGCTTTTGACGGTCGCCGCCTTTTTTGACCGCGTCCATCATAATGTTTTCCGTAGCCATAAACGGCAGCTCCGCCATCAAATGCTGCGTGATCACCTTATCGTAAACCACTAACCCTTCCGTCACATTGATGCACAGATCTAAAATGCCGTCAACCGCCAAAAACGCCTCCGGAATAGACAGTCGCTTGTTCGCGGAATCGTCTAATGTCCGCTCAAACCACTGGACCGCCGAAGTGATCGCCGGATTTAGCGCGTCCACCATGACATACCGCGACAAAGACGCAATGCGCTCGCTGCGCATCGGGTTTCTTTTATATGCCATCGCCGACGAGCCGATCTGGTTTTTCTCAAACGGCTCCTCCACTTCTTTTAAATGCTGCAACAGGCGGATATCGTTGGACATTTTATGGGCGCTTGCCGCGATCCCGGCTAACACGTTCGCCACCCTCGTATCCACTTTTCTGGAATAGGTCTGCCCGGACACCGGATAACAGCATTCAAACCCCATCTTTTGTGCGATCATTGGATCAATCTTATCGATCTTTTCCTGGTCTTTTTGAAACAGCTCCACAAAGCTTGCCTGGGTGCCTGTGGTGCCTTTCGAGCCCAACAGCTTCATCGTACGAAGGACATATTCCAGATCGTCAAAATCCATCAAAAACTCTTGCAGCCAAAGCGTCGCGCGCTTTCCGACCGTCGTAGGCTGCGCCGGCTGAAAATGCGTAAACGCCAAGGTTGGAAGCTCCTTATACTCATCCGCAAATTTTGCCAGCGCATGGATCACGTTCAGCAGCTTTTTTCGCACCAGTAAAAGCGCTTCCTTCATAATGATGATATCCGTATTGTCGCCCACATAGCAGGACGTCGCGCCAAGATGGATGACCCCCGCCGCTTTTTCGCACTGTAAGCCATACGCGTACACATGGCTCATCACATCGTGGCGGACTTCCTTTTCCCGCCTTTTTGCGTCCTCGTAATTTATGTCCGTTGCATGAGATTGCAATTCGTCGATCATTTCCTGCGTAATGACTGGCTTTCCGTCTGCCCCGGTAAGCCCCAGCTCCATTTCCGTCTGCGCAAGCGCGATCCAAAGCCGCCGCCACGTCTGGAATTTCTTATCCGGCGAAAAAATATACTGCATTTCCCTGCTGGCATAGCGCTCCGATAATGGGCTGATATATTTGTCCTGTGCCATCCTCGCTCCCTCCTGGTCTTTTTTTGTTCCACCTAACGCTCTTAAAACGCCGTCACCCTGTCAAAGTAATCGCCACGGATATCCTCCGTTGGCGGCTCGATCGGATACTGCCCCGTAAAACAGCCTTTGCAGATCGGCAGCCCGTCCACAAGCTGCTCTAACCTCTCGGTCTTTAAATACGCAAGGCTGTCTGCGCCAATCTGATCGCGGATTTCATCCAGCGTACGGTTGTAGGCGATCAGCTGCTCCCTTTTTGGTATATCCGTCCCAAAATAGCAAGGCCACAAAAACGGCGGGGAGCTGATGCGCATATGCACCTCTTTTGCTCCGGCTTCTTTTAACATCGTAACGATTCTTCCAGACGTCGTCCCCCTTACGATAGAATCGTCGATCATAATGACCCGCTTGCCGCTTACCGCTTCTTTGATCGCGTTTAGCTTGACCCGCACGCCGTCCGCGCGGGAAGACTGGCTTGGCTTGATAAACGTCCTTCCGACATAGCTGTTTTTCATAAACGCCACGCCGTATGGAATGCCGGATTCCATTGAAAACCCAAGCGCCGCCGCATTGCCGGATTCCGGCACGCCTACGACAACGTCCGCGTCCACCGGCGAATCCTGCGCCAGAAATCTTCCGGCTTTTATCCTTGAATTGTAGACGCTTACTCCGTCAATGTGGCTGTCAAGCCTTGCAAAATAAATATATTCAAAAATGCACCTTGCCTCTTTTTCCTTTGGAAGACATAATGTCGTATCCGACTGTATCCCGCCCTCCGGCGAGATCGTTACAATTTCACCCGGACGCACGTCTCTGATAAATTCCGCTCCGATCGTTTCTAACGCGCAAGTCTCGGAAACAAGGATATACATATTTCCCCGCCGTCCGATGGAAAGCGGCTTAAAGCCATACGGGTCCCTTGCCCCGATCAACTTTCGCGGGCTCATGACGACAAGCGCATAGGCTCCCTGTATCTTTCTTGCCGCGCGCATGACCGCCTCTTCCACGGTCTTTGCGTTCAGCCGCTCCCTGGCAATATGGTAGGCGATGACCTCTGAATCGATCGTAGTCTGAAAGATCGCGCCGGTATACTCCAGTTCCTGGCGAAGCTCTGACGCGTTGATCAGATTGCCGTTATGCGCCATCGCAAGCGTGCCTTTAACATAATTTAACACAAGCGGCTGGGCGTTTTCCCGGATCGAAGCTCCCGCCGTGGAATAACGGACATGTCCGACTCCGATGTCGCCCTTTAGATCCCCAAGGTTTTGCGGGTTAAACACTTCATTGACAAGCCCCATATCCCGACAGGAATTGACCTTTGCCATCGGAGCTTTCGTATCGCTGACCGCAATGCCGCAGCTTTCCTGCCCCCTGTGCTGAAGGGCGAACATTCCATAATAAATGTCAGAGGCCACATTTTTGCCGTCAAAATTGTAAATGCCTATCACGCCGCATTCCTCGCTTAGGCTGTCTCCCATCCATGAAGCGGAAGGCTCCATTTCCAAATAGTTGTTATCCATAAATCATCCTCCGGTTCCAGACAATATGGAACAAAACGTTACTGCATGAATGACTCGCCTGTCAGTAATTCATATGCTTCCCGATATTTCGCCGCCGTCTTTTCTACGACATCCTCCGGCAGCAGGCTGCCGCCCTGCGGGTTTTTCTTTAAGAAATCACGTACATACTGTTTGTCAAAGGATGGCTGTGGCTGTCCCGGCTTGTATCCTTCTAACGGCCAAAACCTGGAGCTGTCCGGCGTAAGCATCTCATCGCCCAACACGACGTTTCCGTTTTCATCTAATCCAAACTCAAATTTGGTGTCCGCGATAATGATATTTTTTGTAAGCGCGTAGCCCGCGCATTTTTCATACAGCTTTATGGTATAATCTCTTATCGCCGCCGCGTAATCCGCCCCCTTGCCAGGAAAAATCTCATCCAGAATCTCGACGCTTTGCTCAAAGGTAATATGCTCGTCATGGTCGCCAAGGTCCGCCTTTGTCGTCGGCGTGTAAATTGGCTGCGGCAGCTTGTCCGATTCCATCAGCCCATCTGGAAGCGGAATCCCGCATACGGTTTTCGACTTTTTATAGCTTTCCCATCCGCTGCCTGTAATAAACCCTCGCACAATGCATTCCACCGGGATCATCGTAAGCTTTTTGCATTTCATGCTTTTTCCTTTAAATTCTTCTGTCTGGAAAAATTCCGGCATATCCGCCACATCCGTAGATATCATATGGTTTGGCACGATATCCTTCGTATAATCAAACCAGAAGCGGGACATTTTTGTAAGCACCGCTCCCTTGTCTGTGATCTTATTTTGCAAAATATTGTCAAATGCAGAAATCCGGTCTGTCGCCACAATGACCAGGCTGTCGCCGATATCGTATACTTGACGCACTTTTCCTTCTTTGATTGGTTTAAATTCTGTACTCATTTTTCCTCCATTTGTACCGTAGATAGATGATCGCTCCTATTACGTATAGATTGTAGCAGAAATTTCAGGCTGCGGCAACCGTTATTTTTCAGTTCCTAAGCGCCCAGAAATCAAATACAAATCCCTATGCATTTTTCTCATTTCATTGTATAATAGTAAGATAACCATTTGATCACCGTCTGGAATCCAGCAGACACTTTTGAAGGAGGAATCATTTACATGAAACGCATTGGCTCTATTTTACTTTGTCTTATACCGCTTATTGCTTCCATCGGCTTACAAAACCTTGCCGCGGTGCCGTTGTTTGGCATTTCGGCTATCTTTATCCTTTTGCGATACGGCCCTGGCATTTCTTTCACGCAGCTTTTTGATATGTGCGGCAACCTTTGGGTCGCCTCCGGCTTTACCGCATGGATCTCGCTGGTTTATGCCGCGGCTTCGATTGTGATCTTTTTATTCTGGTATCGGAAAAAAATGGCGGATAACCTAGAGCAGGTGACGATCCCCCATGTCTTTCACAGGCAGATCGTAATTGGGCTGCTGCTGCTTGCGGTGGGGCTTCAATATGTGACGACCTACCTGATGAATTTTGTCGGCGCGCTGCGCCCGGACTGGATGCAGTCGTATCAAAATTTAATGCGGCAGGCCGGGATCACGTCCCCGTCGATGCTTATGATCTTATACGCCTGTATCTTAGGCCCGATATCGGAAGAGCTTATTTTTCGCGGCGTTACTTATGGATATGCAAAAAAAGCGGTTTGTACAGCAGCCGCCATCTGCATACAGGCGGTATTGTTTGGCATTTTCCATATGAATATCATCCAAGGGATCTACGCGACGTTTATCGGGCTGTTTTTAGGCTATGTCTGCGAAGCGGGCGGCGGGGTCGCGCATTCTGCGCTTTTGCATATTTTGTTTAACCTTTGCGGGCTGTTTGTAACCCCTTATCTTTATTACCAGAACGGACACCCGTTTTTCTTCCTGCTATTTTTAACGCTTGGCGTGCTGACGACCTATACAGGGCTGTTTTTGTTCCAGCGCGGGGTTACTGAACGCGACCTTAAGCTTTTTTCAAGCACGCTCTAAAGCCGGCATTTGACATGAACGGCATCAAAAGGCGGTTAAGTTTTTACAGGAATCTACCGATAAGTAAAGTAGTTACAGGGATTGTAAAAAGAAAATAACCTCGGCCGGGTGAAAAAGGAGTGTGGTTTATTATCATTATTACATCAAGCGCAGTAAAAATGCAGTCGGAACGAAGCTTCGTTTCGGAAACGCGCTTTGGAAACAGCGCGTTAAGAGGCAAGATTCGCTCGGGCCGCTTTATCCGTACCGTAGCGTCAACTGCACAAAACAGGATCGAAAAAGACCCGGATGAGGAATCCTCGGGCAGACAGGCGTATCCAAACTCCGAAGATGACCTGATGGCTCGTTTTTCCCACAGCCGCAGCATCCGCGCAGGCGGCCTGGAAGATAAGCGGGCGCTCCGCTCGCTCCATGCGATCCGCAAGCAGTCGATCAACTACTTATTCCGCCAGCTTTTCGGACGCAACAACTGGATTTCCAATGACCCGCTGTCCGCTTTGTTTGCGGACTACACAAACCCGGGCACAGGCTCGTCTTTTGGCCTGTCAGGTTACCGGTATTCCTATGCCGAGGTAGAGCAGACCGGATTTTCCACCGAAGGGACAGTGGTTACGGCATCTGGAAAGGAGATCAACTTCCAGACCGGCTTTACAATGTCTCGCTCTTTTTACGAAGAAGTGTCGCAAAAAGTGGACTTAAACGCCACCCGGATGATCGACCCCCTTGTGATCAACTTGGACTGCGATGTCGCGTCTGTTTCTGACCAGAAATTTTACTTTGACCTGGACGCGGACGGGCACGCCGAGGAGATCTCCCGACTGAACGCGGGAAGCGGCTTTCTTGCGCTCGACAAAAACAACGACGGCGTGATAAACGACGGAAGCGAATTGTTTGGCACGCAAAGCGGCAACGGCTTTGCTGACCTGGCGCAGTATGACCAGGACGGAAACGGCTGGATCGACGAAGCGGATGAAATTTTTGACAAGCTCTTGATCTGGCAAAAGGACGAAAACGGAAAGGACGTATTGCGCGGCCTTGGGGCTGCCGGCGTAGGCGCGATTTATCTTGGCAACGTCGCGTCGCAGTTTGCGTTTAATTCCGCTGAAAATAATCAGACAAACGCGGTTGTGCGTCAATCTGGAGCGTTTTTATACGAAAACGGAACCGCCGGAACCATCCAGCAGATTGATTTTGCCAGGTAATGGTTATGGGGCTTTTAGATAATCGGACTTTGCGATCCTAGCAAAGTCCGTTTTTTTGCGCTTTTTTTCCATTTCTTTTTCCGATTCCCTCATTCCAATAATTATAATTGTGCAACGGCGCATTTTATGATATCCTAAATCTGCAACGGAATAAAAATTGGAGGGACTTGAAATGACGCTAAAGGATTTAAAAGCCGGAGAGCACGGTGTCATCCAAACAGTTGGCGGAGAAGGCGCGCTTCGGCAGCATTTTTTAGACATGGGCGTGATTCCGGGCGCGGAGGTGACGGTCGTTAAATTTGCGCCGCTTGGCGACCCGATGGAGCTGCAAATCCATGGTTATGAGCTGACCCTTAGGCTTGCGGACGCCGCGCAGATTGACATAAAACCGATAAAAGAAAGAGCGAACCTACATAGACGCATAGAACGGATTTATCCTACCGCGCATCCAGGACTTGGAGAAGACGGCAAATACCATGCAAAAGGGGACGGCGCCCCGCTTGCGGACGGAACCGCGCTTACCTTTGCGCTGGTAGGCAACCAGAACTGCGGGAAAACCACCCTTTTTAACCAGCTGACCGGAGCAAACCAGCATGTGGGCAACTTCCCCGGCGTGACCGTAGACCGAAAGGACGGGCCGATCAAGGGCCATCCAAACACGAGCGTGACCGACCTGCCAGGCATTTATTCCATGTCGCCATACAGCAGCGAGGAGATCGTATCGCGCAATTTCGTCCTTACGCAAAAGCCAACCGCGATCATCAATATCGTGGACGCGACCAATATCGAGCGCAACCTGTATTTAACCATGCAGCTTTTGGAAATGGACGTTCCAATGGTCATTGCCTTAAATATGATGGATGAGATCACAGGAAACCACGGCGCCATCGACATCAATGGAATGGAGGCCATGCTGGGCGTTCCGGTCGTGCCGATTTCCGCCGCAAAAAACGAGGGCGTGCGGGAATTAGCCGACCATGCGCTGCATATTGCAAAATATCAGGAAAAGCCTTTAAAGCAGGATTTTTGCAGCAAGGATAACCACGGCGGCGCGATACACCGGGCGATACACGCAGTCGAATCCATTATCGAAGGCCACGCGGAAAACGCCGGGCTGCCGAAGCAGTTTTCCGCAACCAAGGTCATTGAGGGCGATTCCCTTTTATTAAAACAGTTAAATCTGGACGAAAACGAACGGGAAATGATCGAGCATATCGTCATCCAAATGGAAAAGGAAAGCGAAATGGACCGCAGCGCAGCCATTACGGACATGCGGTTTGATTTTATTGAATACGTCTGCGAGCGTACCGTCCAAAAGCCAAAACAAAGCAAGGAGCGCATCCGTTCGGAAAAAATCGACCGCGTCCTTACCGGGAAATGGACCGCGATCCCATGCTTTATCGCGATCATGGCGACGGTTTTTTACCTTACCTTTCATGTGATCGGCGCATTTTTACAAGAAGCTTTAGAAACTGGCATTGACGCGTTTTCCGCCGCCGCTGACGGCTGGATGGACGCGGCGCATGTAAACCCTTCCCTTCGAAGCCTTGTAACGGACGGCATTTTCGGCGGCGTTGGAAGCGTTTTAAGCTTCCTTCCGATCGTCGTGACCTTATTTTTCTTTTTGTCCATAATGGAAGACAGCGGGTATGTGGCGCGCGTCGCATTTTTTATGGATAAGCTTTTGCGAAAGATCGGGCTGTCGGGCAGGAGCATTGTGCCGATGTTGATCGGTTTTGGCTGCACCGTTCCGGCAGTCATGGCTACCAGGACGCTTCCAAGCAAGCGCGACCGGAAAATGACGATCCTGTTAACCCCGTTTATGAGCTGCACCGCAAAGCTTCCGATTTATGCGTTTTTTGTAAGCGCATTTTTCCCAGGAAAGGGCGCATTTATCATGACAGGGCTTTATGTTTTAGGCATCCTCGTCGCGATCCTTGTAGCGATGCTTTTTAAAAACACTTTATTTAAAGGGGAGGCGGTGCCATTTGTCATGGAGCTTCCAAACTACCGTATGCCGGGCGTAAAAAACGTCGCGCAGCTTTTATGGGAAAAAGCCAAAGATTTTTTAAACAAAGCTTTCAGCATCATCCTTCTAGCCACGATCGTCGTATGGTTTTTGCAAAGCTTTGACCTGCATTTAAATGTAGCGGCGGATTCAAAGGACAGCCTGATGGCGATGCTTTCCGGCTGGCTCGTCCCGCTGCTTTCGCCTCTGGGCCTTGGGGACTGGCGCATTGTAACGTCGCTTGTCAGCGGCTTTATGGCAAAAGAAAGCGTCGTGTCCACGATGGAGCTTTTATTTGGCGGCGGTATACAGGCTGCGCTGTCTTTGGCTGACGCGGCAACGATGCTTGTATTTTCCCTTTTATATACCCCGTGCGTGGCTTCCATCGCTTCTATAAAAAGAGAGCTTGGCGGCGGCTGGGCGGCTGGCGTCGTGCTCTGGCAGTGCGCCGTAGCATGGAGCGCGGCGTTCCTTGTCCGGTGCGTCTGCCTTGCGCTCTAAAATAGTAACAGTTCAGCCTTTGGCTTCACTGTAACGGAATCCGGCTCATTCAAAATTTGCCGTTGGCAAAGAGCCGGATTCCCATAACCGCCGCTTTATCATACGGACTTTGCAGTAAATGCAAAGTCCTGGGCTGAACTGTTACCCTAAAATATTTATATTTAAATAAATAGGTTGACATAAAAAGTCTAATGTGTTAAACTCATTATAAGTTTAATGCATTAGACTTTTTTTATCTAAGTTTACCGGCTTCCATCCGAACAGAAAATCGAACTGTCATACTGTCTGGTTGGACGCTTTAAACTAGTGAAAAACAAAAAGAAGCGGTTCCATAAAAATTCATATATAAAGATTCATGAAGCTTTATATGGAGATTTACATGGAATCCGGAAAGGAGCAGCAAATGGATATGCCAAAGATTTTTGAAAGTGAATACCGTTTTTGTGAAATCCTATGGGAGCACGAGCCAGTTTCAAGCGGCGAACTGGTAAAGCTGTGCCAGGAAAAGCTGGAATGGAAAAAATCCACCACTTATACGGTGATCCGGCGGCTTACGGAGCGCGGCGTGATCCGATCCGAAAAAGCGATCGTTTCGTCTCTAGTTTCAAAGGAAGATGTGCTTTCAAGCGCCAGCGCGGAGGTTGTAGACCGCACCTTTTCCGGCTCCCTGCCAGGATTTATCGCCGCTTTTACGCGAAAAAAAGCATTAACGCCAAAGGAAGCGGCGCAGATCCAAAAGATCATTGACGCTTATAAGTAACCGGTAACCGTTTCGCATTTGGCTTTACGGTTATAAAAACCGGAACGAAAAAAGGGGGCCTTTTTATGGAAAGTTTATTTTTGAATCGTTTGATTCTGGAAAAATTATTCTTTACCGTTTTGCGCACAGGCATGACCGCAAGCTTCCTGATCTTAGCTGTTATCGCGGCCCGGCTTTTACTGAAAAAAGCTCCGAAAAGCATGATCTGCATCCTTTGGGGCGTAGTAGGGCTTCGGCTTTTATGCCCGTTTTCGATCCAAACGTCATTTGGCCTGCTGCCCCAAAGCGCGCTTACGATAAAAGCTTTCGCCTCTTTTACAGCCTGGCGGCAAACAGCGCAGGATGGGGCTGTAGCAGGCTTAGATCAGATTTTAAGCCAAGATCCGGATTTCATGCAAGATCCGGATTTAAACTTAAATCAAGATTCTGGGCAGATTCCAGGTTCTGGGCAGATTCAACATTCTGGGCAGATTCCAGGTTCTGGGCAGCTTTCTGTTCAAAATTCTGATCTAAATTCTGACCAGAATCAAGCCCAGGCCGCATCCCCTTCCACGGATGTCACAAAGGTTGCTGGCGGCTTTCCCGCGATGGAAGTCTGGGCGGCTGGGTGCATCGCAATGGCGGCATACTTTATTTACAGCTGGCGGCGCGTCCAAAAGCTGGTGGCGCAGGCGGTTCCCGCAACGACGGAAAATATCCGGTTTTACCAGTGCGACCGAATCTGCACGCCTTTCCTTTTTGGCCTTGCGCATCCAAAAATCTATGTGCCGTTTTCCGTTTGCGGAGTGGAGCTTTCTTATATCTTAAAGCATGAACAGGCGCATAAGCGCCGCCTTGACCACATTACAAAGTTCATCGGATACCTGCTGCTTACCATATACTGGCCCCATCCCCTTGTGTGGACGGCGTACCTGCTGTTTTGCCGGGATATCGAGCTTGCATGTGATGAACGCGTAGTAAAAAAAGCCAGTGATGAATTTAAATGCGCATATTCGCAGGCGCTGTTGTCTTATTCATTAAAACAGAATGCTGCCGCGTTGCCAGTAGCATTCGCAGAGATTGGAGTGAAAAAAAGAGTGAAACATATTTTAACCTACCAAAAACCAGGCAGGCGCTGGATGACGGCCGCGGCCGCGCTTTGTATGATCCTTACGCTCTGCTTTGCCACAGAAGCAAAAAGCAGGCGCGCGCCAAATGCAAAAGAAAATACAGTTACAAACGCAGTTCAAAAAGCAAAACAGACAGATGGCCAAAAATCCGATCAAACGCTTAGCCCTATTAAAAAAAGCGTTACAAAATGGGCAAACGCATTTTGCGCCAGAGATGCAAAGACGATATACCGGATGTTAGATAAAACAGGCAGGAAAAACCAGGATATGCTGGATGGCAAGCATTCCTTTGGATGGTCCAGTCCTTGGCCATGGGAAACGGATGTCATCGATGAAGCGAAAAATTACCGGATCTTGTCTTTGGATCAAACGTCCGCTAAGATTTTATATTACGCATGGACATCCGATCCGCATGTTACGGTATGGCTCCAGGATCTTTCTTACAAATATTCCTCCAAAAAGGATCAGCTTGTCATCCATGACGCTCCGCTTAAAATTTTAGACAGCATCCAGACTACGGCGCAGTTTTATGCCGCATATCCAAACGGTGAGATCAACGGCACAAGGATGGACTATTTCCATGGAAACGGCGTTGGAAAAGCGTTAAACGAAAACACCCTGCGGGATGACGGAGCAAAGATTTTGTTAGATCCAAAAACCGCCGCTAGTTCCCTTTTGAATATCCAAAATGACCCTTCCGTCGTAAAGGTCAAAAAAACCGTTCAAAACGGGGAAACGATCGTGACGTTTACATTTTTAAAAGACGGTGGCCGCGCAAGCGTAAAAATGATCCAGCCCTATGGAAAACAGGGAATCTGGGTTCCGCAGACCGCTTCTAAATCCGGCTCTTTTGTTCCAACGCTTCGCTTAACCCCGGAGCTTTACACCCAGGCGCAGGCAAAAGGAAAAAACGTCTACTGGCTGACCGGCGTGTCGAAACCCGCAGACGGACAGCTGGAAATGTATTTTCAAAAAGACGCGATTTTGCTAAAAGGCAAGGCAAAAAAATCTGCATCTGAAAAAAATCTGTATAACGCAAAGTCGAAAAAAATAAATGAAACCTTAAAAATCGCCGACAACTGCAAAATTTCTTTTGTGGAAGCGGAAGAAACCGCAACCAGCTCTTATAAAGACTGGTTAAAAGTAAGCTGCGAATATAAAGAGGGCGATCCTATGTCCTTTATATGCGTAGTCTTAAAGGTCAAGAATCATAAAATCGTAAAGATCATCTTCTCGGCATAAAACGGGAATCGGCGCCGCCACAGATTTTTGTATAAAAAAATTATAAAGCATAGATGGACATTTCTCCCAAATCAGGTTATAATTTCCTGTATCAGCAAAACTTTTATAACGTTAGGAGGAATGTATGCTACACAACGAAAAGCGCGCTAAGGCACAGGAGATCGAAAACAGCCTTAGCAGGAAGATCATTTCAAAAATGGCGCTGATCACATCTGGTATTTTCCTGCTGACCATTTTAATGTCTGCTTTTCTCGCAGCAAGGTCACTGATTCAGGTAAACCGGGATAAGCTTGTGGCAGTTGCCTATGAAAATGCATTTTTGATCGCAAATGAAATTGAAAACGCTTATGGAAAGGTGGTTGGATTTGCGGGCGCCCTTCGTAATATTTCCGCGCTGGACCCCAAAGAACAGCGGGATTCAATCGACAGGGCGCTGGTCGGGTTGCAGGAAAGCGGCGGCGGATATCCGACGGCATTTGCGTATTTTGAGCAAAACGCGATCGCGGACGAAAACGGGGAGCCTTACAGCGTCCACCACAGGGACATTGCCTATGAATCCGTCGTCTATCTGAATGAAGAAAAAACGGATTATGTATTTGAAAAACATGAGGACGCGTTTGACAATTATACAAAAGATTATTATATGCAGATCAAAGAAACCGGACAGCCGTATGTTATGGACCCGTACGTATATGAACTTATGGGCAAAAATATTATGATGATCAGCATCATCGCTCCGATATTTGACGCCCAAGGAGAGTTTTTAGGGGTAACGGGCGTGGACGTCGCGCTGGACCATATGCAGGAGCAGCTTTTGGTCAGCACCGATTATAAGACGGCGCATCTGGCCACGCTGGCAGAGGACGGAACCGTCCTGGTGGATTCCGCAGACGACGAAAAAATCGGACAGGCCGCAACGGATATCGGATACGAAAAGCTGGCGGAATATGCGAAAAAAGTCTATGACATGCCTGAAGGCGAGCATGAAAACAGTCGTTTTTTAATTAAGGGAGGAAAAAATTTTGGCACAGGCAGAAGCGGCATGTCCGTCACGGTTCCGTTATCCATCAGCGGAAAGGCGAACTGGTCGTTACATATGTCTGTAAACAAAAGCGAATTTTACTGGGCGATTTTCGAAAGCGCAGGAAAGCTGACGTTTATCGTAGCGTTTCTTGGATTTTTGCTTTTGTATACAGTAAACCGCATGATCAAACGTTTCCTGGAACCGGTTCAAAAAATTACGGACGAAGCCGCAAGACTGGAAGCCGGGGATTTAAATATCCATATCGACATTCAGTCCGAGGATGAGTTAGGCCGCCTTGCACAGGCGTTTAACCATATCAGCAGCACAATGAGCAGCTATGTGGAGGATATTTCTTCACAGCTTTCCCGGATGGCGGATAACGATATGGACATTGACATTACGCAAAATTATATCGGCGATTTTATCCCGATCCAGTCATCCATCGAAAAGATATCGCAGTCTTTGAATGAAACGCTGCATGAGATCGTGCGTTCCGCCGACGAAGTGTCCGTAAGCTCAGAGCACGTATCCGAAGGGGCCTTGGCCCTTTCCGATGGCGCGTCCGACCAGGCGCAGGCGGTCGAACGGCTGGCGGCTTCCATAGAAAGCCTTTCGCTGGATGCCTCCGGCAACGCGGACGATGCGAAAACGGCAAACGCGGCGGTATCTGAAGTTGGGAGAAAAATTCAGGTAAGCAACCAGGAAATGTCGCAGTTGACAGAAGCGATGTCAAAAATCAGCGAGTCATCCGTCGAGATAGAAAAGATTGTAAAAACGATCGAGGATATCGCAGAACAGACAAACCTGCTTTCGCTGAACGCTTCGATCGAAGCGGCAAGGGCCGGTGAAGCGGGCAAAGGCTTTGCGGTCGTTGCCAACGAAATCCGCGAACTGGCGGCAAAGAGCGCGCAATCCGTCGGCCAGACCGCCGATTTGATCAGAACCTCACAAGACGCCGTGGAAAACGGAATCGCCATCGCAGACCATACAGCCCAGTCTCTTATGACCGTCGTAAGCGGGTCAGAAGAAGCTCTGGGATTTATGGACAAGATCAGCGCCGCATCGCAAAAGCAAAAGGATGTGCTCGATCATCTTACGCAGCATGTGGATGCGATCAGCAGCGTAGTGCAGTCCAACCTGGCCGCGGCTAGAAACAGCGCAGAGACAAGCGCAGAGCTGTCAGGGCAGTCAAACCGGCTGCATGATCTGGTAAATAAGTTTCATTTAAAGGATCTGACTTTTACAAAGACGGATTAAAAAAATTTTTTTAAAAATATTCTATTAAAAATATTTTATTAAAATGCATGTTTTAGGGTCATTTATGATCACATATATCCAAAAAAGACAGAGTAAAAACTCTGTCTTTTTATCTGTTTCTATTTGTCGTTGTAGTGTCCTTTGCATGAAACGTTTATCCGCCTGCTCCATGCTTTTCTATAACGCAACGGCTCTCAGGTTTGCCGATTCCTTTAGATACCCCGTTACGTTCAATGTCTTTTACTAGAGCGTGTTTGAAAATTGCTTTCAGATTCGGTTTTCAAGCCAAGCTTTTTCGCAACCTGCTACTTAAAATTTTTATAGGAAGATTTCGACAGCAGCTTTTTGTTTGCGGCGGCGTGCGGCCCTTTTACCGCGATCCTGTTTTCGCAGCCTTGAAACGCATTTTTCGATACTTTTTTAAGCCTAGCGTTTAAAGTCAGCGAGCTTAATTTTTTACACTTTGCAAAACATAACTCCGAAATATCCACTATATTTTTGTTCAGCTTAACCGATTTTGCCTGCGCGTTGGCAAAGGCTTTTTTACCTAATTTATTTACTTTGTAAGCTTTATTGTCACTTCCCGTTACAGACAATCCGACGGAAAGGCTTTTCGCAGCGCTGCCGTTTTTCGATAAGCCAACGAGCGTAACGGCGCCGTTTTTCGTCCCGGATGCCGTTTTGGTAACCTGATACTTGAAATTTCCGTGAACAAACACCGTCCCTTTTTTCAGACTGCTTTCTGTAGGCGCATTTGGTAAGCCGTTTATTGTAAAGCAAATTTCAATCCCTTTGGAAGGGACTGCCAGCTTTTCGCTTTCATTAACCTCGGCTAATGGGTAATCGTCCTTTCCCCATTTATTTACAAGCATAAACTTATAATAATCGTCTTCGCTTTCCGCCGTAAGCGTTAGCGGAGCCTGCGTCACCTCTGCCCCGTCTACCTTAAGCATTACGTCTGTAACCGTAATCCCGTTGTATTCCTCTTTTTTCATATCGGTAGAAATGCCAAGGGTATTATAAGCATTCGCGCCGGAAAGGTCAATCCCTTCCAGGGAAACGGTATAAACGCCATCCGCCGTAATCCTGGCATCCACAACCTTTGTATCGGCAGTGGCTTCATTTCCGCCAGCCTGGATATATTCAAAGCTGTGTTCATCATTGCCAAGCTCCTTAAGCGGTTTATAGGAATTACGGTAATCCCAGGAGCTTGTCTGATACGTCAGGTATGCGTGCATCCCCGGGGTTTCCCACAGGTCTTTATCAATATAGGCTGGTATCGTCACATCTCCAGACGTTTGCTCTGGCGCTTCGCTTCCGGTAAGCTTTTCCACGCTTGTATCGCCGTCTGCGCCATTTACCGCATTCAGAAATACCGCGATATCCTTGTATAAAATGCCAGGCTTTGTCCGGTCGAAAAAGTTGCCGATCTCCCAGATAAGCGGTACGGCATGATATTTTACAGACTCCGTAAAGGTATCCAAAAACCACTGTGTAACGCTTGCTCCGGCAGAAGCAGGGTTGCAGACTCCGCATTCCCCTACAATTACAGCATATCCATCATCTGTAAATTTTTGCAGCTTTTGAAAGCTTGCCTTTGTCGCTTCCTGATCCTTTAATGTATAGTCTGCTCCGGCTTTGCCATCGCCGCAAAAATCCCACGGGTCATAATAGTGCACCGATAAAAACATCTTGTTTTTTCCGTTTTGCGCAATGTCCTTTGGCATTGTAAACCTGTCATCCGCAGTATCTCCTATATTTGTATTATAGCCGGCGATCAATAAATGCCGGTTTGCATTATTTCCGCCGGAGTCACGGACAATGTCCACAAATTTCTGATTGATCTGATTCGCAGTCTGATACAGCTCGTCCGTTGAAAGATTCCCACCAAGCGTTTCAATATCCGCACCCGCGTCATCCGGTTTTGCATACCCTTTCGCAGGGCCGTTTAAGCAGATGGCATCGTTTAAACGTGTGCCAAGCTCTTCATTTGCGCTTTCAAAAATCAGATGGTCGGAATAATCTTTAAAACGCTCACAAATCTGCGTCCAGTAGCTTTCGTATCTCGTCCATGCGGCTTTGCGCGTATCCTCATCCGCCGCCTTATTTCCCTGCGCATCTTTTTTACATGCGCCAAACTGCCCCCACCACTGGTTGTCCCAATGGTCATTTATGATGACATACATGCCGTTATCCAGCGCGTAATTTACAACCTCTTCTACCCTGTCAAACATTTCTGCGCGGATATGGTAATTCCCGTCATCGATATCCCCGTTTGACCATGCCACCGGGATTCGGATCGTATTAATCCCATAGCTGTGCAGACAGTCTATGTATTCCCGCGTAGTGACAGGCTGCCCCCAGGCCGTATCGTATTCCGTTTTCGAAAGGGACGGCTTTTTTTCAACC
>CANDMI010000086.1 GCA_947385775.1 uncultured Eubacterium sp. | reverse complement strand
CTGCCCGTTGGTAAAGAGGTTTTGGGCTGTTCCATAATCCTGAGAATCATATCCGTTCTGGAACAATCCTGCGTCTGCGGTTTCTTTTAGGAGCTCTGTGGCTTTTACAAGATTCTCATCCATAAAATCTCCGGAAGAAACGGCTTTGCTTACGATGGAAGCATAGTCGGAGCCGGCCAGCTTATAGAGTATGTCTGACAGATATACTGCCATAGGCCATCCATCGCCGCCGTCCATTGCCATTGGAATGATACCCGCGTCTTTTATGGTCGTCGCCAAATCAAGGAGCTCGTCATATGTAGCCGGAACTTCCCATTTGTTATCCTTGAACATTTTCTCATTATAGTAGAATGCGGCTACATCTGTATTTCTCGGAAGCCCATACAGCTTGTCGTCTTTCTTGAACCCTTCCAAAGATCCGGAGATAAATCCATAGTCGCTGTAATCCGCCTCGTCAAGCTCTGCCAACACGCCTGCTTCCAGAACCTCGTCTAAAAAGGAAGGCTGTCCCCAGATACTTACCACATCCGGCATCCCTTCCATGGAGTATGCCTTGAATTTTGTCTTGTAAGCCTCTTCGTCAAGCGCCTCTACTTCGATCTTGACGTTATCATTTTCCTTCATGTATTCGTCAATGATCATCTGCTCTACCATCCCCTGACCGTTTTTTCTGTCCGGCAGGTTGGAAAATACTTTAAGCGTCACCTTCCCGTCTGCTGAATCCGATTTTCCTTCATCCTTGTTTCCGTCTGACCCGCATCCTGTAAGCAGCGTCACCGCCATAGCCGCGGTCAAGAGTACAGATAGCATTCTTCTTTTCATCTTCGTTTCCCCCTCTTTTAAAATATTTTTATCTGATGAAAGAATTGTATCACCCAAAAGGCGCGTAAAACAGATATCATTTTTTCAAAAAAGTGGAAAATTTTCAACTCCTTCCAGCTTCCACAATCCAAAAGCAGGGTTAGAAAACAGATAGACTTTGCTGTCCGTTTATGATATACTAGGGCTGATACCGCAATGCGTATCATAATCGGGAGGTGGTTTAATGAACGGCGCTGAAATAATAAAAAATGCTATGGATGAATTTAAAGATATCCAGGAATATATGACGGCGGCAAAAGAGGAGAACGCAACAAAAACATATACGATTCTGAAAAAGAAATATTTTTATTTAAAAGCGCTCCTTACCAGTTTAGGAGTAAACCTCACAGACATTGATGAATTCAAAGAGTAGAATTAGAATAAAACAGCGGAAACGATAAAAGGGCGCATAGCCGATTGCCCAAGCGCCCTTTTATGATCAGATTAAAGTTTATGCCATATCTGGAATCACATCCAACGCCAGCACATACTTCCCCGCAAATTCTAAAAGCTGCTCCTGATAAGCGGGGTTGTCTTTTTTTATCTCGCGGACGGATTCGTGGAGGTTTAGGTTTCCCATCGCCATATCGATGACGCAGCCCGCGATGTTGGCGCAATGGCCGGACACCCGCTCTAAATCCGTCAAAAGGTCGGACCAGACAAAGCCCTCCCCAATCCCGCACTGTTTTTTTTGCAGGCGCAAAATATGGTTGGTTCGCATAATCTCCTTTAATCCGCCGATCACCTCGTCTAAAGGCTCCACCTTTCCTGCCGTTTGCAGGTCATTTTCCAAAAACGCCGTAAAGGATAAGTCAAGCGCTTCTCCAACCGCCGCCAAAAGCACCGAAAGCTCCGCTTTTGCAGGCTTTGATAAATGCAGGTTTTTTTCTTCTAATTCTTCGACGGATGCCACGATGTTTACCGCATGGTCGGATATCCGCTCAAAGTCTCCGATCATCTTCAAAAGCTTCGCCGCCTCGTTGCTGTTTTCCACGCTGATCCTTTTTGCGCTAAGCTTGACCAGGTAGGTGCCAAGCATATCTTCATAATGGTCTGTCTTTTCCTCCGCTATGCGTATTTTTTCCGCAAGCTTTGGAGAATATTTTTTCAAAACCAAAAGGCTGTCCTTTAGTGCCCCCATCACGCATACCGCCATATCGCAGGCGGCGTTTTGGCAGCTTTCCAGGGCGATGGACGGCGTGCCAAGCAGTCGTTCGTCCAGCTCAAAGCGCATCGGCGGCTGTTCCGCGTCTGGTATCATGCGACAGACTAACCTCTCCAGCATGCCGGACAATGGCAGCAAAAGCAGGGTGCAAAGTATGTTAAACGCCGAATGCGATGCCGCGATGCCAAACAGTGTCGCCGGAGCGTTTAACAATGGCGGCGCATATATAAGCTTTACCGCGCAAAATACCGTAAGCCAAAACGCCGTTCCAAGCACGTTAAAGGACAAATGTATCAGCGCGGCCCTCTTTGCGTTTCGGTTTGCGCCAATAGAAGAAAGCATCGCCGTAACGCAGGTGCCGATGTTTTGCCCCATAATGATCGGGACTGCCGCGCCAAAGCTGATCTGCCCGGTCACCGCAAGAGCCTGCAAAATCCCGACCGAAGCGGAGCTGGACTGTATGACCGCCGTCAGCGCCGCTCCCGCAAACGCCCCCAAAACCGGATGCTCAAACAGCAAAAACAGCTCCCGAAACGCCGGGACGTCCGAAAGCCCTGACACCGCGCCAGACATTGTGTCCATTCCAAACATTAAAACCGCAAACCCAAGCAGTATCGAACCTGTATCCCTCTTTTTCGTGTCCTTCCAAAACAGATAAAATACGATCCCGATCAGCGCCAAAATCGGCGTAAAGGAGGTTGGCTTTAGCATCCGTATCCAAAAATTTTTGCTGTCAATCCCCGCCAGGCTTAAAACCCATGCGGTAACGGTGGTGCCGATATTTGCGCCCATGATGACGTTTACCGCCTGCTTTAGATTCATAAGCCCTGAATTTACAAACCCAACGACCATTACGGTAGCTGCCGACGAGCTTTGTATTACGGCGGTCACGCCAAGGCCGGTAGCGATGCCCGCAAGCTTGTTTGTCGTCATTTTCCCAAGCAGGCCGCTTAGCCGCTTGCCCGCCCTGCGTTCCAGCGCCTTTCCCATAACGTCCATTCCAAACAAAAACAGGCTTAGCCCCCCAACCATGGACAGCAGATCAAAAAAATCCATCGCTTTTCATCCTTTCTTATTTTTCTCGCGTATAAACAGTATAAATAAATTGTACCTCCCAAACATCAAATCTATTACCAGGATACTGTAAAATTCCTGTAAAATTTTGGCAACAGTTCAGCCATCGGCTGTAAGATGGGCGAATCATACTTGCATGAATGAGCGCGTCTCACAGTCGATGAGCGAAGCAGCGGGAAAGCGCCGCAGGCGCCTCCTCGAATGGCGCGGGCTGAACTGTTACTATTTTTATATTTTATTTTTATATCTTTTTTGTATATCTTATTTTGGAAGCCGTACGATAACGGTCGTCCCGCCGTCCACTGCGCTTTGAACCTCAATCCATCCGTTATGCAGCTTTACCGAATGCTTCACGATGGAAAGCCCCAGCCCCGTGCCTCCCACCTCCTTCGAATGGCTTTTATCCACACGGTAAAACCGTTCAAAAATGCGTTCCATATGCTCACCAGCAATCCCAATCCCAGTGTCGCTTACAATAAGCTCCGCCTGCGTTCCTTCCTCCTTTATTTCCACGCTTACGGAGCCGTTTTTGCGGTTATACTTAATGGCGTTTTCGCAAAGGTTATAAAAAACCCCGCTAAGAAGCTGCGGCTCCCCGTTCACTTTAACATGCCCGCCCTCTAACGCGATGGAAACCCCCGCCTCATCCGCAAGGGGCCGCAACGCATGTATGGCATCGTTTGCAAGGTCGTACAGATCCGTTTCCCCCCACTTCATCTCCTTTATCCCCTCGATTCCCTCATCCAGGCGGGAGAGCTTTAAAATGTCTTCCAGCAACGCGGTCATGCGCCGCGCTTCGACGTAGATCCGATCCGAAAACCGCCCCATATCCTCCTGCTTTACGACTCCCTCTTTCATAAGCTCCGCATAGCCGCAGATAGATTGCAGCGGGGTCTTTAGCTCATGGGACACATTTGCGGTAAACTCCCGCCGCATTTTTTCCGCCTTTTCTTTATCGCTGATATCAAAGATCAAAAGCGCGATCCCGGTCACCTCCCCATCCGACACAACCGGGCTGGCGTTCATCTGATGCATAACGCCCCCAAGCTCCATCTGCGCTTTCGCATGGCTGCCGCTTTTTGCTTCCCGTAAAAGCTCCTGCATAGAAAGGCTGTTATGAAGGAGCAGGATATCCTTCCCGACGCAAAACGAGCTGATGGAAAGCAGGCTGGAAGCCGCCCGGTTAATGCTTAAGATGATCCCTTTTTCATTCAACAAAATAAGCCCCTCGCTCAAGTAATCCGTCGCAGCCCGAAACTCCTCCTGCTTTTGCCGAAGCATCGACTCCTTTAGCTGAAGCTGGCTCTTTTGACACGCCACGCGCTCAAAAAATGGGGCCAGCTCCTCATAACCGCCTTTTTGCGGCTGGTCTAAGTCTAATTCATAAAGCGGCTTTACGATCTTCTTCGAAAGGCTGGTCGCCAATAAAAACGCAAGCGCGACCGCGGTAATCCCCACGACAAGAGCCGGACGCAGCAAGGCAAGCGCCAGGGAAACCACGGTAAGATGCGTGCTGGAAAGCCGCACCACAGATCCATCTAAAAGCTTTTTTGCCGCATAGATCTGACGCTCAAAAAGCGTTTTGGAATACCGCTCGCTTTGCCCATAGCCAAAAGAGAGCGCTTCTTTTACTTCCTTTCGCCCCAAATGGTTTTCCATCCGATCCAAGCTGGAATCGCTGTCGTATAAAACGCTCCCGTCCCCGGCAATCCAAGTGATCCGTATCCCCCGCAACGCGATCCCTTTAAAATAAGAAAGCCCTTCTTTTTCCACAGCCTGCGCCACAAGCCCCGTCTGCGTTTTTAACTGTTCCTGCTGCCCTTTGGAAAAATAGCCATACAATACGCCCATCGTTAAGATCAAAGACGCCGCAAACACACTGGCGGTCGCAAAACAGATCGCCCGAAAGATGCTGGTTTTCATAATTCCTCCTCCATCCGGTAGCCCACGCCGCGCACCGTTTTTATCAGCCCTCCAAAATCCCCAAGCTTTGTGCGAAGCGTCGCGATATGCACATCCACGGTACGCGTCTCCCCCGCAAAATCCGTCCCCCAAACGCCCCGCAAGAGCCGCTCCCTGCTAAACGCCACGCCAACATTTTCCATAAATAACTTCAAAAGCTCATACTCCTTATGCGTCAGGGCGATCCTATTTCCCTTCGCTTCCACCGTATGAGCGCCGGTATCTATGGCAAGAGCGCCCACCAAAAGCCGCTTTCCCGTTTTTTTTGGCTCAAACCGCCGAAGAACCGCCCGGACTCTGCTGACCATTTCCATCATCCCAAAGGGCTTTACGAGGTAATCATCCGCGCCAAGGTCTAACCCGATCACCTTATCGTACTCCGTCCCCTTTGCGGACGCTATGATCACGGGAATATCCGCAGTCGCGGCGTTTTCCCGCAGTTTTTTCAAAATCTGTATGCCATCCTCCCCTGGCAGCATCAGATCCAGCAAAACCAGATCCGGCATATTTTCCCGAAGCCCCTTAAAAAAATCCCCGCCGCACTCAAACCCCCGCGCTAAAAATCCGGCAGAGGACAGCGCATAGATCATCAAATCCCGTATGCTGCCATCGTCTTCCACACAATAAATCATAAGCCCGCTCCTTTTTTTCATACCGCGCCAAAATGCTTCTTTACCATAACAATATCTTACCATAACAATATCTTACCATAACAAAGTAAATTTTCTATTCTTTGGATTGTAAAATGTATGTAAAGCCTGTATGCTGTTTCTATCGAAATCATAAGCGACGCAAAATCCATTTGAAAAAAATGTAAAATATGCTGAAACTTTTCCATCCGCCATGCCGTCTAACAAACAGAAAGGAGGTGAGGGGCATATGAAAAAGCAGACTCGCACACATGTGGAAGAAACGCTTACCGCAAATTATCAAAAATACTACCGGTTAGCGTATTCCTATGTGAAAAACGAAGCCGATGCTTTGGATATCGTGCAGGAAAGCGCATATAAAGCGATCATGCAGTGTTCAAAATTAAAGAATACAAGCTATGCCGACACCTGGATCTACCGGATCGTCATCAACACCGCCACCGATTTTTTACGTAAAAAGCAAAAGACCGTCGTAGGCATCGAAAGCCATTTCGATCTGGAAAAGGAGCAGTCCGCGGAAGAAAGCGGCTATGCAAACGCCGATATTATGGATACGCTGTCTATGCTGGAGGAAAAAGACCGCAGCGTGCTCATACTCCGCTATTTTGAACAATTCCAGTTAGACCAGATCGCAGACATTACCGGAGAAAAGCTAAGCACTGTAAAATCCAGGCTATACCGGGCATTGGAAAAGCTGCGCATCTGTATGGAGATTTCCTAACGCCAGGCGTTTAAAAGCTTCCTTATAAGTAAAATCAAATTTTAATAATCTTTAATAATCCAATATTTAGGAGGGATCGCTTATGAAAGAAAATAAATGGAATGGAAATATATTGTTTGAGGATGAAAATATTCCGGTAGACGAGATGAAAAAAGCATATGAAACCTGCCCGGTTCCTCCGGAAGCGCTAAACCGGGTTACAGCCGGCATTGCAAAAGCAAAACGCGAGCAGCGCATTGTGAAATTTTTTAAATCCGCAGGCACCGCCGTTGCCGCCGCCTGCCTTGGCCTTGTAATTTTAACCAACAGCAGCGCAAACATCGCAAACGCCATGGAAAAAATCCCAGTCATCGGCGCGATCGCAAACGTTGTCACTTTCCGAAATTACAGCGACAAAAGCGGAAATTTTGAAGCGGATGTAGACATCCCGCAGGTTGCGGACAGCCTGGAGCAAAAAGATAACGCCGCGAACAAAACCATCCAGGAATATGCCGACAAACTGATCGCCATGTACGAAAAGGATCTAAGGGCGTCCGAAGGGGAAGGCAATTATACCTTAAAGTCCTCTTATGAGGTCGTCTATGAAGATGAAAAACTGCTTTCCATCCGCATCAACAGCCTGGTGATCATGGCTGGCGGGAATGAATTTGTCAAGATTTTCCATATTGACAAACAGACCGGAAACCTGGTCACATTAACGGACATATTAAAGGATGGAGAAAACGGTCAAAAATCCATCAGCAAATATATCAAAAAGCAGATGAAGGAACAGATGAAAAAGGATGAAAACGTCACCTATTTTATCCGATCCAAGGAAGATCCTTACGGGTTTGATTCCATCTCGGATGAGACGAATTTCTATTTCAATAAAAAAGGCGAGATCGTTGTCGTATTCGACGAATACGAGGTTGCGCCTGGATATATGGGAGTCGTGGAATTTACGATCCCAAAAAATATCGCGGCCGTTAGCGCAGATTAATCTCATACAAACCGCCCCCTAACCTGGGGGCATCGCATAAAAGGAGTGCAGCCTATGACAAACCCATTACTCATAAAACGCGGCAAAAGCCGCGCGATCAACGCGGAAAATCCAACCGGTGAAAAAGGAAAAGGCGGCATGGCGTCCAGCCATCTGGGAAGATCCAGAAAAGGCAGCCCATGCCTTACCAATATCGCGCCAGGCGAGGAGGTCGTGCTTGCGGATATAAAGGGCGCGGGCATGATTTCCCATATCTGGATGACCGTAGACCAAAAAACATCCGACGCGGAATGCTTCGTCTTACGCAACCTGATCTTAAAAATTTACTGGGATAACGAAACAGAGCCTTCGGTGGAGGCGCCCCTTGGCGACTTTTTCTGCTGCGGCTTTGGCAAAGAATGCTTCGTCAATTCCTTCTGCATTGTAGTGGCTCCGCTGCGGGGCTTTAACAGCTATTTCCAGATGCCTTTTGGCCGCGGCGCAAAGATCACGCTTGTCAACGACCACCCGGAGACGCTGCCTGTGTTTTTTTACCAGATCGATTACATTCTTTATGATGAAATGCCAGCGGACACGGAATATTTCCACGCTTCCTGGAAAAGACAGCCGATCACGACAAAAGGATCAGACTATGTAATTGCGGATGGGATTCGCGGCATGGGCAGGTACGTGGGAACCTATCTTGCGCTTTCCACCTTAGAACGGTACTGGTGGGGCGAGGGGGAAGTGAAATTTTATATAGACGGGGACAAAGAATTTCCTACCATCTGCGGCACCGGGATGGAAGATTATTTTGGCGGCTCCTGGAGCTTTGCCGGATATCCAGATGGGGTAATGCAGGAACAATGCTACACGACCCCATACCTTGGATACCCATATTATTCCAGGCATGACCAAAACCTGACGCACCCTTACCACAACGACGACTGCCCGCCTATGAGGGGCTTCTACCGCTGGCATCTGTGCGACCCAATCTTTTTTGAACAAGATTTAAAGGTCACCGTACAGCAGATCGGCGTTTCCCACCGGGGCCTGTTTGAACGCCAGGACGACTTGGCAAGCGTCGCATACTGGTATCAAAAAGAACCCCACCAGGCGTTTCCTACGCTGCCAGACCGGGAAGGCCGCAGACCAAGATAAAAGAACTATAAAATAAATTTCCACATGCGGGTGCGCGACGAGCGGAGAAGTGAAATCTTCTCTGCTCGACGAACACGTCCCTAAAACTGAACATGTCCCTGAAACGAAACATGCCCTTGCAACTTATAAATTCCACTCTTGCTCTTCATCCGTTTCGAAATCGAAATCCGACGTAACAAAAAATGTATGCTCAAGCGTCAGGTCGCCGATCGTTACGGAAATAACCGCTGAACCGGTATTTCCATTCGTCTCAAGAACCACATAGCGGTCATAGGTTTCTGTAACCTTTATAATAGAGCTGTCAGACGACTTTGCTTTTACGTCTATGTAATCAAAGATCCGATTGTTATCCGTATCGACCTCCAGCGTATATTCGCTGTCCAAATCCAGCTCGCCCGTTAAATTTACGATTTCAGCCTCCGTTATCTTTGGCAGCGTGACCGTAACCTTGCAGGCGTATTTTTTCCCATGAACCTTTCCGGTAATGGTTGCGGTTCCCGGTTTGCCCGCGGACACATAGCCGTTTTTATTGACAGACGCTACGCCGCTTTTATTGGAGCGCCAGCTTATGCCATGGCTGCATCCAAAGATTTTCAGGCGTTTTTGGCTCCCCAAAACAAGCTTTAGCTCCTTTCGCGATATATGCGGAGCTTCCACTTTGACCTTGCACGATCTTTCCTGGCCATTTGAAACGGCTGTGATCGTCGCCCTTCCCGCTCCCTTTGCCTTCACGACTCCGTCCGATACGGTGGCAACTGTTTTGTCGCTGCTTGTCCATCTGACCGCGCCAGAAGCATTTTTCACTTTCAGCCTTTTGGCTTTGCCCTTTACGAGCTCCATGGATTTTGCATTCAGTGAAATCGGCTTTGGCGCAGGCCGCGCCGGCCTTACGGGTGCGGGACTTACGGATGCGCCGCCGCTTCCTGCGCCGGCGGACGGCGAAGTTCCAGTGTAACCGCTCCCAAAGCATTTCTGGCACGGCGTAAGCCCCCTCGCTTTCGCTGAGGACAAAGAGGACGCATAATAAGTCCCATTTCCGCACTTATGCGTATGGTACTTGCTTCCCGTTCGCGTCACGTAAACGGTCGTCTCCGCCTGCACTGTAACAGGCAGCGTTACGACCGCGCCAAATACCATAAACCATGACAATACGATACAAAGCAATGACTTTTTTACTGGCTTCATAAACTCTCTCCTTTTCCAGAGCATTTTTGAATTGAAATTTTCAAATATGCCCACATGTGATGTGATTTAAACAACGCTATTATAAACAAAACCAGATTATATTGTCAATTTAATTATCCAAATCTATCCTCTTTCCCGATCAATACTTTCTTTCCCTGAAACGCAAACCCATATTTTCGTATCCTGTTTTCCGAAATCCCTTTCGCGTTCAGAGTCGACGCATAGCATTTATCTTCAATCTGGCGCAATGCCGCCGCAACCGTATCCTGCAAGGATTTTTCATCTTGCGCATCCTGGACTTTAAATTCAATGATGATCGCATCGTCGGAATTTCTTTTTGGCTCCAATATAACGTCATAACGGCCAAACCCGCTTTCCCAATTTGACAATACCGCGTACCGTTCCTCCAAATCCACGATCAGCCCCAAAACAAAACCATGGTAAAACCGTTCCGGCTCTTTTTCCGCGGACGCTTTTTTTCCGCTGTCAAAAAAACTGAAAGTCGCGCACGCAACCCGGTTTATATATAGATTCATTGCTTTTACATCGTCTAAAAGCAGCGCTTTTAAAAAGTCATTGTATCCACTGTCATAATCCGAAAACCACTCATGTATCATATCCTCAAACATAATGCAGACTTCTTTATTTGTAAGTGCCAGCCGGTAAGACATCCGGCCTGTCCTTTCCACAAAAACAGCCTCCACCACCTTCAGATACCCCGCAGCAAGCAGCAGGCTCCAAACCGCGCTTTCCTTAACAAACAGCTGGTTATAGATAATTTGCTCATCCAACGAAACTACAATGCTCCCACCATGAAGCAAATCTTCAAAAAGCTGCTTCGTATCCTTGCTCCCCGCACGGATTACATTTCCAGCCAGCCGGTTTGAACTGGTATTTGCCCAATACGTGTCCAGCTTTCCGGTATCGAGGAAATTCAAAATAGACCATGGATTGTAAATATCCTTTCTTTCGCCAAACGTAAATCCGTCGTACCATTGCTTAACTTCCGGCATCCGTTCTGATAAATGGTATTCCTCCAAAGCCTTACGCACTTCCTCTTTAGTAAATCCAAAACAGCCGTCATATTCCTCCGAGGTCGTGGTTACCACTTTTATATTATTTAAATCTGAAAAAATACACTCCTTGCTGATACGGGTGATCCCGGTTAACAGGGCGCGCTCCAAGTAACGGTTTCCCTTAAGCGTGGCATTTAAGATATTTCGGATATACCCGGAAAGCCGCTCCCAGTAACCGTTTACAAAAGCCTCCTGCATAGGCGTGTCGTATTCGTCCAGTAAAATAATGGCTTTTTTTCCATAAAAACGATATAAATATGCGCACAGCTGCTGCAACGCCAAAGAAGCCTCTACATCTGGCATATCCGGGGATATCCGGCAAAAATCTCTTTTTTCCGCTTCGCTAAGCAATTCTCCTTCCAGCAAGAAGGAATAGCTGCGGTATAAAATCTCGATCATCTTTCCGATTTTTCTTTTTGTTTCTAAAAAAGAGGATTCTTTGATGTTTGAAAAGCTTATAGATATCACCGGATAAGCTCCCTGTAATTTACGGTAAGCTTCATCCTTCCAGATATCCAGCCCATAAAATAAATCGCTGCCCGCATATTCCACAGAAAAAAACTGTTCCAGCATACTCATGGTCAGGGTTTTCCCGAATCGCCTTGGGCGGGTCAGCAAAGTCACTTTGTCGCCGCTGCCCCACCATTCTTTTATAAATGATGTTTTATCCACGTAAAACAAGTTCTGACGAATAACGTCATCAAATTCCTGGTATCCGATCGATATCGTTGCTGCCATAAAGCGCCCTCTCTTTTTCCAACGCGTCAAAGTAAAAAACGTCCGAAAATCACGTTTTGTATGTCTGACTTTTATCATATCATACGCAAATGCGCATAGCAAGCTTCCATCCAATGAAAAAAACTGCCCATGCAAAAGCAAGGTTGCTTTTCATGGGTTGGGGTTCTAACGTGTAAATCATCAATAATAGAGCGTTATCTGGCAAAATATTGGGAAAATTCCACCCGGACGCTGGAAACAGGCAGCAAGCCCGTCCGGATGTTCCGGCTCTGGGATGTAAGAGGTTCTAGGCATTCTATGCAAGGGTTTCAATGCCGGACGGACCGAGGATTAACCGCCATCCATGGCGCAATCCCCTTTTTCGGGCATCCCTGCCCGAAAATCCTGTACGGAAAGCAGAATGCCAAGAACTTCTAACATCCCTGCACAGTCACATCCGAACGGGCCTGTTGTCTGTTTCCGGCTGTTATTGGCATGCAGTTTTGAAACGTATAAATTTTCGATAACCAGCCGGAAGCAAGCCGGGGGCCTGTCCCGATGTGACTTGCGAGGGGATGTTAGAAGCCCTTAGCATTCTGTTTTTAACAGGATTTTCGGGCAGGGATGCCCGAAAAAGGGATTGCCGCCATGGATGGCGATGCAATCCCGGTCCGTCCGGTATTGACAGTTTGTAAACAGAGTGCTTAGGGCTTCTTACATCCCGGAGCCGGAACATCAGGACTGGCCCCTGGCTTACTTCCAGCGTCCGGGTACACAAACCTTCAAATTATTTTAAATCCAATTATTTTAAATCCAAACCTTTCATCAGTTCCTCCAGCCGTTTCCCATACCCCCCGCGGAATATCAGACACGCTGCGCGGTCCGGCGCCATAATGTTTGTCTTATCAGAAAACAGAGCGCTTGCCCTGCATCCGCCTGCGCAGACTTTTGCGTATTCGCAGTCCCCGCATTCCTTTGTATGCGCTAAAAATTCCTCTACGCGGGTGTCGATCAGCTTCATATAGACGGAATCCGTAAGCCCCTTTTGAAGACCCATTTCTGTAACAAGAGGGTAATCTTGTTGTATATCATATGCGGAAAGGGACATGCAAGGGAGCATACGCCCTTCTGCGGAAAGGTACATTACCTGCCTTGCATGGCCGCATATGGTCTGGTTTAGGCAGTTGTCCCCGCCATCGTACTTTTTCATAGGAATCGTCCATCTTACTTTGTCCCCATTGCGCGAATCCTTCCCGTTGCACATGAAAAAACCGCCAAGCATCAGTGAAAGCGGCCTTCCATCCTCAAAATACGCCGGAAGGTATTCCAGATAGGTTTCCATTGTCTCTTCCATTGTGATCGCATAATCCCCGCCGAGCCGTTCCCACAGCTCTGTTTCTGACACCGGGTTTGTTTTCAGATGCGTGCAATGGTGTTTTGCAAGCGTAAGGATGCTCTGTCGCAGCAGGTGTTTATTCCCTTTGTGGATGCAAAGCTCCGCGCCGGTTGGAAAGCCCATTTCATGGCATAAGTCAAATGCCCGCAGCGCCGCTTCTCCCGCGCCCGGAATCCCCCTTAGCCAGTCATGCCAGCCTTCATCCCCGTCATAGCTCATGTTAAACTCCGGCTTGATCCCCCGTTTGGAAAGCTCTGAAAGCAGCTTTTCATTTACCAGCGCGCCGTTGGAATAAATCGTCTGGATGTTGATATGGCGTTCAAGCAAAGCGTCTACGATCTCCCACCAGTCTTTTCGTATGAGCGGCTCCCCTCCGGTCAGGTTGACCGACATTACGCCGCATTCTTCCAGCTGATCTATGATATCCATAATTGTCTCATGAGGCAGTTCGCCGTACTTTGCTTCCGGCGCCGACATATAACAATGTCTGCACTTATAATTGCATTTTCCCGTGATCGACCAATGGGCGGTACGGATATAACGGTTTTGATACTGACGGTATTCCTGGTCTGGCAACAGCTCCTGCCCATAGCCGCAAGGCTCTACAATGTCTTTTTCAACCGCCTTACGGATCAGCTCTTTTGTACGCTCCGGCACGATTTTTACGTCGCAGTCGCACATGCCGTTGCAAATGCTTAATGCGTCAAACTCCTCTTTGCTCAAAAAAAGGACCTGATTCCCTGGACGCAAAACGAGCGCCCAAGGCAGCTTTTCCCATCCGCGCAGGACATAAGAATCCTTTAAACGATAATATCCCATAATTTACTCCTTTTTTCGGAATGAAAGCCAGAAACGTTAATTGCCCCATATAGTGCAGTTTGTCGTCCCTTCGACCCCGCCGCCTGCCACTACGCAAACGCATCTGTTTCCCCTTTCAAAAGCATATTCCGAGAAATCTCCGGATCCGCCGCCCACACAGACGCAAAGCTTATCATACTTTGACTCCTCACCGCCTCCGCCGATCACACATCCACATCCAGTTCCGCCCGCGACCGCGTCCAGTTCTCCATCGTTAAGCTCCCCCTGCCCGTTTGCCGGTTTAAAATCCTCTTCCTTTAGCTCTATCCCATATTCCGCCGCTAATTCAATATAATCTTTCGGCGCGCTTTTTGGATCTTGATCCAGCTTTTCAACCTTTGCCTTAAACTCCTCATTTTTTTCTATCTCTTCTAATAATTTTTTCATATCCTGCCTCTCCGTTCTAATTTAGTTTGTTCCTCTTTAATGATCTGTCCCGCAGCCCCCAATTACGCAAGTGCATCTTACCAGGCCCAGGTCGTATGTTCCAGCCCCGCCGAGCACACAGCCGCAGGCGTCTGAGCTATATGACGCTGTCCCGCCGCCGCCGACCGCGCAGTAGCATTCGCCCCCGCCCGCGACCGCATCCAGATCATTTTCTGTAAGCTCTCCTTGTTCGCCTGCCGGTTTAAAGTCCTCTTCCTTTAGCTCTATCCCGTATTCTGCCGCTAACTCCATATAATCCTTCGGGGCGCTTTTTGGATCCTGATCCAGCTTTTCGATCTTTTCTTTCAGCTGCGCGTTTTTTTCCATTTCCTCTAATAATTTTTTCATATTCGATTTCCTTCTTCCCGGTTTTTGACAAACGTCCTATATTTTACAAATGCCCCGCATCCCCGCTTCCGCCGATCGCACAGTAGCATCTGGCGTTGCTGTCAAACTGATCGCGGGCATAGCCGTCGTATTCTCCGGCTCCGGCAAGCACGCAAGCGCAGGTTTTTTCAAACTGATTGGTGTCTTCCCCGCCGCCTCCGAGCACGCAGATACAACTCGCTCCTCCCACGACCGCATCCAGCTCCCCATCGGTAAGCTCTCCCCTCGCCTCTTGCGGTTTTAAGTCCTCTTCCTTTAGCTCCACCCCGTATTCTGCCGCTAATTTTATATAATCCTCTCTCACGCTTTGCGGATTGCTGTCCAGCTTTTCAACCTTTGCTTTCAGCTCCTCATTTTGTTCCATCGCTTCTAATAATTTTTTCATGCTTAACTCCCTTATCCCAAGGTTTTCTCAGTCTTTTGCGCCTGTCGCTTTCCACCCGCCAGGCGGCGTGCCTGAAACTGGCGCCCGGCCAGAGCGTGCGGCGGGTGGGACGATCCGCTTATTACCTGAGAGAATAAACTCCCGCCTCTCCGTTTCCTGCAACCGGACACATACATCTTAGATTATCGTCCGCATCAAAGCCGTCTGCGAATTCTCCAGCTCCTACCAGCACGCAGGCGCAGGTTTTATCGAAATCCGACGCATCTCCGCCGCCGCCGAGCACGCAATAGCAGATCCCTCCTCCCGCAACTTTGTCAAGCTCTTCTTCCTCCAGCTCTCCTTGCGCCTTTGTAGGCTGAAAGTCCTCTTTCTTTAACTCTACCCCATATTCCGCCGCTAATTTAATATAATCGTCCGGCGTGCTGACTGGATCTTGATCCAGCTTTTCAACCTTTGCCTTTAATTCTTCATTCTTTTCAATCGCTTCCAATAATTTTTTCATGTTTTTTCTTCTTTCAAAAAAGACTCTTTGCTCCTATTGTGTCCTATATGACGCTCTTTTTACCTTTCCGTCCCATAGCCCCCGACCGCGCAAGTGCATCTCATACCGCCGCCCTGCCCAGAAGAGTTCGTGAGGTGCGACCCCTGCCCATACAGCACGCAGGCGCAGGTATCGTCTTTATAGGATTCCGACCCGCCGCCGCCGACCGCGCAGTAGCATTCGCCGCCTCCGGCTACAGCATCCAGCTCCTCATCCGAAACCTCTCCTTGTATGCTTGCAGGCTGAAAATCTTCTTCCTTGATCTCGATTCCGTATTCAGACGCTAATTCAATATAATCTTTTACCGCGCTGTCTGGATTTTTATCCAGCTCGTCGATCTTTGCCTTCAGCTCCTCATTTTTTTCCATCGCTTCTAATAATGCCTTCATATTGATCTTTCCTTTCCGTTTGCGGCGTAAAAATAACCTTACGCCTCCACTTCCTTACAATGTTATTTATCATCTTTTATAAATACTCCCTATAATGTCCTTCATCCCCGCTGCCTCCGATCGCGCAGGCGCATCTTACTACGCTGCCATGGGTATAACGCGCGGCCCCTTTATATTCTCCGGCCCCGCCGAGCACACAGGCGCAGGTTTTTTCATAATCTGTGCTCACTTCACCGCCTCCTCCGACTATGCACGCACAAGGTGTTCCACCTGCCACGGCGTCAAGCTCCTCTTCACTTAGCTCTCCTTTGACGTCTGCCGGTTTAAAATCCTCTTCCTTTAGCTCTACCCCGTACTGGGCCGCTAATTCAATATAATCCTTTGGCGCGCTGCCTGGATCTTGATCCAGCTTTTCAACCTTTGACTTTAATTCTTCATTTTTTTCCATCTCTTCTAATAATTTTTTCATACTTTTCCTTTCCGCAATGTCCTTTTTTCGAATGCTGTTTTTTTATGCCGCTTTCTTCTTACTTCTGTTTTCTTCTAATGCTATACTGCTGCTTTACCTTTCGGACCCGTAGCCTCCCACAGTGCAAGTGCATCGAACATCGCAAAACATCTTTCCGTCTCCCTGCCCGAACAATACGCAGGCACAGGTCCGTTCCGTATTCGACCTTCCCGTCCCGCCTCCGCCGACCGCGCAGTAGCATTCATCGCCTCCCGCCACAGCGTCTAACTCCTCATCCGAAACCTCTCCTTGCATGTCCGCAGGTTTAAAATCCTCTTCCTTAAGCTCGATCCCGTATTCGGACGCTAATTGAATATAATCATTTATAGCGCTGTCCGGCTTTTTATCCAGCTCGTCGATCTTTGCTTTTAGCTCTCCATTTTGTTCCATTGCTTCTAATAATTTTTTCATGTTTCCCTCCTTTTTTATTTTTACTTTTCATATTGCGCCATCCGTTTTTTCATCTTGCCAAGCGCTTTTTTATGTATCACACGGGCATTGCTGTAAGACATACCCATAATCGACGCGATTTCTTTTAAGCTCTTATTTTTGTAATAATGCAAAAGCGTAAGGTCGCGTTCCCGCTCTTCCAGATTTTCTAAAGCGTCCGCGAGCGCGTCTAAGCTTTCTTTTTTCAAAACATCCTCCAGGCTTTGGTCCTGCTTGGGCAGCTGTGGCAATTCCCAGCATAACTGCATCGGCGCATCCCTCCCCCTTTTCCTATAATAATCGATCACCGTATTATGGGTGATCGTATAAACCCAGGTGGAGCGCGCCGCTTTTTCCTCCGAAAAACGGTCAATGTTTTGACATACCTTCAAAAACACCTGCGATGCGATATCCTCCACATCCTGCGTGTCTGCCACCCGGCTTCGTATGTAAGCTTCCACCTTGCCCGAAAAGCTTTGATAAATTTCCTGGAGCAGCTCATTTCTCTCCATGCCTCTCCTCCATAAGCTTACATTTACGACCTATTTCCCGCCACGCATCGCCAGCGGCGCTAACCTTAGAAAGCCACTCATCTGTCAGCTCCTCCCCGTACCTTTCCTCCAGCTCTTCTAACATCCGCTCGATCCTGCCGTTTTTGAAAAACCGCTGATAATCGAATAAAAGCGCGAGTTTTTCTTCCATCTGCCTATCCCGCCTCTCCGCCTTCCATAAGCGCTTTCAAACACGTTTCAAACTCGCTTAAGGCTCCCTGTGCCTGATCTATTTATTGATACGCTCCACTTTCAAACAAGCGTCAATCTTTTTTTTATTTTTTATAGATTCATGAAAATTTTTTGCCGTGGCGCCAAGGGCGACTAAACCAGATCCAGTCTTTACTCCGCCTGCTGCCTTGCCACAAGCTGCGCAAAATAGCCGTTTAACTCTAATAACTGAGTATAATTTCCGTCTTCTATGATCTTGCCGTTTTGCAGCACAATGATCCGGTCGCACTGGCGTATCGTGGAAAGCCTGTGGGCGATTACGATCCTTGTGCATTTTAAGTTGTCCAACGCCTCGGAAACCTGTTTTTGCGTCAGATTGTCCAGCGCGCTTGTGGCTTCGTCAAACATTAAGATCTTTGGCTTTGGCGCCACGGCGCGGGCGATCAAAAGCCGCTGGCGCTGTCCGCCGGAGATGCCACCCCCGCCTTCTGAAATAACGGTGTGCATTCCCATTGGCATACGACGGATGTCCGCGGCGATGCCGGACATTTCCGCCGCCTCCCACGCGTCATTTAAATTCAGCCACGGAGCGGAGATCACGATATTGGAAAAAATGTCGCCGGAAAAAAGCTTGCCGTCCTGCAACACCACGCCGATCCTGCGGCGCAGGGATTTTAAGTCAATCCTTGATAAATCTTTCCCATCGTAGTAAACCGCCCCTTTGTCCGGTTTTTCAAACCCTAAAAGCAGGCGCATCAGCGTGGATTTCCCGCATCCGGTGGCCCCTACGATCGCCACATACTCGCCCGGCCTTATCTTAAGCGTAAGATCGTCAATGACATATGGCATGGACTCGTTATACCGAAACATTACATTGCTTAGCTCTATGCCGCCGGACAGCCGCGTCACTACCTGCTTGTCGCCGGACACCTCCAGATCGGAAGAGCGTCGTGTAGGGAAAGAGTGTAGTTCAGGGGGTAGTT
>CANDMI010000085.1 GCA_947385775.1 uncultured Eubacterium sp. | reverse complement strand
TGTCTATCTCTGGTATTATTTTATCATCCAGTTCAGGCAGATTTTCAGATACTGGGTATTAGGCATGGCAGTTGGTTCCGCGGTTTCTGTATTTGCAAAGAAAAAAATTCATGGGCTATTCCAGAGACTGTCCTGTAGAAAAATCGGGTTATTAGGAATTGTGGCAGGCAGCGCGCTTGGGATTGCTTCGCCATTATGCATGTATGGAACTATCCCGGTTGCTGCGTCGTTTTCAAAAAGCGGAATGAAAGACAGCTGGCTTGCTTCCTTTATGATGAGCTCCATTCTGCTGAACCCGCAGCTGATTCTTTACAGCGCGGCTCTTGGAAAGAAAGCGTTGGCTGTCAGGATTGTTACCTGTTTTTTTGGCGGGATTACAGCAGGGGCGCTTATCCATCTTTTTTACAAAGACAGCTCATTTTTTAATTTTAACGGGTTCTATACGCAGACAGACCGGGATACAGACCCAAATCTGTTTTTACGGTTTTTAAAAAATTTTGGCAGGAATGTCCGGGTGACGGGAATCTATTTTCTTGCGGGAATCCTGCTGTCAGCGCTCTTCCAGAGGTATGTGCCCGCGGATTTTGCAGGGGAGCTGTTTGGCGGGAACGGGCGGTTTGGGATATTTATGGCGGCAACGATTGGAGTTCCGCTTTATGCCTGTGGCGGCGGTACGATACCTCTGCTTCAGACGTGGCTGTATGAAGGCATGGGAATGGGGAGCGCGGCAGCGTTTATGCTTACCGGCCCCGCGACAAAGATCACAAACTTAGGCGCATTGAAGATTGTGCTTGGCATGAAAAAATTTTTGCTGTATCTGGCATTTGTTATAGTTTATGCATATCTGTCAGGTTTTATCGTGGATGTGCTCGTTTATAGGTGACTTTATTGGCAGCAGTGTCTAATCGCTACGGATGAGGAAAAAATTAAAATCATAGTTTTAGGAGACATTTATGGAAAGAAAAAGACGAATAAACCTTCGAGTTTTACTGATGTGTATGGCATGTCTGGCTGTTTTAACGGCAGGAGCGCTGTATGCACAGGCGGCAGGCAGCCGGACGGTAAAATCTATAAGTATCAGGATTGGAAAGAAAGATGTTACAAAAAGAACATATCGGATGAAAACAGGAAAAACCAAAAATTTCAAAGTAATGATTCAGCCGTCGGACACAAAAGATAAAATCAGATGTCAGTCAGACCGTCCGGAAGTTGTATCTGTAAATAACAGGGGGAAGCTTACGGCGAAACGTTCCGGAAATGCAAAGGTTACGGTTACCGTAAACCGCAGAGGGAAAAAGAAGAGTACATGGATGAAAATCAGGGTAACAGGCAGCAGTATGGAAAAACAGGAGAACCAGCCTTCAGACGAAGAAGAAAAACCGTCGGATGACCAAAACACGGAAACAGCAGGAAAGCCCGTTGTCTATATGACCAGAAATATAGACAGCGCAGGGCTTATGAAAGTTTATCAGTCGCTTCAATGGGCGCCGTCAGGCAGGACTGCTGTAAAACTAAGCACAGGGGAGCCTCCTGCAAGCAATTATCTTGATCCGGATCTGATCCGGGAGCTTGTGCAGTCTGTGGATGGGACGATTGTGGAATGCAATACCGCATACGGAGGTTCAAGGGCTTCTACGGCAATGCATATGCAGGTAGCAAAAGATCATGGATTTACGGAGATTGCAGATGTGGATATTCAGGATGCGGATGGTTCTATGGAAATACCAGTGAAAAACGGATCAAGGCTGTCCGTAAATTATGTTGGAAAGAATTTTGGACATTATGACTCTTATCTGGTACTGTCACATTTTAAAGGGCATTCTATGGCAGGGTTCGGTGGGGCAGTGAAAAATATATCCATCGGCCTTGCATCCAGTGAAGGAAAATGCTGGATTCATTCTGGAGGGACAAGCAGGACGAATGCATGGGGCGGAAAGCAGAATGATTTCCTGGAATCTATGGCGGAAGCTGGAAAAGCGGTGTCTGATTATCTTGGAAACGGGAAACGGATCATGTATATCAATGTTATGAACCGCCTTTCGGTGGATTGTGACTGTGACGGGCATCCGGCAGAGCCTGACATGCATGATATCGGGATACTGGCATCCGAAGATCCGGTTGCGCTTGACCAGGCATGTGTGGATTTAATATATGAACAGAAAAATGGGGACGGCGCTTCCCTTGTAAACCGGATCGAAAGCAGAAACGGTCTGCTTACACTGGAACATGCGCAGGAAATAGGACTTGGAAGCAGGGTGTATACGCTTGTGGATATTGACAGGTAAAGAGATATATGGTGAAGTAAATCAAATGATTTAAAAACAGAATGATTAGCATAAGATATGTTGATTTCGCATTTTTTGTCTGTTATACTGAGTGCAATGTGAAAGGAAAGGCGGATCAACATGGAACTTCGTGTACTCAGATATTTCCTTGCAGTAGCAAGGGAAGAAAATATAACAAAGGCGGCAGGGCTTCTCCATATTTCACAGCCGTCCCTCTCAAGGCAGCTTATGCAGATGGAAGAAACGCTCGGCGTAAAGCTGTTTAAAAGGAGCAGACACCGGGTGATCCTGACAGATGAGGGGCGGCTTTTACGCCGCAGGGCACAGGAAATTGTTGATCTGGCAGATAAAGCGGAAAAAGAGCTGGCACAGGGCGAAGACGGTATTTGCGGTGAAATTTCGATTGGGTGCGGGGAAACAAAAAATATGGCTTATCTGTCGCAAATGATGGTTTCTTTCCGGCAGAAGTATCCGGAAGTGGCATTTGAGATCTATACGGCAGTTGCGGACGATGTGAAAGAGCATATCGAGAATGGCGTGCTGGATTTTGGCCTGATACTGGAACCTGTTGAGATTAGCAGGTATCATTTTATCCGGATGCCGCTTGGGGAAAAATGGTGCGTGCTGATGCGGAAGGATTCCCCGCTGGCAGAAAAGGAAAAAATTACGCCTTCCGATCTGGTCGGAGAGCCGCTGATGATGGTAAAGAGAAAGTCCGTCCGCAATGAATTAGAGAACTGGTTCGGGGAGTTGTATGAAAGCTTGAATATTGCTGTTACCTATAACCTGTCTTACAGCAACCGTTCTATTATGGTGGAAAATCATGTCGGCGTGGCTTTAGTGCATGAGTTTGAAAATAACCATGAGAGCCTGTGTCTTCGTCCATTGTTCCCGGAAATTGAAAATAAAAGCGTACTTGTATGGAAAAAGAATCAGGTATTCTCTCCTGCCGCCATGAAGTTTATTGAATGGATTAAAAATGCGTTTTAGGTATTTAATATAATTTAATATAGGTATTAGACATTTTAATCTGCTATGAATTATAATGTAGATGTCCAAAATAGGGCATCTACTTTTTTATGCGCACGGGCGTCCAAAAGAAATATGTCAGCAGGCAGACGGACGCCTGGCGCGCGGGCAGGGGAAGTAATCATCTCTGCCCGATTTTTAAGGAGGGATGAATGTTGATGATCGAAGAAGCAAGCAGACAGTATGAAATACCTGCTTATATCCGTACAGTTTTCGGATATGCCATTTATCTGCCGGAACTATTCGTTTTGGGAGCTGGAATCTATGGATTTTTACAAAGCGGTTTATGGGATGATATGAGAATGATACCGCAGAGCTTGCCGCCGCTTTCGAGTTTCCTTTTTTATATGGAACATATGGGAATGATTGGAGGTATGTGTTGCGGTGCATTATTTGATAGCCGCGGTTCAAATGTTAAAGGAGAAAATGAAATGAAAAATAGGAAGAAACTTATAACGATAATGACTATGCTGTAAGAGAATGGAGGTTATAAAATGAATTTATTTGAAACAGATCCGAAATTTATGGGTAAGGAGAAAGTAAAGATATTGGAAAAATGTCTGGGCGCGGCAATTCTGGCAGCAGCATTTGTTTTTACGATGCCGGATATTCATGCAAAGGCCGCAGAGCGCACAGAGGACGGGCTTGTGCTGGTTGAGGGAGGGACATTTACGATGGGAAGCCCCCGGACGGAACGTCTGCGCGGAAAAGATGAGACCTCTCACGAGGTTACAGTGAATGATTTTTATGCAGCGCCTTATGAAGTGACACAAAAAGAATACAAGGCGGTCATGGGAAAAAATCCAAGCAGGCATAAGGGCAGTGATAAGCCGGTTGAAAATGTGACCTGGTATGACGCTGTCAATTTCTGTAATAAGCTGAGTAAAAAGAATCATCTGAAACCGGTATACAAAGTCAAAGGCAGGACTGTCACATGGAACCGAAATGCGGACGGCTACCGCCTGCTGACAGAAGCAGAGTGGGAATATGCGGCCAGGGCAGGGAAGAAAGGGATTTTTTACACAGGTTCCCAGTCAAGATAAAAGGATAGAAATATTGAAAGTAGTTTCTAAGCTGAAAGAAGATAAGCGGATGTTGGAAATCCAGGCTGAAAACTGTAAGGCTGGTCGCATGGAGGCATATCATCGGTGGAAAGAGGGGTGGATAGAAAAAGAAGAATATATAATAAAGAAAGATGAACTGACACAGAGGGAAAAAGAGTGTAAGAAAAAATTGGACGTGCTGAATCAAAAATTAAATGACATTTCATCAGTCCAAGACAGACCAAAGGAAAAGGTGAGATTAGATGCTGTTATAAAAAATCAGGAGTTGACAAAAGAATTAGTAGATGAATTAATTGAGTGCATAGATATATATAATGGTGAAAGAGTTGAAATCAAGTGGAAATTTCAAATATAGCTATTTGGAGTTAAAGTATATTTTTATAATGATAAAGATTGTATTGTAAAGAGATTGAGAAATGAAATTGATGAATTCCTTAATTAGTGATATACTATTAACGGTAGAGTAGTTTGAGAGGATTAAAAATGAAATTTGAGTGGGATGAAAATAAAAATACCATAAACAAAGAAAAACATAAAATATCCTTTGAAACCGCAGCATATGTATTTGATGATCCTTATTATATAGAAATGTTTGATTTTGAACATAGCGCTGATGAGGATAGATATATTGCAATAGGTAAAGTAGGGGATGTCTTGTTTGTAGTATTTACAGAAAGAAAAGATATAATTAGATTAATTTCAGCAAGACTTGCAACAAATGCAGAAAGGGAGCTTTATTATGATCAGGACATTGATTATTGAGAGTGGGCAAAAACCTACAAAAGAGCAATTAAAGGAAATTGAAGAAGCTCAAAAAAGCCCTATTGTTTTTGATGAGGATTGTAAAGAGTTGTCACCGGCTATGATGAAAGCATTTAAAAGTGCAGTTGTGCAACGAAATCGGAAGAAAAAGGCGTAGAAATTGTTGTATTGCTGCTAAACACCATTGAAATTTGCAGATAAAAATGAGACTGTGAAGTATACAATAACTATTTGTGACAGACGAGAAAACTTAGACAGAAAATATAGGAGTAATTAATTGTGATAAGTGATAAAGGAATTTTGAGTCATTATATAGAATGAAAAAAGATTATAACTGAAGCAAGGCACGATGGACGGTTAATTTTATTTGTCGGAGCTGGAGCTTCTGTATGTTCAGGAATGCCTACATGGCCTCAGGCAATAAAGGAAATTTCATCTCATTTAGGTGTTTCTGATGAAAATCTTGATTTTCTGCGTATTCCTCAGTATTATTTCAATGCCAGAGGTAAAAAAGAATACACCCAGCTGATGAGGAAAGTATTTCGTCATGCAGATTTTTTACAAAAGCACGAAATTCATGATAAAATTATTGAGTTTAATACTCATACAATTATTACAACGAATTACGATAATCTGATTGAGAAAGCAGCAGAGGATAATAGCGAAGTTATTTTTGTAGTTAGTAAAGACGCAGATCTTCCTTATAGAAAAGGTGGAAAAGAGCTTATCAAAATTCATGGAGATTTTGATAATGATAATTTTGTGTTAAAAGAAGATGACTATCTCTCGTATTCACGCAATTTTAGGCTTATAGAGAACTATGTAAAATCTTTAATTGGTACAAATGTTATCCTGTTTTTAGGGTATTCTTTTAGCGATCCAGATATTAAACAGATATTTTCATGGGCAAAAGATATACTTGAAGGAGATTTTCAAAGAGCATATTTAATTGAATCTGGTAAAGAGTATGATGCTAATGAAGCTGATTATTATAAAAATTTGGGAATAAATGTTCTTTATGCGTCTTTACAGCTTAATAGGGATTTTAAAGAAAATGACTTAACATCGAATCTTCTTAACATGCTTAAATGGCTTTTGTTAGAGGATAAACCTGCAAAATTAGATGCATTATATGATGATTTAAAACCATTTCAGTCTATGAATTTTGCCAGTGACCGGTATGTAAGAACTGCCTTTGGAAAGGTTGGACTTATAATAGAAGATGGAAATTTAGCTGAGTATGATCCGACAAAAGAGATTAATGAGTCAGGCAAAATTATTAGAAATCTTGCATATGAGCAATACACAAAGAGTTATTTAGCAAATAAAGATAATGAAGAAAGTAAGGAAGAAACAGAAAAAAGGAAACATGTCTATGATTTAATAAAAGATTTTGAACCCGAAAAACATAACTTGGAAAAAATAAAAACAATCTTAGATATTCTTGAGAAAAGTGGTGTAAATCATATAGTGTTATATACTCCAACAGAGAATGGCATAGGATGGCATCTTGATAGTATTGATTTAGCGAATCATGATTTTCCTGTTTGGTTTGAAGCTATAAATAATTTTGATTACTACACATTAAAAGATATTGTTAATGAGAATAATGCTCATCTTTCAGAAGCCAGACCTGAATTGTATACGGAGCAAGGATATCTTAACTATATATTGAAAGAATATCTTGCGTCTTATAATTGCTTCAAGATTGCTGCAAGTATTTATTATAGGCATCGAGAATATATTAAATATTTTATAGCTGAATTTAATCGATATTATGTTGGAAAAATAGTGATTAATAGTGAAGGAATTATTGGTGGTATAAATCATAAAGATGTAAAAACAGTAAAGGAAGAAATTAGTGCAGTAGATTTAGAAAGAACATATCAGAGTTTACCAAATCTCGGTGGCAATAATAATGTATTAAAGGATATCTATACATTTAATATAGTTTATACATTATTTCAGGATGCATATTTAGCATCTGAGAAAGTAAAAGAGCAAGCCAATTCAAATTATGTAATTTTTAGCGGCATGACAGCTTTTTCTTCTATGAGAAAAAGTATGATTGATTATTATAATTATATTGTTTTAAATCAATTGGCTGTTGATAATACATATATAGAATATAAACAAATTTTTAGAATATATTTTCAAAGTATTCTTGGATCAGTAATGACACCCAATAAAGAATTATCAAGTCCTATACAAAAAAATAGGGTTGGGAACATTCATGCAGACAGATTAAATAGTTTTGATTTGATGATAGCCTTAAAATACGAAGATTTCAAAAATTTGCAGAAGTTATTACAAAACGTTTCTACAAATCTTCCCTTGGAAGAAGGGGCAATTGATTATTTGTTGACTGTAATAGAAAAATATAAAAAACGGTCAGTCAAAAGAGTGTTCTGGTGTTTAATAGATAATGTATTTTGGAAAGCCATTTTATTTTTAGGACACTGTGAACTTAGAAGTGATTTGGTTGATAAAACTCTCACAAAAATTAATGAGTGTATAATTCCTGATGATTATAGGCAATACGGGAATGCAATCATTCGGTTTTTTAATAATTCAGAACGTCAAGGTTTAATAACTGATTGTAATATAAATTATATCGAATCATTTTTGAGTGAAGAACTTAAATATTTATGTAATGATATAGCTGAAGCTAAGGCGTCGATACATGATAACCTAGTACTTCAAACTGCTTGGATGTGTCAAAAATATACTCATTTATATGAAGAAAAGGAAATTATCTCACGGTTGATTTCTTCTGGTGCAGGAGTTATTTGTGCTAAAATGTATCCTTTTATCGGAGAATCATGTAAAAAAGTAATTTTTGAGGCTTATGAAAATTGGAAATTAACGAGTAAAAATTTAGACTTTGACTTTTATTGTATATTAGTAGAGTCAAAAATATTAAATCCTGATAATGAGGCTGAGCAGACTATTTTTTCCTATCTTAACAATCGGGAACAGGAACATGAAGCAAAAGAGAAAGCTATAATCATGTTTCCGGAGCAAAACGATACTCAGTTAATCTTTAATCTTGTTGAATTGTATTTAAAAGGTCTTATTATTGATACCGAAAGTTTAATTGGTATCATAAAAGATCAGAAAATAGAATCTGCTTTATGGTTGATGGATTACAAGAACTATAATTATGAATTATTTGAAATAAATTGGATTAAGTTATGTACAGCTGGCCTTTTAAAAGAAATATCGGGTGTTTATTCAGTAAGAAAGAATATTTCTGAAAAATTTACGGAAGCATATAATTCAGGCCAAGTTGATCAAAGTCTTTTAGATGTATATTTTCGCTATTTTTCAAATGCATATGATGAAGATAGTGCAAAAAAGGATGTTGTATAAGTTTGAATAATTGACAAGCTATTGGAAAGATTAGAGAAGCAGAAAAAATATTTATACAATATAAATAAAAAGAGAATAATTTATATACATAGTTCTATAAAGCTGCTTTATGCAGCCTTATTTTATCTGTTGATGAAAGTTTGTCAGATGAAATAAAAGTTGAAAAAATTTTTAGTCCTAACTTGACGCCAGCCTACCGGCAGCAGTATGGGAGCGTGAATCCAGCGGGGATCATTGGGCCGGCGATTGTGACGACATTTGTAAGTACTCTTACGGCGGTGGCGTATTGTAAGGGGAAGGATAGAAGGCGGAGAGTCTAAGGACTCTCCGTTTTGGTGGTGAATAGATTTATTTGCAGTTACGAAAGTGTGTTGAGAAAAGTGAACTTTTAGAGTATACTAATAAAATAAGAAGATTTAGACATTGGAATAGAGATAAAAGACTGATTGGATCGTACAGGCATGGGAATCTATTTAAATACGGGAAATGAGCAGTTGGAGGTACAAAAAATGGCATATAAAGAATTTATCATGGAACTGCAAAAAAAGCTTGAGGAAAAGAAACAGGAGCTGGATTATAGCAAAATGGCCTTCTTTGAGGATGGAGCTACATCGACCGATGAGAAGGAGCTTTCTATTATACGTGAAACAAACATCAAGTATCACAAGATGGAGTCGGATGTGTTAAATGGCGATTATATCATCCTGCACCAAATTAAGGGAAAGAGAGAGCAGGTATGCAGATTTGATTGCAGGCAGTTGTACCAGATGTATGAAGAAGGCGGCTGGTCGGCTGTGTGGGAACAGATTGTTGATTCGATTGAATTCAGCAAAAAATTTATGGAAATTGGAATTATCGATCTGATCGAAAAAAATGAGTATGGTTCGTTAAAAGACAAGCTTTTCATCCGGCCGCTGAATTTCAACAACCATCGATTTGAATTAAAAAATCATATTTACAGGCGCGTAGGCGATATGGCGCTGGTTCTCTATATTCTTGTAAGCGATGAAAATGACGGAAACAGGCATGACGTAATGTCTGTTAAGATGCCGAAATCTTCCATGCAGGCATGGGGGATAGAGGAAGAAGAAGTGTGGGAGAATGCGTTGATCAATACATATATCATGGCTCCGCCGCGTATGTATTTAAATCCGATGGATTTAGCAAATCCACCTTATCACAAAGGAGCGTTTATGGCGTTAAACAGTGATATTGCTTCACTTCCACCGCTTTCCGTGCCGACTGTGACAACGACGGCGCAGATAAACGGCGCAATCGCCATGTTTTATCCCGGAGTCATGAAGCGTATCGCGGAGCTTTTCGGAGACGACTATTATATCGCGTTTACAGGCACGAGCGAAGCCAGGCTTCATAAAAAAGGCACGGTACAGCCACGAAATATACTTATGCGGATCAAGCAGATGAACAAAACGTTCGACCCGTCAGAAACCCTGTCGAATAAGGTCTATTTGTATGAAACAGCGAATCAAAAGATGAGGCAGCTGGAACTTTGACGGTAACAGCTGGAGCTTTGACGGCATCAGATAGGGAATATCGGTCACGAAAGGGGATATCGGTAAAAAAAACAAATGAAAAACTTATTCAACGTCATTCCATCCGGTTTCTTTAACTGTCTCGCAAGTGGGAGCAACCATCGCGTTTATTCAGATTGTTTATTGGTGATTTATGAACAGTACGAAAGGGAGATTACTTATCGGCTTGCCCGGAATCGAATCCGGGATGCGCTTGCATCTTATTTGCTGGAAAATCATATACATTTTATAGAGCAGGAGGATGGGGCAAAAGCAGAGAAAAATTATAATGAGATTGCAAATGTGATTATACGTAAATTTTGCGCAAAAGATATCGGATGGCTGGAAGAAGACAATGACGACGCAACTTACGAAAAAAATATCCTGATGACGGAGTCGGGGATCTTATTAGCAGAGTTTTTGCAGAAATTGATCATGCCGGAACGGGAGGAATTTTCCAGCTATATTTTTAATATTTATAATATTTTGCAGAATGCGGAGCAATGGAGCGAAGAGCCTTATGTGAACGGCTTAAAAAATATTTACCGGAATGCGCGGTTGTTGTCGAAATCCTTAAAAAGACTGGCGACGTTTATTAAAAAGATCATCGAGCGAATGGTGAAAGAAGAAAGCTTAGAGAGTCTTACGGAAAATTTGCTGGAATATTGTGACGGCAGCTTTATACGGGAGTATGCAAGGCTTACAAAGCAGCAAAATATACATATCTATCGCTTTTTTATCAAATCGAAGCTGGATGAATTTTTAAACAGTTCGGAAATAAACGGGCGTTTGATTTTAGGATGCGCGCAGGAAGAAGGATTAGATGAAAATCAGGCAAAAGAATATGTTACGGATATGATCGAGTCGACAAAACGTTTTCTTGTGGAAGATTATGACAGGATCATGAGGGATATTAAGCATAAGATAAACGTCTATTTGCAAATTGCGATAGGCAGGGCGCGGTTTCTTCGTAACCGTGAAATGGATATGAGGGGAAATGTGGAGCAGACGATCCGTTACATTGTAAATGAAATGGATGAAATTGGCTGGAAAGAAACGGTCCCGGAGGAAATGTTTTCATTGTTTACTTTAGACAAACATGAATTTATTGACAAAGGCTCTGTGCGATATCCTAGAAAGCCCCAGGCGATCTTACGGGAAAATGTGGTTGAACTGGAAGAAATGACAAAGGAGGATATGGAAAAAGCAAGGCTTGCGCAGGAAAAGGAAGCGTACAACCCTTATGCAAAAGAAAAAATGAAAGAATATCTGGAACGCATAATGGGAAAAGATATAAAAATATCTTCAGAAGATTTTCCATTGCAGAGTAAAAGAGATCTGCTTTGCGCGCTTTCCGCCGTTGCATATAGCGGTGAGAACGGGTATTCGGTAGAGGTTTTGGACGGATATTTAGAAACGAACCAGATGCTTTTGCGAAGATTTGGCATTACAAAGGAGAAAATGAAATGAGCATTGAGGAGCGCTGGAACGATTATACTTCCGCAGAAAAGGATCTGTTTCAAAAATGCTGTAGGCGCCTTTTGAAGTCTACGTTTATTGTGCGTGATAAAGACGAGGAAAATAAACGGGCGTACTATTTTGTGTCAAAGAAACTGGAGCATTTTTTGGCGTATTTTGCCTATATCGGGTTTGACGTGGTCATTGACCGGGACAATGGGGTGGTCATGCTGCGCAACTGCGCGGATTTGGGTGAGTCTGGAAAAATACAGTCCAATCGGATCGCCTTGAAAAAGATAGAAAGCGTTGTGCTTTGCTGCCTATGGACGCTATATGCGGACAGAGTCCGATCGGGAAGCTTATCCCAGACGATTTTAATTTCTGTGGTGGATTTAAATTTTGAGCTGGAAAAGTATGGCGTAAAAGAGCTGATCGACAATAAACGGCTTATCACAGATATATTAGGATTGTTTGCGAAATATAATCTTGTAGAGATAAAAGGAAAAATAGGCGACCCGGACTGCCTGATATGTTTATATCCTTCCCTTCCGTTTGCACTTGATATGGAAGAATTTTTAAAATTTGCGGAAAACACAAAAAAAAGGATGCTTCAAAAGGATGGAGAGATTGAACGGGACGAGGGGGAGAAGGATGACGATGAATAGAAAAACGGCTACAAAGCTGTTGATCGTGCAATGGGCAAGATTTCAAAATTTTTGCATTAATCTAAAAGGGTCTACTTTGCTTACAGGGGTTAATGGAAGCGGAAAGTCTACAATTCTTGATGCAGTCACATATCTTCTAACCGGAAACACACAGTTTAATAAGGCGGCGAAAGACAGAGACCGCACCGTGCTTGGATACGTAAGAGGGGATACGAAAAGCAACGGGCCTTTCCGATATTTAAGGGAAGGGGAGGTGATCAGCTATATCGCAATGGAATTTTGGTCTCCCGTGGAAAACAGTTTTTTGGTAGTCGGAGTCTGTATCGAATCCGCAGATCATGTATCAAAGCCAAAAAGCGGTTGGTTTGTCTGCCGTAATGCAAAGATCGAGCAAATGAATTTTGCCAGAAAAGAGGATCGTTTTTTATGGGTGGCCCCAAGGAATCAATTAGCGGTCAATGGCAGGGCTTTGAAATCCGCGGATTTTTTAGGCAGGGACAGAGGCGTGGAGCAGATCATGCGGGCGCTTGGCCTGCGCTGCGACGCAGCGAAATATCGTACAAAGCTGATCAAAATGATGGCGTTTAACCCGGAAAATAACATTGACCAGTTTATCCAGGAATGCGTCCTGGAACCGGGAAAAGTGGAATCTTTGCATGAGCTGCGGGAACAGCGCGCGCGTTTTGACGAGATAAAGCAGATCTATGAAAATCTAAGAGACAGTAAAACCCAATTAAACGAGGTGGAGAGGAAAATCACAGAGTATGAGAGCAGGCAGCGGGCATTGCGCATCCGGGAATTAATGCTCTGTTACCAGGATTTACGGGAATCGGAAGAAAAGAAAAAGGAAATCCAGCTAAAGAGGACGACGCTCATTCAAAAGCAAAATAATCTGGAAAAGCAAAAAGAGGAATTGGACATTCGCTGCCATGGCGCGGGGGAGCGTTACCGCATCGCCTTAAATAATGACGCGTTTCAGGGAATGCAGGAGACTTTGAACCATTTAAACCGCCAGAGTGAAAGTCTGGAAGAAAAAATCAGGCAAAGCGAGGAGCGGATCGCAAAATTAAAAAAACTACAGATCAGCCTTACAGAGATTTTGAAATGGATAGAGGAGTTTTTCACTCTTTCTAAGGAAGAAAAAGAGTCTTTATGCCATTTGGCGGAGCAGGGGGCTTCGGTGGAAAAAGTCATCCATGCGTTTGCGCGCCTTGGTGAGATGGTGGGCGCGCAGGAGAAAATATTTGAAAAAGACGAAGTGCATCTGGGCGATACGATCGGGCAGTTAAATCATGAAATAGGCGAGCTGGAATGCAAGATCGAACGGTTAAAGTCAAATATCATGGTCTTTCCAAGGGAGATTGAACTGGCAAAGCAGACGATCCAAAAAGAACTGGAAACGCAGGGCGCGCATACAGAGGTGAAAATATTTGCGGAGCTGGTGCAGGAAATACTGGATGTGAAATGGCGGGGCGCGATTGAGACATTTTTAGGAAGAAAGCGTTTTTATATTATCGTGGAAGGAAAATACTGCCATCAGGCAATGGAGATTTTACAGCGCAAAAAGCTGTTCGCCGCGAATATCGTACTGTCGGATAAGCTGCCGGATACATCGCCTGCCCCAGGATCAGGAGCTGAAATCTTAAAGATACCGAATATTTACGCCAGAAGGTACGCAAATTATTTATTAAACGGGATTTATCTGTGCGATACCTTAGAAGAACTGCATGCGCATCCAAGGGGCGGGCTTATGCGGGATGGGATGCTGGCGAAAAGCTATGCGGTTTCTTATATGAATGTGGATAAAACTGAGTTTTGCCTTGGGCAGGATGCAATGAAACTACAGCTTTTGAAAGCGAAGCAGGACAAAGCGGATAAGTCCAGGCAAAGAGAAGCTTTAAAAAAGGAAATGGAACAGATATGCGGCAAGCGAAGGGAATTAAAGCGTATTGACTGGAATGTGGAAAATTATGACTTTGGCGCGGTATCCGCATGGACTAAGGCGAGGGAGGAAAAAAACCGAATTCGCGTGGATATGGAGCGAATCAGCCAAAACCCGGATTTTATGGCGGTCTTAGAAGAGCAGGAAAATGCAAGACGGGAATATGAAAAGCTGGAAAACGCAAAGGAGCTGCTTTTAGAAGAAATCGGAGGCTGTAAAAAGCATCTGGAAACCTGTGAGGAAGAACTGAAAAATTTGGCGGGAGAGATTTTTGTAAGAGAGCGGGAATATTCGGAAAAACGCATGATTCATATAGAGCTGGAAAGGCCGATGCTTGAGGAATATGAAAAGCTAAGGACAAAAAAAGGCGGCTGGCAGGCGGTCTCGCCAAAGTCTGTCCGTAATTTACAAAGAGAAGTGGAAGAATGCGTCCGACAGATGGAAAGCGCCCAGTTAAATTACTGTAAACTGGCGGAAATTGAGATTTACAAGCGGGGCGTCGCATACATTCCGTTTTTCAGAGAAGAGCGCCGGAATATTGCGAATATCAAAATCGAGGAAGCGCGTCAGCGTTTGGAGGAGCAGTCGCTAAAGCTGGAGAACGCTTTTATGAATGATTTTGTCGCGGAAATGAATGAGACGATACGTGACGCGAAGGAGGAGATCGGGGCGATCAACCGGGAATTAAAGGCTCTGCCCTTTGGAAATGACACTTATAAATTTGTAATGAAAGAACGTCCAGACCGGGATATCTTTTTTCGAATTTGCAAAAAGCTGGAAAATTATATGGGGCTATCCGAGGTTTATATGAATTCTGCGAGAGAGGACGAAGAAATGGAGCGTGATATCCAGCAATTTATGGAGGTCATTTTAGACGAGGAAGATGAAACGGAATACACGGATTACCGAAAATATTTTGTGTACGACATGGAGATTGCAAGCAGGCAGGGAAAGAATGAGGTCATTTCGGATCTTTCCAAAAAACAAGGCTCCGCAAGCAACGGGGAAAAGCAGACCCCTTATTTTATCATCCTGGCCGCCAGTTTGCTGCAATGCTATCCGAGACAGGTTTGCTGCGCCCGCCTTGCGTTTATTGACGAAGCGTTTTCCGCCCTGTCCAGAGAACGCATCGAGCAGATGGTGAAGTATCTGGAGGACAACTGCTTTCAGGTGTTTTACGCCGCTCCGCCGGAAAAGATAAGCAGCATCGGAGCTTTTATAGAATCAACGGTAAGCCTTGTTACGACAGGCAGGCATACGGACGCGGTGGAAGGGCTGGTAAAATAAAATGCAGATGAAATTTAGCGTATGGCAAAAAGCGGCGTTGGAAAAGCTTGTGGACCGATACGAAGCAAGCAAAACCTATCGTGGGGAAAACCGGGTGACGCAGAGGTTTTCCATTTCGCCTAAGAAAGTGTTTTCTGATTATGATTCCGATTATGCGAATGTGGACGATGTGAATGATTTTGAATGTCAAATGGGGGAGCTGGAGCAAAAAGGGCTTCTAATGATTCAATGGAAATGCCGGGTCATACATAGTCTGACAGCGAATCCACAAAAATGGGAAGAAATGTATAGTATTTTAGGAAGAAAGCAATTATGGTATGTCGAAAAAGAGCAGATAAAGCTGTATCAAAATTATCTGGGGCGACATGCAGCGCTGGACCATTTTTGTCAGGAGCAGATCACACGGCTGGAGCAGGGGAAAAAGGCAAGATTTGCGCAGGATCAGGCGGAAAAGATATTGAAGCTGTGCGGATTTATTCTGGAAAACGAGGAAGAAATATTGGAACGTGAGCTTTCGATTGCCGTGCTGGGGGACAGCAAGCTTTGGGAGAGGAAATATCGAAGCCAGGTGTGCAGGCTGCTTCGGGCATACGGTGATTTTGACGCTTTGCTTTTGAGCGCAGACGATGAAAAAACAGCGGAAAAGATTCTGTTAGGCGAATTTCATATCGTATCGAACCCTTCTTATGTGTATTTTAAGGGCGACGCAAAGCTGTATTTTGAAAACGGAGAAGAGCTGAAACTAAATATGCATATGCCGGTGGCGTTTACGGAGAAAACAGTGGAAGCCATGAGGTCGGTTCAAATATATGCCGGGAAAGTCGTGACGGTAGAAAATCTGACTTCTTTTAACAGGCTGGAGAATGAGGATTCTTTTTATATTTTTTTAAGCGGTTATCATAATCAGCTGAAGCAAAGATTGCTGGTTAAAATCTATGAAGAAAATAAAACGGCGAATTGGCTGCATTTTGGAGACATCGACCCGGACGGGTTTTTAATACTGGAGCATTTGAAAAATGGCACAAAGATTCCGTTTGCGCCTTTGCATATGGAGCTTTCCTATTTAAAGAAGTACGACGCTTATACAAAGCCCTTGGAAGAATCGGACATTCAAAAGGCGAAAAGCCTCCTTAGCCAGCATAAATACAGCGAGATTTTGGAGTATATGCTAAAAACCGGGACAAAATTAGAGCAGGAGATCATCAGCTGGAAGGAACGCTTAGGGAATCCGCGGCTGCGTGCCGGCGTTTGAGCCAGAATCCGGGCAAAAAAGTAACCTATATGTAATTTTTGAAAGAAATATGGTAATGAACTGGAAAAAAATGGTTACTTTTTTTACAAATATATGGTTGCACTTTTGAAAATATTATAGTATACTAAAAACGCTACGAAATTCAATTACCCTGTAAAAGTGGAATTACAGGCGTAAAGTTAAAGGAGGAGAAAGATGAAAAGGAATTTCATGAAAAAGGCCGTTGCGGTATCCTTATCTGCCGCGATGGCATTGTCGCTGTCAAGCGTTTCCGCTTTGACAGCATCAGCAGCCACTAGTACAGTTGCTATGGCAAAGACAGCTTCTGTAAAAGTGGGCAAGAGCAAAACGCTCAAATTAACCAAGAACACGAAGAAATGGAAAATCAAAGCTGTTTCTTCCACAAACAAGAAGTTTTGCACGGTTAAGAAGGTAAACACTTCCAAAGTAAAGATTACTGGTAAGAAGGCTACTACTTCTAAGAACAAAGTTACAATCCGTGTAAGAGTTAAATCTTCTGTTAAGAAGGCAGAGAAGGTTCTGAAATGCAAAGTAACTGTTAAGGGCACCACGACGCCTACGCCGGATCAGCCAGTTGACCCAACGCCGGACAATCCAAATCCGCCAGCAGTAGAGACAAAGAAGACAGTTGCAAACCAGGCTGAATTGGACGCTGCATTAGCTGATACAAACATCAAAGAGATTACGATCAGCACAACGGATAAGGTTGACTTTACAATTAAGGAAGGCACACACAGCGATGTAGACCTTATCGTAAATGCGCAGTTAGCAAGCGTTACAAACAGCGCTACATTCAAGAGCATTACGATTGAGAATATTTCTCCAGACACCTGGACAGAAGACGGCACTGGCAACACCATTACGTCTATTGCTTCGAATTTTCACTTAAAGCTGACTGAAAATGCTACAGTAAAACAGTTAACGATTAAGAAAAAAGGCACTCTTAAGATCACAGGTCAGGGCAAAGCAGCAGTTCCTGTAAGAGTTGAGGCAGATGCGGCAGACAGTGTTGTAACGTCAGAGGCTCCTATTGCAGTAGTAACATTAGGCAAGATTACGATTACATTAGAAAAGACCGCTAAGGGCAGCACGATTACAATGCAGAGAGGCGCAGTGAAATTCAGCGTTGCACTTACAAATAAGACAGATGAAGATATTCCGGTTAAGACAGACGATGGCAAGACAGTAGCTACAGCTCCAAAGAACAGCACAGCTCCGACTACGGCAGAGGCTCCTGTTACAGATACAACTACTCCGGTAGATCCTAACAAGCCAGGCACGACGACACCGGGCCAGACGAGAGTAAGCTTGCCGAATAATGCTTATATGGATATAGACGGAATTACTACAAGTGCACCTAGTGCTTCTGTAACTGTTGAATCAACAAGCGGTAGCGCTGTTACAAATCCAACGCCAAGCGCAGTAAAATATACGGTTGGTGTAAAGGTTTCAGCAAGCGGTGGAAAGGCGTTATTACAGACGGTTAAGCCAGATTCTACTAAAAATCCAGTAGTAGAAGCCGAATATAAGGATCTTGGAGTAGATGTTGCATATTTTGCAGAGGTTAGAAAAGGGACTGTTGGTGGCACTTTAATGGATGGAGATTACTTTGATTCATCTAAGGAATTCACCTTAGAGACTAATGATAGCGGTACCATCTATTATATCAATGTTTTTGCCTATACGAAAGCAAATAATACTTACGAGCAAAGCAGAAATGTTAGGGTAAAGAGCTATAAAGTTACAGTTGGTACGGCACCAGATGGTGATAAGGTAAAGGTTTCAGCTACAGTTGTAGATGGTGATACATTTGCAGATAGTGATGATTATGATAAAGAAGGTACCAAAATATCTTTTGCTAAGAAGCAAAGTCATTAAGAAATAAGACTTAAACCAGAGCGACATAGAAGCAAAAATAAAGAAATAAGCAGGAAAACACAGGCTATGGAAAGATAGCCTGTGTTTTTATTGTTGAAGCAGACTATTGTCAATCAACCAGGCAGAAAGAGTCTGGCTGATTGTACAGAGAAAGGGTTAATTGATTTGTGATTCCAGTTCAGCAATGCGGGCGCGTAATTTGATAAGTTCTTGTTCTTTTTCAGCTAACTTACTGTCTTTTTCAGTTAAAAGCAATTCAATAGCTGCATCGTTCTTTTCTCTTTCTAACTTAATAGCCTGTTTAATAGCCTGTTGCTTCTCCTCTT
>CANDMI010000084.1 GCA_947385775.1 uncultured Eubacterium sp. | reverse complement strand
GAAAAATCCCCTGTCGATCAACCTGTGGCATAGGGATTGTAAAACACATGGCGAGTTCCAATATGATGCGCCACAATGATTTCCCGCTTTATAAGCGTTTGCAGGATGCACATGCCATTGGAATTCGTCTTCAATAATATGATGTAAACGATAATATTCCCTATAATGATCCCAGATAGCATTATACCCCGTCACCTTGCTTCTGGGATTGCATTCATAGTCTATGTGATCCATCAAAAACCAGGTAAACTGCCACCCTTTTCCATTTGTATCTGCGTGAGATTTTCTAAAATCATCAGATGTAATTCTATCAAGCATTGCATCTAAATAAGACCAGTCCTTATTGTATGACATGATTCTTTTAGAAAACGCTATGGAGAGCATATCTTCATATCCACCTAAATCAATCTCTTTATTCTGTATCCTTTCTAAATTTTTTTCAGAAGGATGAATTTTAATTCCTGATATGGTCTCTATTCTATCAAAAGTCGCTTCTAAAGATTCATAAAGAGGTCCCTCTGTGTCTACACAATGCACTACGTACACCTTTCCCATTTTCCTTCTACCTCGCTTTTTATATAAATAGAAGGAAAAAGAATCAGATTTTGAAGCTTATTCTTCCCAGACAGGCTGCCTAAGCTCCCATCGTCCAAATTCATCCCGTTTGAACAATTCCTCATTGTAAAATTTGTCCACGATATTCCAAAATTCCGTTTCAGAATATCCAAGGAACTCACAAAAATCACTCACTGACAACGGATCTAACGCGCTGTCATGATCTTTTACGAGCTTTACAGCTTCTTTCCTGCTTATCATCCCATAACGAACAAAACGCGCAGCATAATCTGTTGCAAATTGATGCCCAAACTTCGGATACTTCATCCAGGAATGTACGATATATCCTCTGCTATCCACCTGATCAAAATCCTCGACATGATGCGTCCTCTTCCATTCATGCGTCAGGTCATGGAATCCGTGCTTTTTCGCAAATTCGTAATTTCTGACGGAATTCCATGGCGCATAATAGGAAATGTAAATCGGATCTAACTTGTCAAGTTCATCCACAGAAGGCGGTTCCGTCAAAGACAAATCCTGCTTTGTTATCCCAACATTCTGTATCAGTTCATTCATATCCACGTCAGACGCCACTCCATTTAATAATTGGTTCTTGGCGGAATATGTGTCCTCTGAAGCATTCCCGCCATACTCATAGCTGACATTTTCACCATATACTAATAGCGGCGTGTGGAATTTTAACGCCATGTGAAGAGGATACGTATAAATAAGCCGATCTATATACCATGTCGGTTTTCCATATGTCTCAAACATATACCGTGTAATTTTCTTCTGCGTCCTTATATCAGGCTTGATGCGAATGATGCTGCATCCGAACTCTTCAGATAAATTTCTGATATTGTGTTTTCCCGCTTCTGTCATTGGAAAGTTATCCTCAACAGAAAACAGAATCGGATTCATATGCATTACATTTTTCATCAAATGCACCTGAAAATGGCTGTCTTTCCCACCGGATACCGCTACCGCGCAGTCATAGGAACTCCCGTTCATTCCACGATATTTATCACAAATCTGTTCAAATTCCTTCCAACGTTGTTTCCAATTGATCTGGTTACGTTTTTCATAAGAACGGCATGCGCTGCATACCCCCCCCATAAAAAGATATGCCTGGTCTTGTATCTGGCATAACACATTTCTTACAATACAACATTATAAATCTCCTTTCACAAACCATTCCTCTTTGATCGTATCTTTTTTATTTGAACCTATTCTATCTGCTTTATGATACAAAAAGCTTCCGCATATCTGCTTGTACAATAGGCTCCCCGATTCACCGCCAAAGATCTGATATTTTCTAGACTGCGTGGAAATGGAACTTCCGCAATCTCAGTGTCATAAATTTTCATCGCTTCTATTTTCCTTTCCAATTCTTCTGTGATATCTATAAACAAGTTTGGAACAAATTTTTCATTTTGAAAACCAAAATCCGTCTCTGACACAATCTCCATTGCAGTAATCCTCTTAATGTATGATGCCCTAAACGTTTTTGCCGCCGCCATGCAGCAGTTATAAACTACATGATGATCTGAATGCGCGTCGTACGCCCCCGGCAATATTATCCACTCTGGTTTAACTTCTTCATAGACCTTCCTGATCGCTCCAATGATTTTGCCTTCATCCACACTTTTGAGCGTTGCCGGGGTAAAAGACAGATTATAAAAACCATCAAATGAAAAAAAATCCTTGATTTTTTTTATCTGTTCCTGACGATGACGAATCTTATCCATACTCCAGCCATCTTCTGCTTTCATGTCAGTAATATTTAACCAGTAAATTTCATTGCCCTGCTTTTTTAATTTTAACAGCGTGCCACCCGCGCCTAATGTCTCATCATCAGGATGAGGCGAAACTACTAATATTCTCACAAATAATCTCCAACACTCATTCCAGGATTATCGAAATCGATTAAACGTATCCCTCCGATTCCCGCCTTTACATCCATTGTTCCGTCAACGCTTACAGCCAATACTTTTCCTGGCTCGATATTTTCAAGCCCTATCGTTTCAATCTCTAGTGCCTTCCAAACCTTGTAATCTGCGCCATTATAAACAAAATGAGCTCCGATATACGGTTTTGACAAACTTCGAACCAGATTATATATACCCCTACTTGGCATACGCCAATCAATGCGGCCATCCTCTTTTCTGCGTTTTCTCCAAAAATTACCCGTTTCCACATTTTGTGGAATAAGGGTGGCTGTACCCTTTTCTAATAACTCTGTGAATTCCATTTCCTGTTCTACTGCAACGTCTAGCACTTTATCATATAGTGTTTTTGCGTTATCTTGATAATCAATCTTCACATGCCTTTGCGAGAGAATGTCTCCTTCATCCGTTCCTGTGGTTATCATAAAAAATGTCGATGCGGTTTCCTCAAGCCCTAAAGCAAGCGCCCAGATGAAAGGATGTCTCCCACGATTATTTGGCAATGCCGCTGGATGAAAACCTACAACCCCTCTTGGAAATAAATCGATCAGTTCTTTCTTCAAAAGCTGCGACCATCCAAAGCAATAGCAGATGTCCGGAAAACATAGCCGTATAAATTCAATGCAATCTTCGTCATTTACATTTTTTACGTAATGATAAGGGACATGATATTTGTTGCATAACGGCGCAAGATCAACATAGTCCGCATTAAAATCTGACTCCTTCTTTGTAACCACTCCGACCACATTCTTTTTTCTTTCAAGCAATCTAGATAAGAGCCTATATGAACTCTCCACACAGCCAATAAATAGAAATCGCATTCGCTACACCTCGAAGCATAAATCATAAAATTTTTTCTTAATATGGATTTTGTCATTTGTAAAAAAATCCTTAATTACAGCCATTATCTTTTCTGATGCATTGCCATCTCCGTATGGATTACGCGCTTCTTGGATCTTGTCCCGAAATTCAGAGCTAAGGACCGTATCAATTGCGCAACGGATGCTTTCCGTGTTTGGTTCACAATCTATAACCGTCTCACCGGAAATCCTTCCAAGCTGGCGGTCGCCAATATTGATCGTAGGTATATGGAACGAAGGCGCCTCGACAAGGCCGCTCGATGAATTTCCTATTACAAACCTTGCATTCCGAATCGCATTCAGGTACCGCTTCATCCCAATTGAGTCAACTACATGTAAATTTTCATGGGTCCGACTATACTCTTCAAGCAGCGTATTAATGATCCTGCCGTCAGTGTCAGAGTTTGCCTTGGTGAAAAGATAAGTCAGACCGCTGTGCCTATCCAAAGCCGACAGCAAACTCATCGTCTGGGTCTGCGCTGTAGCGCTTTCAAGCGTAACTGGATGAAACGTGCCTACAGCGTAATTTTTTCCAAGTTTAAAGCCCAGACTGTCCTCAAGCTCTGCAACGGACATTTTATCCACATTGAGCGCATTTTCAACGCCCATCGCCCCCACATGAAACACACGGGCAGGATCTTCCCCCATTTGGATCACACGCTTGCGATAGGTCTCTGTACTCGTAAAATGAAGATAGCTCATCTTCGTAATGCTATGTCTGATGGCCTCATCGATCAAGCCTTCCGTAGCCTCTCCTCCATAAAGATGGAAGATCGGTATTCTCGCATTCATTGCAGCGCAGCAAACAGCCAATGTCTCGTAGCGATCTCCTAATGCCATTAACGCGTCCGGCTTACACTCTTCAAAATACTCAGAAAAGCTGATCATTGCCAACCCCATGCTTTTAGAAAGCGCGACAGGCGTGTCTGAGCTAAGAACGATCTCAATCTTTTTATCAATTGGCAAACCATCCGATTCTATCTCTTTTACAGTCATCCCAAATTCTGGCGACAGGTGCATTCCCGTAACCGCAATGCGAATATCATAAAACGGATCTGCGAGCAACCCTGTCATAACCGCTTTAAGGAGCCCATATTCCGCTCTTGTTGCCGTAAGGATTACAATTTTTTTCATATCTCTATCAACTCATCCTCTTTAAAGTCACGAATCGCCTTCGTCCCGATGATCTGCGGCCAACGCATCGGAGAAATCCCTGATCCCGGACGTTTCGCAGTAAGATTCTCCTCGGTATACACTTCTCCCGCCTTGATGCTTTTTGCCGCAATAATGCTTTTGCGTACGGCGGCAATATTTATTTTTTCGACCTTAGAAGGAACTTTCACTCCATCTCCCATAGCCTGCTCAATGTTTCGGATTGCTTTTACCATCGCCGCCAATTCATCCAGTTCCATGCTTGCTCTATGATCAGGCCCCTGCATGGATCTGTCAAGCGTGACATGTTTTTCAATGACCCTGGCCCCCATCGCAACTGCCGCGATCGAAACTTCTATCCCCTGCGTATGATCCGAATATCCCACTGGGCATCCGCAATGGTTTCCTAATGTAAGCATCGCTTTCAAATTTACCTCCTGCATTGGCGTAGGATAATTCGTCGTGCAATGAAGAAGCGTTATCTTCCCCGCCCCATTATTTTTTAGCACATCCAATGCAGCATCCACTTCGTCTAACACACTCATACCCGTGGACAATATAACGTCTTTTCCTGTCTTTGCAATTTCTACCAAATATGGGTAATTCGTAATTTCACCAGATGGCACTTTCCAGATATTTTGTAGATTGTTTAAAAAATGAACGCTATCGATCTCAAACGGCGTGGATAAGAATTGTATGCCGATTTCATCGCAATAACCAGCTAACTCTATATATTCTTCCTTTTTCAATTTCAACTTGGTCAACATTTCTTCCTGCGACTCTTCCATTCCAAGATTCTCTTTCTGATATTCCGCCATAGCCGCATTCTTCGAAACAAGTTTCTTAGGATCGAAAGTCTGGAATTTTATCATATCCGCTCCGCAACTTTTCGCGCCATCAACCAGCTTCTTTGCAATTCTGATATCGCCATTGTGATTTACGCCGGCTTCCGCTATGATCAAAACTTTATTTTCATCCATTTTCAAAAGCTCTCTCCCACGAACCGAAAGTGAATCATAATAAACACCGTTAATTCTTATCCGATGCGCGCTTCCACACGCCTACAACACATGTGTCTTCAGGCACGTCATCCAATACAATGCTCCCAGCTCCAACAATACTGTTCCTGCCGATCTTCACTCCTTGTAATATGGTTGCATTTGCGCCAACCAATGTATGTTCGCCTATAGACACATCTCCGCAAATCGCAGCGCCTATCGCAATATGGCTAAAATCTCCAATGGCGCTGCTGTGTTCTACAATAGCGCCTGTATTGATAATACACATCCGACCAATTACCGCGCCAGAATTTACAACAGCGTTCTTTCCAATAAACGTGCCCTCATCAATTTTTGCCGTATCCGACAGTATAGCGCTTGGATCAACAATAATTGGAAAATCAAAACCGATCTGTTTTAAATCGGCATACAGTTTGTCCCTTATGCAACTTCCGCCCATATAACCAACGCATATGGCCGCATGGCTAACGCCTTCATCGTACAACCTTTTTAAGCATGAATCGTCGCCAATATATTTAAGCCCTTTTCCGAAATCTCGCAAATCAGTATAACCGATCATATCATAAACGCTTAAACGATGAATAGAATCGGCTACACTTAAGGCATGTCCGCCACCGCCGACGATTATGATGCTTGGCTTGTCACTTGCCATACTCTGCGTTGATCCTCTCTTCCATTTTTTTCATCTCCTCAAATTCACCCATATCTAAAAATGAATTTTCACTGACAGGATACATCCCTACCTGTTTTCCCTTTTTCATCAGCAGGTCCGCAAGCTCAGTCATGTGAAAAAATGTATCTTCTGGAATCCAGTCCGTAAATTCCGGATTGATTACATACATTCCCGTATTAATAAAATAAGAAATATTTGGTTTTTCCTGCATGGATGTGACAATGCCACGCTCCTTTGAATGCAAAACCCCATATGGAATGACAGTGTTTTTTAACGAGGAAATAATTGTCATATCGTTGCCAGAACTAATGTGGAGGTCCATGACCTTTGCATAATCCGCATCGATTAAAATATCACAGTTTGTGACAATGACCGGCGTTTGAAACCGCTTTTTGATAAGGCGTATGCTGCCAGCAGTGCCTAACGGTTTTTCCTCATCTATGTAATGTATACGATACTCATGGAATGTATCTGAAAAATAGGATTTGATCATTTCCTTCCTGTAATTTACCGTAACATAAAATTCCAAGACTCCATAATCAGAAAATCTGTTTAATATTCGCTCCATTATGGGAATATCGCCAATCGGTATCAGCGGTTTCGGAAGGATTTTGGTATAGGGGTACAGCCTTGTTCCTTTTCCCCCAGCCATCACGATCACGGGGATCCCTTTCAAGGCATTTCTCTTAGGCTGTTTGCGAAGCTTCCTATATGCTTCATAAAAGATAATATCGACGATTCGCATTTTGTCATCAACAACCGCAATGGAATCGATTTGTTCCTCGGACATTCTTTTCATGCCAATGTCTGCATCCTCAACGATAACATATTTTGGATCCCGATTCATTGCGACGTCTATCTTTACAGACAAGTCGCCGCCACTTATTATCCAGCGCCTTATGTCTCCATCAGTCAGACAGCCTATCAGCCGGTCACTCTGGTCAACAACATAAATCAATCCGACAGAATTCGCATCGATCATCTTCATTGCATCGACTAAAAATATTTTATCGTCTCCCACATATTTTTTTAATTCATCTTTATCCATTTCTATCCGATTACGTCTCCTTATCAAATGCAATAAATGGATGGATCATAAAGAAGGTTCAATGGACATCTGTCTTTTCTAACGCTTCTTTCAATTCTGAAGCGACAAACTCGACCTCTGATTCTTCCAAATATGGATGGATCGGCAGGCACAATACTCTTTCGCACAATTCTTCCGTCACAGGACAATCTGCAACAGCGCTCCTTGTTCCCTTAAAAGCCCCCTGCTTATGCATAGGCTTGATATAATAAATATTTGTCGGAATCCCTTTCTCTTTCAACAACTTTTGGACAACGCCGCGATCTACTCCATTTGGCAGCTGAATCGCATACTGCGCCCAACTGCTGTACATCCCATCAACAACCTTAGGCGCTGTTAATCCATCCAAACCAGACAATAAAGATGTATATAAATTTGCTACATTATTGACAGCATCCAACTCTTCATCCTTAAACACGGGAAATTTCGCCAATAATATCCCAGCTTGCAGCGTATCCAATCGACTGTTCATTCCAAGTCTCACATTGTTATACTTCGCATTCGGATCGTCCGGACGCTCTGTATCCTTACCATGGACGGCAATGGAACGGCAAAGGGATGCAATTCTATCATCATTCGTAAAAATTGCGCCGCCGTCTCCATAGCATCCAAATGGCTTTGCGGGAAAAAAAGATGTGATAGCGATATCTCCTAATGAGCATGCCATCTTCTTCCCTCCAGTTTTCCCCCATATCTCCTTTTGATCTGTATAACTTCCTCCAAATCCCTGAGCCGCATCTTCAAGCAGCATCAGCCCATATTTATCACACACTAAGCGAATTCCATGGACATCAAACGGCTGCCCAAACAAATCTACGGCTACTACCGCTTTTGGCTTTAACTTGCCCTCGGAAAGAACTGTCTCTATCGCTTTCGAAAGACGGCAAGGACTTATATTATAAGTAAATCTGTCCACATCCACAAATATCGGAGTAGCCCCGGATGCCGCGGGACACTCGCCAGAACTAAAAAATGTAAAGTCAGGAACAAATACAGCGTCTTTTTTGCTCCCACCGCCTTGTTCTCCCACACCGTGTGCAAGAAGGGCAATCGATATCGCATCCGTGCCGTTGGCGCAGGTAATGCAATGTTTAACTCCAACATAGGATGCAAGCGTAGATTCGAGCGTCTTTACCTCCGCTCCCGATATAAAACGGGCGGATGATACAACCTTAGATATCCGTTCGTCTATAGATGACTTTATATGTGCGTATTGTCTGTGTAAATCACGAAATTCCAATTATGATCAACTCCTATCCAGATCTCTCTTTGCTTATTATAAAAAATCATCCCACCAACTCATCGTTTTTGATTACAAATTTTCTTCCACAGTCAGGACATTTATAATCTTTATCCAATACCTGTCCACACTCACACACCCATCCAATTTGCTTTGCCGGAACTCCTGCTACCAATGCGTATGGCGAAACATTTGACGCCACTACCGCTCCAGCCGCTATTGTTGCATGATGCCCGACTTCATGTCCACAGACTATTGTTGCATTTGCGCCAATTGTCGCATCATGATGGATTATAGTTGGAAAGTACCTGTGATTTTTAGAATAACGGGATCGTGGCGTCAAATCATTCGTGAATACACAGGATGGACCACAGAAGACATAGTCCTCTAGCGTAACTCCCTCGTAGACCGATACGTTATTTTGGATTTTTACCCCATTCCCAATATGAACATTATTTGATACGTTTACATTCTGCCCTAACGAGCAGTCGGAACCAATCACAGCTCCTGATTGGATATGGGAGAAATGCCAAATTTTTGTGTTGGAACCAATTGTAACGTTATCATCAACGATTACGGTTTCGTGTTTGAAATAATCCACTTATACTTTTCTCCATTTTATCTTACTCGCAACTTTTCGATATCGCCTCATAAAACGTATCTGGACGCCTCTCATCAAATACCTCATTCGCCCACATCACTGTGATCAAGTCCATATCGCCAATATTTGTAATCTCATGTGTGAATCCCGGCTTCTGAACCACGGCCTGGAGTTTCTCGCCTGTCACAAAATACTCCTCCACCTCATCACTGTCAATCCTCCGTTCCCTTATCCTTGCCTTTCCGCTCACTACAACAAAACGCTCTAGCTTGTGATTGTGCCAGTGCATTCCACGAGTAATTCCGGGCTTGCATGTGGTCACCGATACCTGACCTGCATTTTCCGTATGGATCAGTTCCGTAAAATTGCCCCGATCATCCATATTCATCTTTAAGTCGCTGACCGTCTTAGATGCCGGCAAATAGCTCATATACATGGAATACAGCTTCTTCTCAAAGGAATCCGGCTCAAGGTTTGGCACAAATATGCCCTCGTCATGGAATTTGAAGAGCAGATCTACGATCTTACCCAAAGTAACCTTGTATGTTGTCGGCACATAACAGTAGCGTCCCGCAAAATCTTCTCTCGGAGTCAATCCATCATATTCCACGCCATCTACCGCTTCACCAATCTTTGGATATTCGCACCGATGCGGTTTCCCTTCCATCGTATCCCAAAGCTCATCCATCAGATCATCTATGAACAACAGCTCAAGTTCTGTAGACCTGTCATTCACCGTGACCGGCAGGTCATTCGCTATATTATAGCAGAACGTGCCAACGGCAGAATTATAATTAGGTTTCACCCATTTGCCGACCAGATTTGGAAAACGATAGACAAACACTTCCGCCCCTGTCTCCGCTTTATATCGAAAAAACAGCTCTTCGCCCTCACGCTTGCTTTCTCCATACTCGGAATCTTTAAAGCGTCCGGCAAGAGCGGCTTGTACGCTGCTGCTTAACATCACAGGACATGTATTATTGTATTTTTTTAACGCGTCAAGCAACAAACTTGAAAAACCATAATTACCCGCCCGAAACTGCGCCGTATCTTTCGGACGGGTCACCCCAGCGAGATTTACCACCCAGTCCGCTTTCTTACAATACTCATCGAGCTGCTCCATAGTTGAATTGATATCATACTCATAAATCTCATTGATTTTTAAATCTGACCTTGTCTGATTTTTCCCATCTCTGAAATTTTTCAAATTTTCGACAATGTTCTTGCCAACAAACCCACAAGAACCTGTGACCAATACGTTCATGTTTGTTTCAAACCTTTTTTCAGTTTTTTTCGACCTTGAAACAGGTCAAGCGTACAAATATTACGCCTCCAGAACATGAGGCTTACCTTCTAACTCTTCCCTCACATAATCCGTGCCCATAATCTTGTCTACCACGCCATCGACATCAAGCCTTCTTGTATTATGGCTCGTATACGCCTCGTCGCTTTCCGTCTGAACCTGCCCTTCGACATAGAATTTGTCATAATTAAGGCTTCTTCCATCCGGACAAATGCGAAAGTATTTTCCCATGTCAGTCGCCCTTAGCCTCTCTTCCCTCGTCATAAGCGTTTCATAAAGCTTCTCGCCGTGCCTAGTCCCTATCACTTTTTTCTCAGTTTCGCCGAATACTTTCATCACGCCATCCGCAAGGTCTCCAATGGCGCTTGCGTCCGCTTTCTGGATAAAAAGATCCCCCGGCTGCGTGTGTTCGAATGCAAAGGCAACCAAATCCACGGCTTCATCAAGATTCATGAGGAATCTTGTCATATAAGGATCTGTGATCGTAATGGGATTGTGATTTTTGATCTGGTTGATAAAGAGCGGAATAACGGAACCTCGGGAACACATGACATTTCCATAACGGGTACAGGAGAGAACCGTTCCTGATCTTTCATACGCTTGCTGCGCTCTTGCAGCCACAACCTTTTCTCCCAGCGCTTTACTCATGCCCATCGAATTGATCGGATATGCGGCTTTGTCCGTACTAAGGAACACGACCCTCTCTACCCTGTTTTCTACCGCCGCCGTGATTACATTGTCTGTGCCGATAATGTTTGTCTTTACCGCTTCCATCGGGAAAAACTCGCAAGACGGAACTTCCTTCAATGCCGCGGCATGGAACACATAGTTCGCGTCATACATCACTTCACGGACAGAATCAATATTTCTTACATCACCAACATAAAACCGAACCTTGGATGATTGTTCGGGATACTTATCCTGTAAGATATGCCTCATCGTATCCTGTTTTTTTTCATCGCGGGATATAATTCGAATCTCTGATATATCCGATGTAAGGAAATGCTTTAGAACGGCAAAACCAAAGGACCCGGTGCCCCCGGTAATAACGAGCGTTTTATTTTGAAATGAATCCATTATATTCAAGATCCAAGCCCCCTTTATTTAAATATCCTATCACAACAATTTCCTGATCCGTCCCTTAATTGACTCTATTTCTTGTTTTGAAGAATCGTTCTTTTTAATCATATTCTTCGTGTATCTATAGTTTTGCATCATTTCATCACCATCCTTATGAAAGATTCTTTCAAGAATCAGTTTCCTCAATATAGGAATTCTTACCATACAATGAATAAAATATTGCTTTACATTGCTCAAAACCCTTCTCACATCAGAAACCTTGATTACCTCCGCATTGAGGGAATATGATTCATCTTTATAAATCTCTTCTAAAAAATCAGATATGCGTATATAGGATGGCTTTGACTCAATTGAATAATACCTGCTGAATACCGCCTCATCAATTGGAAATGAACGATCCATATAACTGCTGTTCAACAAGCTTTCCATCCCCTCAAAATCCTGAATCATTTTTGCGCCATTATATATTTCAATATCAAATTCATATGGTATCTCATACGGCCTCAATATTCCACAATTCTTTCCAGACGAATATATCTCTGCTATGGACGTGCTGACCCAAGTCAATATAAAATCAGATATCAAAATCCACTGCTTGATAGAATAATCATCTATCACATAAAACCTTTCATTGCGCTTAGCGATCTCGTAAATGTATGGATTTTTGGCCTCAGCTGGATGCGGCCGATAAACAACTGCCTTGTCTTTATTTTTGGCCAGATATCTAACAAACCAATCTAATACGGTTCTTTGAGATTTCACTGATATATCTTCATAAGCATCAACCTTTTCAACAAACATGCTTTGATACAGTTTGTCATTTTTTACTATTGCAGGAGCCCCAACCGTAGCAAACGAGGATATAAATAAAACGATCTTTTTTTCCTTTTTAATATTATACTTTTTGAGTATTTCTTCCCTGGGCAAAAAATATCTTCGAAGATTATCCCGGAAAAAATCTAATGAAACATGCCCAGTCACTCTGATATGTTCTTTAGGAACTCCATATTTTTTTGTTAATGCCGATACTGTATTTTCTCCCCATGCAATGTGGCGGGCATTTTGAGCCTTCCCCACTATGCCAATGGATGAATCCTCCCTATCATCAGACCTTTCCCTTGCTCCATTCGAGATGACCTGCTCCCACTGCATATTTACAAACTTGGAACAATCCGTCACATAAGACGCTATAAAATGAAGCACATTTTCATTATACATCGCAAACCCAACAGCCACCTTTGCAGGCAATGCCTTCCTATGCCAAAATTGCTGCGCCCAAGTTTCTACAAAACCTACGCTATAGCCTCGTTTCTCCAATTCGCACGCTATAAGGCAGTCATTTTCAAGTTCACGATTTTTCACTTCATAAACAAAAACGAAGTCATAAGCCTTTTTCATACGTTCTCTCTTTCTTCAAACGTTTTTCTTTCTTCATTCGCAACATCTTGTTACATATATGGCATTATTTTTCCACTCTCTACTCGGTAAATCTTGTCGCATCCTTCAAGTGTAGTTAAACGATGCGCTATAATCAACATCGTTTTCTTTCCATGTAAATTGGTGATAGACTCCATAATATCTTTTTCGGTTTCAGTATCCAAGGCTGACGTTGCTTCATCAAATATCAATATGGAAGGATTCGTATACAATGCCCTTGCAATACCTATTCTTTGTCTCTGTCCACCGGACAATCGAATTCCCCGCTCTCCAATCTGCGTATCAAGACCTTCCGCAAGCCCTCTTACAAAATCATCTAAAGAAGCTTCTTTAAGCGCTCTCCACACTTCACCCTCATTAATGAGGGCATCATCTACGCCAAAAGCTACATTCGCCCTTATACTGTCATCAAGCATAAAGATCGTCTGCGGAATATATCCAATTTGGGCCAACCACCCAGATAGATCACCCTCAATATTTACTCCATCAACGAGGACTTCACCCTTTTGAAGATTAAGCAAGCCTAATATTATATCTACAGTGGTTGTCTTTCCTGCCCCCGACGCTCCTACAAAACCTACAAATTCTCCAGAACACAACTCTATCCTCGCATGGTCTAAAACACATTCATCACTATCCGGATATTTATAAGTGGCATCACGTAAAATAATTTTATGCCAATCAGGTTTTATTTTACTATGCATCGTATTTTCCAAACTCTTATATTGCAACAAAGAACTTCCATCATCGATAAATTCCAGATTCTCGATCATCTTGTCCAACATAGGTTCTGAATAAGCAACAACTGTCAATGATGAAGAAATACGATTGACAGATGGCAACAAGCGAAGCGACGCCATGGCCACTGCTGTCAAGGTTGGGATTAAGGAGTCTAAGGGCTCACCATTATAGATCAATATTCCAATCATAATAAACATAGCGCTGACTGATATCGCTTCGATACAATACCTTGGCACAAAACCCAATACCATATTTTTCTCTTTTGATCGAACAAAGTGTGTTCCATATCGTTCAAAGTTTGCCTGAAAATAATCTTCTTTTTGCATTACTTTCAGTTCCTTTATACCTTGTATTGATTGCAACAGCCATTTATTCATCCCCGTCACAGATTTCTGAAATAACAGTCCATTTCTCCGTAATACAGGTCTAAGAATCCTGTTAATCGCAAAAACTATCGTCAAAAGAATCACCGCAACGCCAATTGTTATTGCCGGAGCAATCACAAAAACCGTTACGAGGATTGTCGCAGATACGATCAATTCCGTAAAAAGACTTAGCAACGTAGACAACAACCCAAATGTTTGCTCTGTATCGGAATTAACAATACATATAATTTCTCCTGAGTTTGCACTTAGATAATACTCATATGGGCGATGCAAAAAAGCTTTTAGTAATTTTCTTTGCATCAAAAACATATTTCTATAAACAAACTGATATTGAATTTTATATTCAAGCAATAAATAAACATTTTTCAGTATAAAAAGTATAGCCAAAGTAAACGAAAGTATCATCAAAAAGGTTTTTGATGAACCAATTCCAAAGAACTCACAGAACGCCTTTACATACCATTTATCCATTGTTTCATTCGGTTGCATGGCAGCGTTCATAAAAGGGATCATAAGGGATACGGAAAACATTTCCATTAATCCGCCAATTATCATCAATATACCTAATTCGACAATTCTTTTTTTTTGATGGCCAGACAATATGATCTTAAACTTATTAATAATTCGCAAAATTTGCATTTTTTATCCTCAAGCAATATATATTCCAAAGTATTAAGAAAACAGCAACTTGTAATCCACCCTGTCAGCAGCTATCTCGCCCAGCTCAAAAAAAATTTTTAATTTTGAAATTTCCTCTATTCGTACAGTTTCCACACTCGTACCTCGAATTTCAAAGTTCTCATCAAATAAATCCAACTGATACATCTTCAAGCCATAATTCTTTGCAACATCAATAGCCGAGGTGCAATATCCAAACCCTATCCATGAAGAACAAATCCCCCTTATTAATTCCTCATACGTATCTTGAAGGATCTCAAAGCCGTATTCGTCACATAACTTGACATAATCCTCCTGTACTTCCCCTGGGTGAAAACGAATATATACTTTTAGATTGTATTTGTTTGAAAGTTTTTCAAGCTGGTTATTCAATCTTTTTTTTATCGTTGAATCATAATCAAAAAAGACAGCTTCTGGAACGAAAAATATGATTCCATTTTTTTTATATTTATTAATGTATTGAATGATCTTATTTTCATCAATCTCTAACCCCCCCACAATTTCGTACTTCGCATTCTTTCCACATATAAAATCACATCCCCATTTATTCATCCAATTAACGTCCGCCCGGCTCCACAAAGACTCCACCTCGACACAGGCGTATTTTTGGCTATTTTCATCAAATCGCAGCGAATTGTAAATCTTCTCATATGGTTTACATGGTTTTGGATATAAATAACAAGAATGATGCTGCCATTCCTTGGTTTTGATTCCCAATTGCCTGCTCGCCATAATCATGATGCACTCGTCTACAGAATATTGATTGCATGTAATGTATAATTTCACGTTTCTTCTTGTCAGTTCCTTTTTTGTTTTTTCAAGCGCTTCTACAATCATTTTATTTATATAATTCAACTTACTGTCTACATATTCCAAGTCATCCTCACATTTCAAACCTAACTTTAACATATTATCAAAATAATCATAAAGATTGCTGATTTCGGCTTTTAGTTTTTTGGGAATGATATATTTTCCAAGGCATATATTCTTATCCAACAATACGCAGTTTCGGTTTAAATAGCCACAATTGTACCATGTGCATATCCCTCCGATCAACTCATTTCCTTTCTTTATTCTGTCAATCAACATTCCATATCTGCTGCTTTTTAGGATCGTGTCAGATAAAAGCACATGGATGTCCCCACTTCCAGATTTTTTCTTAAAATATCGCGCTAATCCTGAAAAAGGATACAGTAATGATTTTATGCTCTTTCCCCACCCACCATCATAATAAAACAATAACGATTTAGGATCTTTTAATTCAAACGCGTCTAATCGATAAGTAACCAACCTCATCAACGGATAAATGCTTTTATATTTATTTACCAGATATTCACCATAAAATTCTTCCGTAGTCATCTTGCCATATTCTCCTAAAATCACCGAACAGATAAATGGCCCAGTGAATGTATCAATTCTTTCCTGCAATACTCTGGCGTGCATTTTTCATACATTTTACCTATCTTATCAGAGCTAATGGCAGGGTGGTATGCCTTAATAAACTTTCTCAATAATTCAACCTGTTCCTCAAAAATTTCTTCTTCTTCAAAAAGATTCAACGCCTCCGGATAAATCGCTAGATAATCCAAAGATGGACACTTTCTGGACTTGCAAATATTTACGATCGGCTTGCCCATCGAAATATAATCAAATATTTTACTGGGAACTTGATTTAACACTTTGTTTCCAATATTTACGAGAATATCCGCATCTTTCATTAATTTATTACATTCATCTATATTTTTACGACCATGACATATGATTCCCGCACATCTGTATTTTGGCGGAAGTTGCTCATTAGAAACTCCCACCATGTGAAATTCAATATCATCTCCGATAATATGTTCAAACAATTTGTATGTATAATCCGGATTCCGGACTCCTCCATAAATCGATCCGGCAAACATACATATTTTCTTGGTTTTTTCTTTCTTTGCAGGCTCCGCTCTTGGCTTTACAACAGGAAATTCCATACCGATCATCTTTCCTTTTAACCTGCTATAGTCCTTTTCACGCCCATGCTCTTTTATAATAATGGGCGTTGTAATAATAACGGACGCCTGCTTATACATGGACAGTTCATCCGCTTTTCTTCTTTTTTGGGACTGTATATCATAAATTTGATTACTCCCCAACGGATCGACCTGATACAGGACAAAGCGCTGATTTCTTTTTTTTACAAAATCCCTTGCAGCTATACTGTGTTCATAGTTTCCCGATATTGAAATTATGACATCATATCTTTCTGCGTGTATATTATTTAATTTCCTGATAAATGCAAGATATGAAAGCCGATTCAAATAGCTTCCCTTAAACAGCCTATTCTTATAATGCAATAGCCCGCGTTCAATCAACACTCTAGGAATCCGCCATTTCATTTTTGCAATATCCCGTATTGCTGCTTTCCGATCTATCAAAGTCCATGAAAATACCCTAAATATATGAATACGATTATACGTCTCCTCATCATCTTGAAAATAGGACTTTTTTATTGCAAGAACATCAGCATCAATATTGTTATCTCTCCATATTTGTCCATCTCCTAAAAGAGTATCAATTATATTTGAGCAAGTTCCCTCATAAGGATAATGGTTGTCTGTCACTATTAAAACTTTCATGAATGATATAACCCTCTATATCAACCGTTTACTATTGAAATAATCTTTCGAGCGATTATGTCCGGCGAAAATCTATTTTTGCATTCAGTTGCTATGTATTCCCGATCATATAATTTTATATTTTTCAGCATATAAACCATTGCGCTTTCGAGCGCGGCAACATCATCAAGTTCTACCAAAACTCCATTTGTTTTGTCTACAAAATCTTCTGGCCCTCCGCATCTCGTAGCAATTACCGGATTGCCACATGCTAAAGCTTCAACATAAACTATTCCGAAGGTTTCTGAACGGCTAGGTAAAACAAAACAAGCCGATTTCCTTAGTTCAACCGCAAATTCAGCCTTACTATAGTAACCATAAAAAGACACCTTCTCACTTATATCCAGTTTTTCCGCTTGATTTTGAAGGTTATTTCTTTCTGGCCCTTCTCCCATAATCTCAAGCCGGCAGTTGTTATACTTTTTTACCACTCTCGCAAATGCTTCTAATAATAAATCAATCCTTTTTCCAGCAACCAGTCTCGCTGCGGAAATAAACAAAAATGTATCGTCATCATTCCTGTTTTCATTCAATATAAACGAAAATTGACTAAAATCTACAATATTATGAATTATGATTGGCTGCACATTATAGATACAATGTATACGACCTGCCAGATTGGCGCTTACCGCTATAACTTTTTTAGCATTTTTATATGCCCATCTTTTGCTTTTCTCAACCCTCTTGGATTGCGCCCTTGGCATCGAATGCTCCGTTATGATATATTGTATTCCATGCTTCAAACAGTATCCCATAGAACATAAACATACATCACAATTATGTACATGCACACATTTCGGTTTTCCAAACTTCCTTATTATTCTATTTATCAGCAGAATAAAACATATTTTTTCCAACAAATGTCGTATGGGAACAAGAAAAGGACCAAATGGCATATTGAATTCATATACATCTATATCTTTCCAAATCCTATGATTTATCCCAAACTTTCTCCAATTCTTGATTGAACGCATATCTATTGCCGCATATACAACAGACTCCCCTTCGTTTTTCAACGCACTTGCCTGATCAAATTGAAAAATCCCATTTAGTGGATATCTCTTAGATGGGCATCCCCACGCCAGCTCTAAGATATACCCCCCCCGGATAGTTCATCAAAAAATTCTGCGTAATTCTTCTTAGCGTCATATCTATTCCTAAACATAACATACGCACCTTTTCTAAGATTACTGTACTCACCTTCCTCCAGCTCATACATCTTGCATATCGCATCTGACAAGTCGCTTGATGAGACAGCCTCATCCAATAGTATTCCACAGCTGCCATCGACAATTTCACTATTTCCTCCTACATTTCTTGTCACCACAGGAATCCCAAACGAAAGAGCCTCCATGATAGAAACAGGTATGCCCTCTGAATCGCTACAGTTTACAAATAGATCTACACGCTGATCTTTATAATAATCATAAATTTCTTTCCGATTCTTCTGTCCTAAAAAGCGATATTAGATCGGAAGAGCACACGTCTGAACTCCAGTCACTACCGAGGATCTC
>CANDMI010000083.1 GCA_947385775.1 uncultured Eubacterium sp. | reverse complement strand
CCTTTTTTCTTTTCCAGGCATATCACGATAATTGGCTAAAATTCCATAAATAGCCCTTCTTTTCAAATACATGCCGTATCGGTAGCAAATCGCTTTACAATCATTGTCTTTCATTTGTTTCTTGCAAAGAAGCTTTACAATGCCACTGTACAGCCTTTTTTCATTTTCCCAGTAATTTTGCGCCTCACGTTTTTTTACTGAAAGCGATTGTCTGTTCGATATTTCATACTGATACAGGCAGCTGGCGCATATCCTGACTTTCTTTGTTTCACTCCAATACTTATAATTAAACAGCAAATCTTCCGCCATATAGGTGTCTTCGTCAAACCTGATATAGCTGTTTTTTATGACATCGTTTAGATATAGCTTATTCCACACCGCCCCATAATAAATATTTGTATCCTTTAAAAGCAGATCATACAAAATATCATTTATCCCGTATTCTCCTGATTGAAAAAAAGAAACCCTATATTGTACCTCGCCAGCTTTTACGCCCTCAAAACCGCATATAACTTGTTCGCAGTCGTTCATTCCAGACAAAAGCGCATTTAACATATCCCGCTTTGGTTTATCATCACTGTCTACAAACCAGATATACTTGCCATGAGCCTCATCCAAACCTTTATTTCTTGCCGCTCCGGGAGACATCTGACCATAGCTTTTTACGATAACGTCCGGACAGCGCTTAGCATATTGCTCACATATATTCTGGCTTTCATCAGTTGAACCATTTTCTATTAAGATAAGCTCTATTGGGATGCTGCACTTCTGATCCAATATCGCATCTATTGTTTTTTTGATCGTTTTTCCTGCATTGTGAACCGGAACGATCACAGATACCTTATCATTCCAACTTTCTGTCTGCTTTTGAAACTCCATGTCTTTTTAACTATCCCATTCGTCTTGCTTATTTGACGCTTTCCTTCTTTTTAATGTAAACACTTCTTTTGATCTATCAGCCGTCGAACAGGCAGCATTTACTATCTCACCTAAGATAAGTGGAATCCAGAAAAAATAATTAAACAGGTTTTCCGCCATTCCCTGAACGATTATGAACACGGCAGGCCACCAAAGCAACGAATTTTTTCTCACTTTAAATATATACCGGACGATCAAGACTGTAATCATGGCAAAAAAAATCACGCCTCCAGTATCCAAAGCCCATAGAAACATATTGTGGCATCCTCGCCATATCCCCGTCATCTCACCATATATAGAGAACCCTCCGCCAAATATCGGGTTTATTTTCCAGACATCTACCGCTCTTGTCCACATAGAGCCTCTTTCTCCGAAATCCAGATAATCCGCCAGATTAAATCCACGACCAAGATATACATATTTGCGGCCTGCGATCACATATACAGCCAATATCGCAGCGGCAGGCACAAGAATCAGCAGCATTCCCTTCCTTTTTCGAATGCTTTCCTTATATTTATACATAATAAAAGGCAGGCATCCCAACACAACGCATATAACAGCGGCTCTTGAACCTGAAAACCACAGTGCATAGAACTGGATTGACGCGACAATCAAATATTTGAATGTAACTCCAGAAAAAATAAGGACCTCAACGGTGAGAATCAATCCCAATGCCGATATCTGGCTGATCGTATTCGCATTGACTGCTGTAAACCCAAAATTGACATGCACTCTCGAATCTGGCTCTCGGAAAAACGGCATACAGATTGCGGATAAAACGCTAAAAGCAAAAGAGCCATTGATTACAGATTTCACTAAAATCCTGCAATCTGGAACCGAGTATTTGGGTGAGGTAGCAATCACAGCTGTAATCGTATACATGATACAGCTGACAATATTGGTAATCATGACGCTCAACACGCCTCCATGCATAAAAATAAATAAGTATTCCGCCAGAAACAAAAAATACAGTTTTTCTCCCCTCCTGTTTATGGCGCACTTTAGCATTTGTGCGGAAAGGAGCACATATACTGGTTTATAAAAAACTGTGACAGCATTTGGAAATATATACGCTGTAAATATCGCCAGAAAAAAAAGCGTTCCTAATATAGTAGTTTTATTTATCCTTAATCGATAAGCCATACGTTAAATTTCACACCATTCCTGTAAGATTTTGAAAAATTCAGATTTCCTCCTTTTCAGGTCATAGCTCCCATCTAAAAACGTCTGATAAGCTTTTGTGCGGTCAGGCTGGTTGCCGCTAATGTAATCTTTCGTAACAGCCAAAGCCCATGCATCTGCATTCTTTGACAATTCTAAAAATTTTACGTGCCCCGTTTGGTTAACTTCCCTTGGAACTTCTGTTGATACATAACACGGCAGCCCTGCACACTGAGCCTCTATAACTGCGATTCCTAATCCCTCATATTTTGATGGAAAAGCAAAAGCGTCCATAGCGGACAAATAATCAGGAACATCCTGCGTCCATCCAATTAAACAGACCTCTTGCGCACATCCGATCGAATCCATATATTTTTCCAGCTTAGATCTGTATGTCCCATCACCAACGCAAAGAAGAACGGCATTCGGAATCTTCTTTTTTACACGTAAAAAAATATCTATAAGGAATTTATGATTTTTTTCTTCCTCAATCCTTCCAACATGGCCCAATACAAACCTTCCTGATATCCCCAGCCTATGACGTATTTTTAATCTTTTCGAGTAGTCAAACTTATACGCCGATACATCTATAGCGTTTGAGATTACTTGAAACGGCTTTTTCCCAAACATCCATTTACCCGCCGCATAAGAGCACGAAAATCTGGCATCCGCAATTGCGCTTATCATATTTTTATTTACGCCATGGCGTATTTGAATCCCTATCTTGCTGCCTTTCCATATGCTGTGACAGTGAATGACTAGCTTCTTATGCAAAAGCTTCGCAATATATCCCACCTCAATGCTGCTGCACGTCATCAAATTCATATACACTAAATCAATCGCATACGCATCATTTCTCAATATATCTGTAATTTCTTTCATATATTTTATAAATGACTTTCGACGAGATGTAACCGTATGATATATAGCCTTAGGAAATAATTCGTTGTCCCTTATATAGAACTTATCCGTCAGTATAAGAAAATGAACATTCAAATTTTTATCTGCATAATCTCGAAAGTAATTTAGAACGAATGTCTGTATCCCTCCCAGGTCATCGTCCACTCCTGTTATTAACACATTCATCTTTGCTTTTTAGCCAAACCCATTTTTTATGAAAGCCTTCATTGCCTCCAAAAAATAATACCTGTACCTTAATACAGCCGGCTTGTTGTCCCCCTTAAATCGAAGCGCAAAGTCCCCGCAATTTTTCACATAATAAAACCATTCCCGAAAACGTAAACTTTTGCATATTACATTTCTAAAATCAGTGGTTTCATTCATTGCATATTTTGCATCCGTATACTCCATGTTTCGTTTGTCAATCTCCTCACCTATCGCATCCAGATACCAATAAAAAGGATAATACACCTTATTTGCAAAACAGGCATAAACGTCTCCGCTGTTACGAAAATTCACCTCATTCATATACACCTCACCGTCAATAACAAACAGTTCAATATCGAAATTGCCGACATATCCATACTCTCTTATAAGCCTTAAGATGCGCTCTGCCTGCCCTCTAAGCCTTTTATCCATAACAAATTTATGGCATGAACCCGTACCGCCTATCTTAGGCCACTCCCTTATATGCTTCGTCAAAAGGTAAGGAATTTTCTTTGAATGCATAGGAATGCATCCAAACAATTCCATCTCAAAATCTTTATCCAAAAATTCCTGTAGCAATATCCTCCGGTAGCCTTTTTCTTTCAGTTCCTCCATGCACTTTACCAGTTCAGGCTTACTCTCACATTTTCTTATATCCTTTTTTTTGCCATCAGAACTCATTACAGGCTTTAAAATACACGGAAATGGAATGTCATCCATATCATTGTCCTTAGTCAGGTCAAGCTGCAATGTATGCGCCGTCTTTATTCCCAGCGATGAACTCCATTCCGCCTGGTTCTTCTTGTTCAAAAGATAAAGCACGCTGCCCTTTATTCCTTTTATTCCGGGACAAATAAAATACTCCTTTAGTCTATCTAACGAGGCATCCACCGCTTCTTCGGCTGTATCTGAGGACGGGATCAAAACCGCCTTTTCCTTTTCCCCGCTAAATCTTTTGATGATCCATCTCAATCCATCTTTTTCGTCCGATACGAACCATGTTTTTTCCCAATATTTTGATCGATAGCAAAAGTCTTTTTTATGGCTTTCGTAACAGGACTTCAATACGCCATATGGCTTTATCCCATTTATGCCAAAAACCCTGGCCAATCCAAGTGAATTATGATGATCCAGTCCAAAAATGATTACTTTATTCATTTTACATACCTAATATATGCCGTGTCATATATTTTTTTCCCTTCAGATAAATCAGATACATTCCATAATTTACTGTTTTCAAATTTATCTTTGTAAACGCAATTGAGATAGATGATCCTTATGTTGCCATTCTTTCTACAAATTTTTTCAATCGCTTCCTTAAATCTGCTCATTACATACTCATCGAAAGGATTGAAAAGATAAAATATCGTCCCATCTTCCGGCAGGTTTTCTACAGCGTCTCCGGTAATAATACTGCATCGATCGTATTTTCGAAGTCTCCTCGCTGTGTTATTTGCAATGTCTGGGTCAAGTTCTATCCCATATATTCGATTTCGCGGAAATTTGGTCAGCCAGTAATTTAATACCCTGCCTTTTCCGCATCCAACATCAACTAAAACGTCCTTTGGCGATACATCTATGCCGCTGAAAATTATATCCATCATCTCATACTGGGAATTACTGGTTTTGAAAGCTCCAATATCCCCATATCTGGACTCGATACCCCCTCCGAGAAATTTTCCACCTATCTGGATATCCCTAAAAAAGTTTTTGACTGTCCTTATTGGATTTAATGACATTTCCCATTTCCTCTCCTCATAAAAATAATCTCACCTTTTCCTTACGACTCGAATCGCAAAATAGCACCCTTTTAAGACAATGTCCAACAACGATCTATGTCTTTTTCGAACGGTATCTTTTAAGCATCCAAACCGCTTTCCGTATAATTTCAAAAAACTCTCCAATATTTCAAAATCACCGTCGTTCATCCTATTCGGATGGTAGCAAAAGGTCACTGTCTGAAACGGCAAATTTCGCACCATTCCACTCTGTTGCGGAATGAAATAAAATCCGTCCTTAAAATATACATCATTTGCTATTGTATCGCTAATTACCCGAATGGGAGTTTCCGTATACAGCGCCGCCAGCGTATTTGTGTCAAACGTATGCGCAGGAGCAAAGAAAATATTCGCCTTAATATTATTAGAAGCCAGCGTTTTATACCCTTCCCTCACTTTGTCCTTTTGCCTTTCTATAGGCAATCCGGCAAATTCACTCCTTGAATTTACAGGATTGACGCCTCCTTTGTTTGATTCAAACACATGGCTGTTTCCATGCATGGCAGGTATCCATCCTTCTGATGCCCACTCCCTCATCAAACTCCAAAAGCCATCCACTTTTTCATATTTTAACAAATCTGGATCCATATTATTTGGTATAATCCCATAGATAGGCTTTATCTTATATCTGTCTAAAAGCGCTTTCATCCGCATCCATTTGTGAAAATCCATATGGTCGGATGCATCATCCAACCGTATAAAATACCTTTTCATCTTGAATATAAGTCCGTATAAAATCGTTGCATATACTTCACATTTTCCTCTACGTCATAACCTGCAACGCGGATTGCATCACTGCATTCTTTTCGTTCTGCTCCAATATAACTCAACAATTCCCGCGCCCATGCCTTTGCTCCTGCTTTTAAAGACAACCTTTTTACTAACCCCGCGCCGATGTCCACTTCTTCTGGAACGCCATCGGATACAAGACATGCAAGCCCGTTTGCCTGTGCTTCAATTACAGCCATTCCAAGCCCCTCCCAAAGCGATGGAAAACAAAACATATCCATCGCATTGTAATAAAACTCAGGATTGCTTTTTTCACCTGCAAAAAACACGTATTGATCCACATTTAACTTTTCAGCTTTTTTCACAATTCTTTCTTTCTCTTCCCCATCGCCTATAAGCAGCAGGCGCATCCTTCTTTCTATTTTTATGCATTCCAAAAGCGTTTCTATTAAAAACCCATGATTCTTTACCGGCATAAGCCGTCCTACGTTTCCAATTACGATATTGCCCTTCAAACCGCATTCTTCCCTAGCTTTTTTTCTTGTCCCTTCCTTAAACTGAAACCGTCTCACGTCTATTGCGTTATGAACCGTCTTATATCTACTTGAACAGACACATCTTCGCCCGAAAAGATATATCCCAGCCTCATCAGAGCATGCCAAAAAACAGTCTGCCTCATGCCGTATTGGCAATTGCATCAGATCCTTTATATGGGCGCGCACCCCACTGCCGTTCGATATGCTGTGGCTATGGATGATCGTCTTTAGACCATGCTTTTTCGCTATGGGAACATAGATTGCCGCAACACTTCTCACATGGCCATGCAATATCTTATATTCTGAATGGCTGTTAAAAAAATTGTCCCACCATCTTACATACATTCTATGATTTTTCCCGTTATACTGTGGGCTTTGAAATATCCTACCTCCAAGCGCAGTTATTTCCTCTGCCATTTCATCATTGATATCAGAAAATGCCACAAAATCAAACTGAAACTTTTCCCGGTCAATTTTTCTGTAAATCTCCATCACAAATGATTGAGAACCTCCAAATTGCAGCAATCCGATATAATGTAAAACCCTTATCATTTTACGTTTATGCATTTATCCCGTATCAACCGCTTCCTTTTTTCCGCTTTTTTAATTTCTTCCATATAGGCGTTGACGATTAACTGACGGTCAAATTTTTCTTCAACCAGTTTCCGCCCGTTTATTCCCATTTCTTTTTTTTCTTTAAAATCTAATTTTAAAAACCGCTCTATGGCGGCAATTAATTCTTTCATATTCCGTTCGCGTATTAAAAAGCCATTTCCATCCACCACTTCTCTACATCCAGGTCTATCCGTAGTGATTATCGGCCTTCCACAGGCGCAGGCTTCAAGCAGAACATTGCTTAAACCTTCCGGATAATAGGTGGGATGTACAATGCAATGGACTAAACTCATAAAACCTGATACATCTTCGATATTTCCATGGAAAATGACAGTTCCCTGCCTAACTAACTCATCAAACCTGCTTGTGTCATATTCTGGTTCAAAAAAACCGCATATATGAAATTCAATTGCAGGAAAATGTTTTTTTAATCTTTTTGCAGCGTTTAAATAAAGGTCAATCCCTTTTTCTTCCATAATCCTGGATATAAAAGCAAATTTGACAACTCCCCCCTCTTTCCCGTTACCACAGGCAGATAGCTCTATACATTTATAACGCTTTAGATTCACCCCAGATCCAGGCAAAATGCCATGCTTGTCTAACGCGATGCAAAATTTCTTAAAAAATTGCTCGTTTTGTGTATTTTGAAAGAATACACGCTGAATCCTTCCTTTTTTTGTTCCAAAGGCGAAACGATACATCAAAACAGCGAGTTTCTGCTTAATCCCACCAGCTTCAACCGCGGTTCCTAAGCCTGTTATGTTCGCCACAAAAGGTATGCCGCACATCCTGCTGGCGATAGCTCCATAAATATTAGGTTTGATCGTATACCCAAGCGCTATAATTGGACGGATACTTTGGATCAGCTTTATGTAAGCATTAAGTATTTTTAGCTCATCACAAGGATTTATCCCATGACGATCAAAAGAAATGGGATGTATGAACGCGCCTATTTCTCGGAGCTTCCAAACCCTGTCGCCTGTTGGAGTAGATATGTGAACTTCATATCCATCCAATAACAGCCTTTCTACCAGTTCCAATCTAAAGTTATAAATGACAACCTCATGGTTGACTAGGATTAAAACTGTTTTTCTGCAATTTTTTAGGAGTTCATTTTTTTCTGATGCCATATATTATACATGCAATATTTTTGCAAGGCTTCCTTCCCTCGCCCATCGGACGGCATTTTCATAATCCTCATTCGTATCAAACTCAATCCATCCATTATTAAAATGGACAGCCGTAACGTCTTTTCCTGATTTGATAAGCGCATTCAAAAGATCTGTCATATAAGCTTTCCTTATTGTTTTCCCCGATTGCTGCCATGGCTTATCCTCAAAATCCATATAAGCCTTCTCCATCATGCGTACAATAAAATCAAGTCCATTTCTTGAAAATTTCAACAGCCCTATATACCTCGCACAAATATTTTCCATAGGCGGATTTTCCAATCCAAGCTCAATGATATGATCCTTCTTATCTATTTCAAGACTCTCTGTATCAAAATCCACTCTACCATATCGTTTCTTCCAGTACGCTTTCCAATCGTCATCCACTGCACATGAAAAATCTGCTTCACTCTCCATTATCTTTCGAAGCATCTGCTTTTCAAACAGGATGTCAGAATAGCTGACAATCGCATCATCCGTGAACGCCTCCTTTGCGCACATAAAAGATTCCACCATATTCGTCTCTGCAAATTTTGGATTATGACAATATTTCACTCCTCCATATTTGATTTTATCCGCAGCAAACCCGGTAACGATATGAACATCATTTATTCCGCAGGAATGAAATAATCCAATCTGCCATTCGATCAATGTCTTTCCCATAAACGACAGCATTCCTTTTGGCAGATTCTGCGTGTATTTTTTTAGTCTCGTTCCCTGTCCTGCCGCTAAAATAATCGCTTTCAACTATACGCTCCTCCACATTCATATTTATCTAATTTGCACTAATTAAATTACGAACCATATTTATATCCATCTCATGAAATGGATTTTCTCGCTCTGGATGCCACATTGTGCCGATTATCGGCAATTTTTTATGCCTTATCTTTTCAATCACCTGATCATCTGTTTTCATTATGGCCTTAAGATCATTTGACTTTAAACATATACATCCCTGGTTATGGTAGCTGTTTACTTCAATACTGTGCTGCAAACCTGTAATTTTATGCCTGATAGCGACATGGCCCTTTACGTTGACAAGCTCATTCCCGAAATAATCCAATATGGACTGCATCCCCCGGCAAAAACCATATAAAGGAATGTGTTTATCCAAAGCTATTCTTATCAATTCTCTATCTACTTCATCCCTTTCCGGCGCATTTCCACCATACTTCATAAGGCTGTTTCCACCTGTGAGTACGATTCCTACAGGAGCCAATTCATAGACTATAGGAGCGGCAACCTCCTTATTGTTAGCCAACGGCACAGGAAGGAATCCGCAAGCGCTTATAAAATCTGCGATTCTTTGATCCGCGCAATCTCTGCGTTCACAAAACGATTCAACTATTTCGACACGCTGCGTGAAAAGCACGATCCTATCTTTCATATCTTCTCCAATAACTCACCTAACATTTCCTGTGGGCTTTTTCTCCCATCATTTAATAGTACACAATCGGGATTCATCGGTTCCTCCATTCCAATGCCAAATCCCACAAGCTCGTCTGCATTGCTCTTGTACAACCCTTTTTGATTCCGTTGTTTAAGCACGTCCAATGGCGCTTTAATGTATATCTCCTGATAATTCTTATTATTTTCCCTGCTCCATTTCCTGATATCCTCAAACATACAGATCGTGCAACAGACCACATCGAAACCCTGATCTGCCAACAGTTTACAGAGCCTTATATTGCGCTGTGCACTCTCATGCCTGTCGTCTTTTGTATAACCTAGATCTGCCGCTATCGCATTTCTAAGCGCATCCCCGTCAAGGAACACCACGTTATCTTTTTGACTTTTTACCTTTTCGTAAAGAAGTGTTCCTATGGTCGTTTTACCAGCCCCGGACAAGCCTGTAATCCAATAAACGGTCCCTGGTTCCGTGCTTAAATTTTGAATATGACCCATATAAATTATCCTCACTATGTTTATTCAATCCTGATCGCCTGTCTTTTTAAACAATCCAATTCTATTGTCCTCCAGCCGCACCACTCTTTAAATCTGTTTTCTCCCACTCCAATCACAGCGGGAATGCCAAGCTCCGCGCATCTTATAGCCATATGGCTATTCACCCCGCCAAATTGCGTAATAAGCCCTGCTATGCTTTTTGTAAAAATATAATCATAGCCAGGATCCGCGAACGGTATAAATACAATCTTTCCCTTAATATCTTCGCTGCTTTCTGAAAGCTCACATCCCTTAGCAGTCACAGTTTTCTGAGTAATGAAGTTTGGCTCTTCATCGAGCATATAAAAATTGTAAACATCATCCGGCTTCACTATAATGCTCGGAAGCTTGAGCCGCACCGCACATTCATACTGCCCTTTATTGTTTGCGATATTCTGGCGAAATACATCTGTCAGCATGCCCGTATGAAGATCCACATAAAGCTGCCTAATGATAGAAATATCAATATGCGCCATATCCGATTTTGCTATGCCAGCTCTGTTACCAAGTTCTTCCACAAGCTGCAAAATTTTACTTATAGATTTGGTGAATACAAATTTCAGATATTCCCGCCCTTCAATAGATGCTTTGACGAATGACATAAGATCCTCGACCTCAATGCATAAACCGTTTTCATCCAGTTCTCGCTGAATCTTACGCATCTGCTGAACAGTAAAAGAAAACGTTCCATGGCTTTCATCCCGCAGACCTTTGCGGTGGACTGTCTCGTCTGTTTTCAGGTCTATTGAAAAATACTCATCGAATGCCTCATCATACCTTTTCGACATAATATCATAGGTTCCCGGTCTAATATGGCCATACTTATCCAGGAATTGTTCCCGACTCATTTCTCCATTGTGATATTTTTTCAGATCACAGCTCATCTGCCTGTTTACGGTGTCAAGAGAATTCATATAGGCATCATACTCATTGCACGTTATAATCCCTGTATCCACAAAAGATCGAAGAAACTGAACCGCAATAAATCCAGCTCTCGCTACCCCAGCAAATGGAAGCGTTCCATATTCCTTACATTCCTCAATAAGCCAATAAATCTTATCTACGAGAGATATGTCGGAACGGACGATTTTATCATAATTGCATTCAAGCGTCTGGATTTTGTCAATATCATGCAAATATAATCCATTCTTAGGATTTATAATGTCATTCGTTAATTCCAGCAGGCTGAATTCTATCCTTGCAATCTCATTCTCGTTAAAGCCATATTTTAACAGATTCTTCAGTTTCATCGGCAATCCCAAATAGTAGCAGGAGAAAACAATCTCAAACTCTATCTTGTCATGGTACTTAGGATATTCCATTAGTCGTTCCAAGTAATAATTGACAAGCTTTCCCGCTATACGCTCATTCAGCTTCTTCGGAATGAAAGAATTGAATGTAATCCTTGTGTCAATATATGGAACTCCACAAAACGAGATCATAAGCGGATGCATGGTCAGGTCCCTGTACCCATAATTTTTCCTCTGATGCGCCCATATGGAATCTGTGATCATCTCTTTATATAAGGAGATTGCCAGTTTTTTAGGTCTTACTCCCAATATCTCCGCTGGATTCCAGTCTGGCATAACTCCAAAGCAGGTAGTCTGGCCTAAAAGAAAAGGGTGCGGTTTTGACAGTTTCTGCGCTTTTTTATAAATACGGTTTAAAGCATGCGAAATATCAATATCCTCCATCCCCTGCTTTCGTCCTTTAGCTATCGGACGCACCTGTAGGATAAAGACGCTTCCATCATTTGTTATCGCAAATTCTACATCAAGCGCATGATCATGAAGGTAATCTTCAATCCTTCTACACACGCAAAACAAACGCTCCATATCGATATCCTTGCACTTTTTCGGGGACTTCTTATAACTTACAAATGTGTAAAGCCCGTTTGAGTTTCCGCCTGTGACAGCTGATGTGTCTGTACCGTCCTGATAGTTAACTACATAATAATCCGCATACGTTTCCATATCCTTTGTAAACACAACCCCAGACTTTACCACACCCTCAAGCATCGGCTGGATAAGAATTTCTTCGTTAGCGTCTGTTCCGTATGACTGATACACCTCCTGAACCGCTAATGCTATGGACTCTCTGTCAGGCGTCACATTCAATATCGACTTAAATCTGCCAGCGTTAGAATATTTCTCTGTGTCCTCTGCTGTACATGAACTTCTAACAATCAAACATTTGTGATTTGCGAAGTTTATGATCTCGGATATATTCTCATCTTTATTTTCAAAAAATCTCTTGCTGTGTATCACATAAACAGGTTGAATATGAATTTCTCTAATTCCCTCTTTCAACATCAAGAGCATCTGTGATTTCGTCATATGTTATATGTGCTCCACTTACCTATCCTCCCGAATTTATGTAAAGAAAAGTACGATGTCCTCACATAACTTGCGGAAGCAAATGCTGTATATATTACTATTTCTTTTTTCACTGCCTTTTTTAAAAAATCACTATTCAGTCCATCTACTGAATCAAAGGGAAGATGTCTTCCAAGATTATCAATCTCTTGCGAAAGTACGCCTACTAAATTCTCAGCTATGCCCGCCCCAAAAATATCATATGCCTGAAGATTGCAGTCTCCAAATATAGCAACCGCATTATTGCCATTGCCTTTACCTACATACGGAAAATATATTTGATCATTTCCAGTAAGTTTTGTATTTTCTTTCTGGAACGATACATATAACTTTTCTGGCTGCTCATACCAGCTGCCATCCATTTCGCGCATCATAAACATCCCACTATTTTTATATTGTCCAATATCTGTAGTCATTTCTAAATATTCAGCTATTGTATGAGATATCAGATTCGCGCCTGCGCTTGATACATGATGATTAAGAGAAAAAAGATCCGCCTTTTTCTTTTCCGCGACAAACAGTGAATAAAAATCAATACACTCCACTTTTGACCTCAAGATATTTTCAGCATATCTTCTCCATTGAGGAACGTTGCACGCAACATTGTGAGGAACAGGTATGTCAAGCTTTTTTGGATATATCATTCCTTTATTGGGAAGCATGGCATAAATAAATCGAATGCCCCTTTTTGTAAAAAAGTCTGAGAAAAGCTTAATTTGCTCAACCGGAGACCGTTTTACCCCCCCATACCAACTCGTCTAAAGTCAAGCGGCGCTAAATAAGCCAGTAAATGATGATCCAGTTTATCGCCTTCAGAATTTCGTTCTCGAACAATCCTGTATGTGTTCCATGGAGATCTCATATCAGTATGTCTTTTTTTAAACGCCTTTCTATATGCCTGTAACCGTTCGTATTGCTCCTCATACGATCCATGCTCCTCTTTTTCATTACATATTTGGTCGAGCTGCTTTCTTCGGTATTCTTCTATAACTTCCTTATTGCTAGTAAGCATCATTACCTCTTCATTTTCCTCAAAACTTTCACAAACAAAGTTTCCATAAACCCCCCCGCATCCTGCCCTTTTAAACAAACGTTTCGCTTCGTCTTATACTCTCTATAAAAGCGACTTTTGCATAATCAAGCCCTTCATAATGACTCAATTTCTGGCTGTAGCAGCAATTCCCAAAAGCCTTTTTTGCCAGCCTGCCAATCCTCCCAGGCGTTTTACAGGCTATGTGAACCACCGGGTTTAGGAACTTTTTCCGACTCATATGAACCCCATTGGCAGCTGCAATAGATGATACCATGTCAGTCGTTTTTGAATATTCCTTATTCTGTGGAAAATATATGCCGCCGCTGCCACTTAACGTAAGGAGGCTTACAAATTCACAAAGATTTTCTATGTAAAGCATAGAACGTTTATTTTCTATCTCTGGAAACACCGGAATCATCTTTGCAAACTTGCTTAAAGTAGAATAGTTCCCCTTGGAATCCTTTCCATAAATCATGGGAGCGCGAAGGACCGCTACATGAAAATCATCTGCTGAAAGCCGCCTAACGCCTACATCCCCTTTCCATTTACTATCCCCATAAGCGTTAACGGGAGCAGGCATCGTATATTCATCTACATATTCCGCCCCACCATATACGATCATAGAAGACATATATATAAATTGACTTACGCCGGCTTCTCGCGCTTTTGCCGCGGTTTCAATTGCAAGCTTTTCGTTAATGTCGTAATACTCCTTGCGCCGCTTAGGAGAAACCGCTCCTACATCCGCATGTGCAATCCCCGCTACATGAAATACGGCGTCATACGTTTCATTGTGCTTTGTTTTGAAATTAAACTCACGCCACCCACTCTCCTTTATATCTAGCGTATCACATTCAATATTCGTATAATATTTCTGGACATAATTTTTAAACGACTCTCCAATATAAGATTCCGCTCCGGTAATAAGGACTCTAATATGACGTGATGTATCTATCTTAAAACGCTTAAGATGGCCATATTCATCAAAGCCGGCATCGCCAGGATCTCTACGCAAAGCTCCTGTACCGCCCTCAACAACTCCATCATGGCGTAAAACTTTCGCTACAGTGGAAAACAGCAACCGTACATCTTGTGCAAAAGCTTTCATCCCGCCTTTTCGAAGAATCGCTACATACTTGCCATCTAGCCTCGCCTTCTCTGGGATCTCCAACTCATCTCTGCCGCTTATCTGCGCAAGTCCCGTAAGCCCTGGCAATACACCGTTTGCATCATATTTTCCACGTTCTTTTACTAAATCATACTGGTTCCACAACGCAGGCCTTGGGCCTACTACTGACATTCTGCCTCTAAATATATCCCAAAGCTGCGGAAGTTCGTCTAACGATGTCTTTCGTAAAAATCTCCCCACCCTAGTGATATATTGTTCCGGATCACCTAACAAATGCGTAGGCACATCATGTGGCGTATTCATCTTCATCGTTCTGTATTTATGTAAAAAAAAGATTGACTTATCCTTTCCGAAACGTTCTTGAATAAAAAATACCGGCCCTGGATCATCCGCCCACACAAGAATTGAAATTCCAAGCATGAATGGAAATAAGAAAATCAATCCGCCTAAACTGATAATTTTATCCAATGCTGGTTTTACTACGCAAACGTATAACCCAGGAAACTCTATATGGTTACTGTAATGCGCATTTCTCTCATTGATTTTATCGATTTGCTTTAACGCTTTCTTTCCTATCATTAAAAACGCCCCTATAAGCAACGCTCCTGTAATTACTATTTTTCCCTTCCTACTAAGCCCATACATTTTCTCTATCTAAATCCATCCTGCTAAAACACGCAAACACAATATCAATTACCCGCTCTTGCTCTTCCTCATTCATCCCAACATCAGACGGAAGGCATAAGCCCCTGTCAAAACAACTTTTGCTAACATTGCTCCTGATCCAGAACCCATCATTTTCAGATCCCCATGACCTCTTACTGCCATCCAATGATATCTGGTCATAGCCCTGAAACGCCGGATAGGAGCTTAGCGGTCTGTAGGCCGGGCTGCTCTGAGCGCCAAACGCCGCCAGCGCGTCATAAATCTCCATGGGCGAAGCCGTCCCATGCTGGTCTTTGTATATATATTCCTTACCTGACCTTGTTTCCTTGAACTGTATACTGCTGTCGCAGGTCATGCAAGAGATCCAGTAATTTGGCTCCGCCGTTTCTCTGACTGGATTCATAGAGATAAAATCCCCATCAAATCTCTCCTGATATCTCCTATATATAGCTTTTTTCGTTGCAATATGTTCCTCCAGATGCTGAAACTGGCTGCGGACTATCCCCGCAACGACATCGCTCATCACACAACAATCGCCATTCCCTTCAAATTGGCCATAAAAGCCTAACACATCAGGATTTGTCGCCCATCCTGTCGCTTTTTGATAAGCAAAACGATCATTGACTAAAAGCATTCCTCCCGAAGATCCCGTAATGATCCTGTCTTTCCCAAAATCAAAAATCCCATAATCGCCAAACGCTCCCACCCGCTTTCCATCAATTTTTGCGCCTACGCTTTCCGACGCGTCCTCAATAAGCAACGCTCCATGCTCCTCGCAGATCCTTTTTATCTCTTTGATCTGCCCTGGAAAGCCATAAGCATGATTCATGATCACAAGCTTCACATCTTCGTGCTTTTGGAACGCGATCTCTAAAACTTCCGGGTCCATACACCAGTCCTCTACGGACACATCAATAAATACCGGTTCCCCGCCTTCACTCAAAACCGATCCGACTGTCTTAGGCGGCATAAAATCAGAACAGAATACGCGTTTTCCACTTAGCGCTCCGTCTTTCCACCCCCCGTCAAAAGCGTATGCTCTGTTTGCGCTGCCATAGATTTCTTCAGCCGCAAGCCTTACCGCTAAGTCAGCGGCTCCCCGGCCGGACTTTAACGCAATTGCGTTAAAGGCTCCAACATACCCCGCAGCTTCTTTTTCCAATGCGCTTCTATTTTCACCTGAAAATTCCGTTCTTAATGATTCTTCTATATACTTGCTTTCGTCTCCATGCACCGTGGGCGATGCCAGAGCGACTTTTTCATCAAATTTCCCATTTTTTTGAAAAATCCCCCGAAACCTTGGCTGTTCCCTTATGCGTTTTGCCGCAACGTCCGTCATATATATTTTCTCCCTCTTTTCCTTCACACATGCCAAACAATATATTTCCTGACATTAAAAAAATCCGATCCCTCTTGCGGGCATAGCTTCGCCATACGCGCACCGCTCCCTTTCCGCCATGCCTTTTCCCTGCACCCTTTGCATTTCCACAATCAGGCGCAAGTTTTTTAGCCGACTCTGCCAGAAGCTGCCCACGCTGTATATCCGCTATGACCGGAATCCGGGGAGGGACGCCGTATAAACCGTTGTCCGCCCTTCAGCCTTTTTTCATATCCATCACCTACGCTAACTCATATTTTTTTCCTTTCCTCTTATCCCATCATCGCTTTCGCAAGCGCCTGTAGATCCACTTCCGTCCCATCTGTAAGCACTTCCGGCGTATCCTTGTCCTCTGGAAACCAGTGCCGTTTCGGCATAACGTCAAAACCGGCCCTGACAACCTTCCCATTGATCTCAAAGTCCAAATACGCTTTCTTATCGCGCTTGTTTACACCCGCGATATGGCTTTCATAAGCCCGCAGCGGGCCTTCCACCACTTTATATTGATCGCCTTCCCGGTAACCGTAAGACATCTTCAACAGCCCTTGCACCGGCGCGTCCTTCTTTTCGTCTTTCGCATCCGCATTGCCGCATATTTCACCGCCTGTGTCTTGCGTATCCAGCAAAAAGTCCATAAATTCCGCTTCCTTTTCCGTCAGATCCGAAAAGGCGTATTCCTCATTTCCTATGCCGTCTGCGCCAACGTCCGAAAATGCGCCTTCATATTTGCTTGAAGTTTTATCCGCGCCATTATCCGGAAAAATGTTTTCTTCCTTATATCCACCCTCATCCGGAAAAGCGTTTCCTTCCTCGTATCTATCCTCATCCGAAAAAGTGTTTTCTTCCTTGCGTTCGCCCTTATCCGCAAATATCTCTTCACCAGCCGCCTTTCTCTGGCTTATCCCAAGCTCGCGCACAAACGCCGTAAGCCCGGCCCGGTTTTTCTTGATAAACTCATGCAGCTGCACATTCCCCATATCCGTGCGGATAAAAATATATCCCGGAAAGATCGGGCGTATCTGTGTCTTTCCCCCAGCGTCTCGCCGGTAGCACTCCATGCATGGATAAAACACAGTCCCCCTGTTCCCCGGCAGGGCTTTTTTCAATACGCATCGCACCTCCGCTTGCTTTAACGCGCTTGTGTGAAGCACGAAATAACGGCTTTTTCGGATTTTCTGCGCTGTCTTTGGCTCCGAAAGCCCCGGCTTTTCCGATATATGTCCCATAACCTCGACTCCTATCGCAAAATACGCCCCGCGTAAAATCCCAAAACCTCCTTTTATTCGGCAAGGTATACTTTTCCGGATTGGAGATTCCGCGAAAATTTTTCGGCAATTTCACTAATTTACCATTGCAAATCAATTTGTTTTGTGCTAATCTATATTCATATTTACCAAACGCGAAAAAATCCGGAAAAGTATACTTTTCCGGATTTTGTATATTGCACTATAATGATAACTTTCCCTCATCGCCGCATGAAGCTCCGTTATCATTTTTTATATCGTTATCGGGTAGATACTTACCTAAGATAAGCATACAAAAATAAGAGGCCAAAAGCCTCCTTATTTTATGTATATTACAGTCGTATATTTTATTCTGTTTCCATGTGCTTGTACAATATTTCCATCATTTCCCTCGGTGTCACAATGAAGTCCCTGATAGGATAATGCTTCATGTTTCCCGTGACAAGGTATGCCCCGTCATCGCGTTTTTCCATTGCGACCTCGTAAAACACAAGGTCATCCATATCCACAAGGATTTTTCCTGTGGGCTGCGGAAATATCTCCACGCCGTTTCTTACAATCCCGTCAATAACATCCCAGATGTCAGACTCGCTGATCTGGAACTTTCCTCTGCGAAGTGCCTCCACATACTCATCCAGAATATCCGCATGATAAAGAGGCGTGATCGTCCCATCAAGGGCTGCTCTGACCACAGAAACCGTCGGTGCGTCAGGATTCCTAGACAAAAGCGCGGATACGATCACATTCGTGTCAATCACAGCATAGAGCCTCATTTTACACCTGCCTTTTCGACCTGAGCGATTTTCTTGCCTCCCTGATCTCATCGTTTATCTCGTCAAGCGTCATCTCCGGCACACCTGCCTGTGCCACCTGCTCCCGCATCCTCATGAATGCCGCAGATGCATCCCTGTCTCCTTCATCCTTTGCCGGAAGCGTTATATCGAAAGGAATGCCCCGAACTGCCTTTGATTTTGCAAGAAACATCCTGCATGCCGTAGGAATGTCAAACCCCAGCTCCTTGAATATATCCGCCGCCTCTTTTTTCAAATCACCGTCAACACGAAACTGCACTAATTCCTGCGCTGCCATGTCATAACCTCCTAGTATAATAATGGTGTAGTCAAGAATGACTACTGGTTAATAGTTACAA
>CANDMI010000082.1 GCA_947385775.1 uncultured Eubacterium sp. | reverse complement strand
GATTTTCGGGCAGGGATGCCCGAAAAAGGGGATTGCGCCATGGATGGCGGTCAATTCCCGTTCCGTCCGGCATTAAAACCCTTGCGCAGAATGCCTAGAACTTCTTACATCCCGGAGCCGGAACATCTGGACGGGCCTGCTGCTTGTTTCCAGCGTCTGGGAGACAAAAAAATTCCATCATTTTGCCTGATAACGCTCTATTATTTATCTTTATATGGTAAATCCCCACCCCATGAAAAGTAACATTTCGTAAGCTAAAGCTTTTGCAACATCCCCAAAACACTTGAACCCACCCAAAAAAAATGATAAAATAACCTCATTCGCGGCCCCATGCGCCGCCCTGGAAACACGCATTCATCAAAAAAACGAGGGATTTCAATGAACACGCAAACAGACGCTTACATAAAAAAAATCGGGTTTATCGGCCTTGGGCTGATCGGCGGCTCCATTGCAAAAACGATAAAACGGCTGATGCCAAACATAAAACTATATGCAACGAGCGGGCATGCTTCCACGGTCACACAGGCTTACGAAGCGGGCGTAATTGAAAACAGCGCTCCTTTAGAGCCTCACGCATTTGCCGGCATGGACTATATATTCCTGTGCACCCCGGTGCAGCAAAACCTGTCCTGGCTTGAAAAGCTAAAAGACGTTATCACGCCGCGCGCCATCCTTACGGATGTGGGCAGCGTCAAGGGGGATATCCACCGAACGGTAAAATCCCTTGGGCTGGAAGAACATTTTATCGGCGGGCATCCGATGGCAGGCTCTGAAAAAACCGGATTTTCCAACGCGACCGCCTATCTGCTTGAAAACGCGTATTACGTCATTACGCCAACGGAAAAAACAGGAAAAGAACAGACCGAGCGTTTTTATCAGTTCGTAAAAAAGCTTGGGGCGATTCCCCTGGTTTTGGACTACGACCAGCATGATTTTGCGACCGCGTCCATCAGCCATCTGCCCCATATGATCGCCTACAGCCTTGTAAACCTGGTAAAGGAAATCGACGGGCCAGATCAGATCATGAAAACCATCGCGGCCGGCGGCTTTCGCGATATGACACGCATCGCGGCGTCCTCGCCTGTCATGTGGAAAGATATCTGCCTGTCCAACAAAGAAAAGCTGCTGCAATTGATCGACCTGTATTTCATGCAGCTTAACAAAATACGTTCTGAAATCGAAGCGGAAGATTCCAAAGGCATGATGTCCTATTTTTCCGAAGCCAAAGACTACAGAGATTCCCTTTCGATCCGCCGCCTTGGAACCATACAGCCTGTATATGAGCTGTACTGCGACTTGATCGACGAGGTCGGCGGGATCGCGACCCTTGCCACCCTGCTTGCAAGCAACGGCGTAAATATCAAAAACATCGGCATCATACACAACCGTGAATATGAAGACGGCGTGCTGCACATTGAGCTTTACGATCAAAAAGCGTTAGACCAGGCCAGCGCGCTTTTAAAAAAATACCATTATACTGTATACCAGAAAAATTAGGAGGAAGCCATGTTTATCAAACAAGCCGCATCCCTAAAAGGGGAGCTTTCCATACCCGGGGATAAATCCATTTCCCACCGCAGCGTTATGTTTGGAGCCATTTCAAACGGGCTGACCGAAGCTGCAAACTTTTTAAACAGCGCGGACTGCCTTTCTACGATCTCCTGCTTCCGCAAACTTGGAATCGAAATCGATATGAAAGAAATAAAACCAGGCCGCACAACCGTAAAAATCCATGGAAAAGGGCTGCATGGCCTGCGCCAGCCAAGTTCCGTCCTCGACGTTGGCAACAGCGGCACGACTGCGCGCCTGCTTTCCGGCATCCTCGCCGGACAGCCCTTTTCCACAACGTTAACTGGTGACGCTTCGATTCAAAAACGCCCGATGGGGCGCATTATCGAGCCGCTTCGCGAAATGGGCGCGGACATAAAGGGCGCGGGCGGTGGCGGCTATGCGCCGCTAACGATCCAAAAAAGCGCGCTGCACGGCATCCATTACCATACAAAAACAGCTTCCGCCCAGGTAAAATCCTGCATCTTGCTTGCCGGGCTGTATGCGGACAGCGCCACCCGCGTTACCGAGCCCGCTCTATCCAGAAACCATACGGAGCTGATGCTTGGCTCCTTTGGCGCGCAGCTTGAAGCAGAGGATAAAACCGTAACGATTCAGCCCGGCCCAGATTTAACCGGGCAAAAAATAGAAGTCCCTGGGGACATTTCCTCCGCCGCTTACTTTATCGCCGCGGCGTTAATCACCCCAAACTCCGAGCTGCTGATCCAAAATGTCGGCATAAACCCGACCCGTGACGGTATTTTACGCGCGGCCTATGCCATGAACGCGGACATTGCCAAACTAAATGTCCATGAAGCGTCCGGCGAGCCGGTCTGCGATCTGCTCGTAAGATCCAGCAGCCTTACCGGAACCGCGATAAACGGGTCGCTCATTCCCACGCTTATCGATGAAATCCCGGTCCTTGCGGTAATGGCGGCTTACGCTAACGGGACGACGGTGATTTCCGACGCTGCGGAATTAAAGGTAAAAGAATCCAACCGGATCGACACGGTGGTTTCGAATTTAAAGGCAATGGGCGCAGATATCACAGCCACCGACGACGGCATGGTCATCCACGGCGGCAAGCCGCTGCATCACGCCGTCATCGACCCGCATATGGACCACCGCATCGCCATGTCCTTTGCAGTCGCGGCGCTTTGCGCCCAAGGCGGCGCCGAAATCCGCGACGAACAGTGCGTGACGATCTCGTATCCGGATTTTTATAAAGATCTGACGGGGTGCGTGCAGTAATCCGATATTTTGCGAAAAAATTTTCGTCAACAAAAGCCATTCAAACCTGTTTTATTTGAATGGCTTTTGTTCAATCCTGTTTACTGGCTCAACAGGAATTTTCAAATGGAGCTATTTCGCTCCATTTTCGTTTTCCTCTGTTATGGTTGAAGTTTCGACAAATCGGAATACCCATATCTTTCTAAATTAATATATTAGTATTTTTGCATGCGCCATTCCGATTCCATTATCCATTTCTTTACGAAAACGCAACCGTTTTTGTCGCCACCGTCTCCCGAAACCTCACGTCATGCTCCACAAACAGCATCGTCGGCTCATACTGCAAAAGCAGCTTTTCCAACTGCATCCTGGAGAAAACATCGATGTAATTCAAAGGCTCATCCCAGATATAAAGATGCGCCGGAGTTATAAGACTTGCGGCTAAAAGCACCTTTTTTTTCTGGCCTTCCGAAAAATCCTGCATATTTTTTGCAAACTGCGCGCGTTCAAAATCCAACTGCCTTAAAACCGCAAGAAACAGGCTTTGATCTAAGCCCCGTTTTTCGCAAAATTCGGGAATGGCGCCTTTTAAATCCGACGCGTCCTGTCCCGCATAGGAGATCACAAGCCCGCAGGCTGTTTCGCAAACGCCCTCCTCCAAAACTGAAAGCTTAGATCCGCCCCAGGCTTTTTGCAAAAGCATCTGGATCAGCGTTGATTTCCCGCAGCCGTTTTTCCCGCAAAGCGCGATGCGGTCGCCCTTTTGAACCGTAAATGACATATCCGAAAATACAGGACTGTGGGCATCGGCATATTTTAAGCCATAATCCTTTATCTCCACAAGACGGCCCTTATGATGCGTAAGCTTGACCAGCTTTAAATCCACAGTGGTTTCCAGATCCTGCAAAAGCCCCTCCTGCTCTTCAATTTCCCGGCTAATCCTTTTTTCCATCTGCTTTACGCGGCTTTGCATCTTTTTGGTCTTTGCCCCGATATAGGGCCTTGTGCCCTTACACCGGTCCGGCTCCTTTATCGGGTCAAAGCCGATCTTTGTCTGCTCGTTTTTATCCGCCCAACACGCGGCGCGCCTTGCCGCCTGCCTTAGCTTTTTAATTTCCTTTTGGTGTTTTTCATTCTCCGCAAGCGCAAACTGATCCTTGCGCCGCTTATTTTCCCACCAGCTGGAAAAATTGCCGCCTTGCACCTCTATGCTCTTGCGGTTTAACACAAGACAGTGATCGATGCAGGCATCCAGCAAATCTCTGTCATGGGACACTAAAATAAAGCCTTTTTTCGTAGCGAGATACGCTTTTACGATTTCTCTGGCTTCCTGGTCCAAATGATTCGTCGGCTCGTCGATCAGCAAAAAATCGTTCTCCCCGGAGAACAGGATCGCCAGTAAGACCTTCGTGCGCTCTCCCGGACTTAACGTCTGAAACGGCCGGTAAAGGATTTGCGCGCTTTCGTTTAACTGCGAAAGCTCGCAAATAACGCGCCAGGCTTCGCATCCCGCCTTTAGCTCCTCCATAAATTCAGCCGCCGAAAGCTTGGATTGGCGCTCTGTCACCGGATACGGAAAATAATCAAAAACCGCATCCGTATCGATCGAGCCTCTGTATGGATACTTTCCTAAAAGCAGCTTAAAAAAAGTTGTTTTCCCTTTTCCGTTCCTCCCAATAAACCCAAGCTTCCAGTCTGTGTCTATCGAAAAAGAAACGTCTTCAAAAATATGATCAAAGCTTCCGTCATAATAAAACGTAAGACCTCTCACATCGATCCTAGACATATACATCCCTCCCATACGCCCTGCTGCCAAACGGTTTATGACATGGATAACCTCTTGCCTTTCGGCCAGCCGCGGATATGCCAGCCGAAAAAATTCCTAGGACTGGCATAGTAAGGGATGATAAACTTCATCGCCTGCTATATTTTTGCGCACAAAAAGAGAGGTTATGAGAACATAATCCACTTTTGGCAACATGAAATCTTATATGTGTATTTTTCACTTACACATACCGCTAATGCTATTCATGCAATCAAAAGTAAATTATCTCCTCATCCTTTCACCCCTCTCTTTTAAATCCACATATTTTATTATTTTTCTTCGTAGAATAGTATAGCACAAGTAAGAAAGAATGTCCAGACTAAATTTTTTTCTGTTACAGTACAGCCGTTGCTTTTCACAGGATGGGGGGTACGTATAAATGATAAATAATAGGGTGCTATCCAGCAGTTTGGTTTTGGGATATTTTGAAGGTTTGCGCTACCCGGACGCTGGAAGCAAGCCGGGGGCCTGTCCGGATGTTCCGGCTGGTTATCGAAAATTTAAGCGTTTCAAAACTCCCCGCCAAGCATCACTTGCACCTTTTGCCAGTATAAAATTTTCGGAGTATATTGCATTTTCCATATGAGTTGGAAAATGGCGCTGATTGGAAAAATAACAGAAAGCTTTTGAAAAACAGCCGGAAACAGGCAGCAGGCCCTTCCAGATGTGACTGCGCAGGGATGTTAGAAGTTCTTGGTATTCTGCTTTCCGTACAGGATTTTCGGGCAGGGATGCCCGAAAAAGGGGATTGCGCCATGGATGGCGGTCAATTCCCGTTCCGTCCGGCATTAAAACCCTTGCGCAGAATGCCTAGAACTTCTTACATCCCGGAGCCGGAACATCCGGACGGGTATGCTACCTGTTTCCAGCGTCCGGGAGATAAAAAAATTCCATCATTTTGCCTGATAACACTCTATTATTGATGATTTACACGTTAGCGCCCCAACCCGTGAAAAGTAACTACGAAATAACGGCATTTTTTGTAAAAGTGGAAAATCAGTTGAAATGCGGTTGCCTGGAGTGTATAATTATTTTTATTCATAGGTCGTATTTGGGGAAAGGGTGAAGATGGCAAAGACACAATGGCATCCGGCCTTTTGCGCCGCGATGCAGCTGGAATTAAAAAATAACAGGCGCTTACAGTTTAAAAGCGAATTTAATTTGATAAAATGGCCTCATACGAATGGGATGGAATGCGCTGCGCTCACCGACAATCTGACGGAGGAAAGAGCGAAAGAAGTGGTGGCGTCCGTCTATAATTTGACAGGAGACGAAGAAAAACGGTTGGCGGAGGCGGTGATGCAGGTTTTGCTGTCAGCCAACAGGCCGGTGTTCAATAAGATTAAGGAGGGGATAGATATGACGTTAATGGAGTTTATGAAGCCGGAAGTGGACGCGTATGCGTAAAAGCTTTTGAGGGAAAAGATATCAAATATGTCAGCGCGATGATCCGGAATGGTTATGATAATGCACAGATACAGCTTATCGTGGATATGCCTGATATGGAGATCAATGAACTGCGAAAAAAGCAGACTTTGGAGTAAATGCAATGTCTTAGGTTAAACTGTACCTTAAAGTTTTGTACAAAATGAATAAAAATGTTGTAATTATCAATCAGTTTTGGTAAAATTAGAATAGATGTGGCTGTGAGGGTATGGAAGGCAGCTTCGGACAGCGATTAATTTTTAGGAGGTACGGATAAAATGGACGTTTTTACAACAGACAGGATACGCAACGTGGCGCTTTTGGGGCATGGGGGAGCTGGAAAGACCAGCCTTGTGGAAGCGATGGCGTATCTTTCAGGACAGACAAACCGCATGGGGAAAGTAAGCGACGGCAACACCGTCAGCGATTACGATAAGGAAGAGATCAAACGCGCGTTTTCGATCCAGACATCGGTCGTTCCGATCATCTGGGACAATACGAAGATCAATGTTTTGGACACGCCTGGTTATTTTGACTTTGTAGGCGAGGTGGAAGAGGCGGTTAGCGTCGCGGATGCGGCGATCATCGTAGTGAGCGGGAAAGCCGGCGTGGAAACGGGGACGAAAAAGGCATGGGAGATTTGTGAGCGTTATCATCTGCCGCGCATGTTTTTTGTAACAGATATGGATATCGACAATGCGAGCTTTCGTCAGGTAGTGGAGGATTTGCAGGAGCTTTATGGCAAAAAGATCGCGCCGTTCCATCTGCCGATCCGTGAAAAAGAGAAATTCGTAGGCTATGTAAACGTTGTGGCGCAGACCGCGCACCGATGGGTGGAGTCCGGCAAAGTCACCCCAATGGATATCCCAGACTATTCCGTACCGAATTTAGAGCTTTGCAGGGAGGCGCTGTTGGAATCTGTTGCGGAAACGAGCGAGGAATTTATGGACCGCTATTTTAACGGGGAAGAATTTTCTGAAAATGAGATCCGACAGGCCCTTCGCGTCAATGTTTCCGACGGGAGCATGGTTCCGGTTTCGATGGGTTCCTGCACGCTGGCGCAGGGCGTTTATACGCTGTTGGACGACATTTTGAAATATCTGCCAAGCCCGGACAAACGGACATGCGCGGGGATTAACGCGACTACAAACGAAGTGTACCAGGCGGACTATGATTTTTCCAAGCCAAAATCCGCCTACATATTCAAAACGATCCAGGACCCGTTTATTGGCAAATATTCTTTGATAAAAGTAAACTCCGGCGTGTTAAAGCCAGACGATGTGATGTTAAATTATCATAAGGATACGGAAGGCAAGATTGGGAAACTATATATTATAAACGGCGCAAAGACCGAGGAGGTTAAAGAGCTTCACGCAGGGGATATCGGGGCGTTAGCGAAGCTTACAGGCGCGCGCACGACGGACTCCCTTTCTACAAAGGCAAATCCGATCCTTTATATCCGCACCACGATTTCTACGCCGTATACCTGCAAGCGTTATAAGGTGAAAAATAAAGCGGATGTGGATAAGGCTTCCCAGGCTTTGTCGAAGCTGACCCATGAAGATCTGACGTTAAAGGTTGTAAATGACAGTGAAAATTCCCAGACGTTACTGTACGGGATCGGCGACCAGCAATTGGATATCGTTGTCAGCAAGCTGCTTAATAAATATAAAGTTGAGATCGAGTTAAGCAAACCGAAAGTGGCGTTTCGGGAGACGGTGCGCAAAAAATCAGATGTGGAATATAAATATAAAAAGCAGTCCGGCGGGCATGGGCAGTATGGGCATGTAAAAATGACCTTTGAGCCGTCTGGAAATTTGGAAGAAGCCTATGAATTTTCACAGACGGTTGTCGGCGGCTCTGTGCCGAAAAATTATTTTCCGGCGGTGGAAAAAGGGATTCAGGAAGCGGTAAAAAGCGGGCCGCTTGCGGCATATCCGGTTGTGGGCGTAAAGACAAACCTGTACGATGGCTCCTATCATCCGGTGGATTCTTCGGAAATGGCGTTTAAGGTTGCATCAGCCCAGGCGTTTAAAAAGGGATTTATGCAGGCTTCCCCGGTATTGTTAGAGCCGATCGCGTCCCTTGTGGTCACCGCGTCGGAAAAATATACGGGTGATATTATGGGCGATTTAAATAAACGCCGCGCCCGCGTGCTTGGCATGAACCCGATCGAAGGCGGGAAGCAGGAGATCACGGCGGATATCCCGTATACGGAATTGGACGGATATACTACGGCGCTGCGCTCCATGACCGGAGGAGAGGGCGTTTACCGTTATGAATTTACCCGTTACGAGCAGGCCCCGGACGACGTGCAAAAACGGGAGATCGAAGCAAGGGCGAATAAGCTTTCGGATGGGGAAGAGTAAGATACTGCGGGAAAACGGATTGGATTGAACGGAGGGGGTTACATGAAGAAGCTGAAATCGGTTTCTTTGTTATTGGCATTGACGCTTGGATTAACAGCCGTGGCATATCGGCAAAAAGAGACTGTCGGCGGCGCGGCAGGGCCTGGAGCGGAAAACAGCGCGGTATCCCAGACGGCGGCGAAAGATACAGCCGCGCCCGAGCCTGTTTCTGTAAATTATCCGAAGGGTTCAGTTTACAGCAATCCAATTGACGAGTATTTTTTGCCGCGTATGGAAAAGCCCCATATCAGTATGGTAGAGTTTCGTTTTTTGCAGGCGTGTTACCAAAAGGCATGGAAGGATGAATTTGAGCATCTTGTGGAATGGATGAAGGCAAAGTGCGTTTACGAGGAAGATAAAAAATGCATTGCCAGCTGGAAAAAAAGCGTGGAAAAAGATATTAAGGCTTCACAAAAAGTGATCGTGACCGAGCTTTTGGACGTATATGAGGTTGATCCAGACCCAGAAAAAGTAAAAGACCATGTATCCCGGGTGACTGCCTGGGGAAATGGCACGGCATGCCGCCTAAAGCAGCTGGAAGGGGAAAGCTATCGAAACGCGGTCATGCAGATCGCAGACCTTTTTACAGATCGAAAATACAGCTTTCGTAAGATCGATTATTCGAAAATAGCGCCATAAGCGCTGCATGATAAACTTTATTTTGCCAACGTAGAAAAGGAAAGGGGACGAAAACGGGATGGCGCGCGTGATATTTTGTATACTGTTAGTGTTTGTCCTTTTATTGGATCAGCCGCAGCTTACAAAATGGCGCGGCGTTATGAACGCGTCCCCTTTTTTTTACGAGGGCGCCTATGGCGTGGATTCCATCAGGCAGAAACGGGAAAGGCGGCCGGTCTATGATATTGTTTACAATTTAAATATGGGCGAAAACCATTATCTGAACCCATCCTTTTATTATGCGCAGGCGCTGCCGCTTAAGCTGATGCCGCCAAGCCGTGAAGGGTACAACTTTGCGGGATGGTACCGTGACAGCAGGTACCGCTATCCGGTGACGGAGATTACGGACTGTGAGGACGAAAACCTGATCCTTTACGCCAAGTGGACGAAAAAAATTTCCAATTCCACAAACATCCAGATGTATTCCTATGTGTCAGGAAGCCTGACCAGGGCGCCGGAGAAAAAGCTTTCCAATATGGATTACCGTATCGTGGAAAATCTGGACATCCCTGGAATGCCAGCCACAAGGTTTGAGGATTTTGGAAATAAAAAAATATACAGCCCGGACCAATGCCCGCAGGGGCTTTGCATGACGGATGAATATATCCTTGTGACGACTTACAGCACAGGGGATTACGACAGCTTTGGGTGTCTGCATGTGTTTGACCGCGCAAGCGGGGAATATTTAGTGACCATGTCAATGAAGCAGGGGAGCCATCTTGGAGGGATTACGTATGACGGTGAAAACCTGTGGGTCTGCCATTCCGATGGGAGCACGATCGAGCGGATCGACTATTCCTTTGTGCGCCACCTTGCCAAAAATAAGCCGCGCCAGGTTGTGACCGTCCCACAGGAATATGACGAATACAGCGTGTCAAATTCGCCGTCCTGCATTACGTTTTTTAATGGCAGGCTTTGGGTCGCCACCCATACAAAATTTTTTAAGTCCGTTATGAAATCGTATCGTTTTAAGGATGGAAAGCTGGTGGAAGGGCAGCGGTTTGTGATTCCGGATAAAGTCCAGGGGGTCGCGTTTGATTCCCTGGGGCATGTTTATTTAAGCACTTCCTTTGGACGGAACAAATCCTCCTACGTAAAGGTCTATGAATCGGCCTATGCGTTAAGTAAAAATCCGGAAAAGCCCGCGGAATGCGTAGAAATGCCTCCCTGCTCCGAGGAGCTTGCGATCGCCGGGGAGGAGCTTTTCGTGCTGTTTGAGTCCGGCGCGCAAAAATACATGGAAGGCACGGATGGAAGAGGAAGGGCGCTTGCGCCGATCGACCATTTGGTGGCGATCCATTTAAATTCGTTTTAAAAGAATTTGTATGCGGGCATGCGCATATGGGCAGGGAAAGCTTTCCCTGCCCGTTTATGGATTTTTACGAGATGACCGTATAGCCCGCGTCTACAACCGCTTTGTTTAAAACGTCGTCGGAAACGTCAGAAGAAAGCGTAAGCGTCGCGGTTCCCGCATTATGGTCTGCAACCGCCTCTGTCACGCCCTCGACCGCTTCCAGAGCTTTTTTTACATGCATTTCACAGTGTTCGCACATCATGCCTTCGATTTTTAAGATTTTTTCCATAGTGGATTCCTCCTTTTTTTGCTGTAGATTTTGTTGAATGTCTGCCGCCTGGTTTTGCGGTGGTTTTTTTTGTTTGCGTTCGAACGATTGGGATTCGCGTTCTTTACTGTTGATTTTGCTGTTGATTTTGCTGTTGATTTTAATCTTGGCGAAATTTAACCGCAGCGCGTTTGTAACGACGCAAAAGCTTGAAAGGCTCATAGCCGCCGCGCCAAACATCGGGTTTAGCGTCCAGCCAAAGATCGGGATGAATACGCCTGCCGCAAGCGGGATGCCAAGGGAATTGTAAAAAAACGCCCAAAACAGGTTTTGATGGATGTTGCGCAGGGTCGCTCTGCTTAAGCGGATGGCAGCTGGCACGTCCGAAAGCCTGCTTTTTACAAGAACCACGTCCGCGGAATCGATCGCGATATCGGAGCCTGCGCCAATGGCGATGCCCACATCCGCGCGGGTAAGGGCAGGCGCGTCGTTGATGCCGTCTCCCGCCATAGCCACCCTGCCGTTTTTTTGAAGATCCCTTATTACGCTTTCTTTTCCGCCTGGCAAAACGCCGGATATGATCTCGTCCACGCCTGCCTGCGTCCCGATTGCCGTAGCGGTGCGCTCATTGTCCCCGGTCAGCATGACGACCTGAATGCCCATGTTTTTTAAATCTTCGATTGCCGCAGCGCTGTCCTCTTTGATCGTGTCCGCGACTGCGATCGTGCCGATATAGTGGCTGCCAAGGGTGAAAAACAAAGGCGTTTTTCCGTCGTTTGAAAGCGTATCCGCGCATTTAACGACATCCTTTGTAAGCCACGTATTGTCTGCGCCGTTTATGCGTTCGCGGATAAAGCGAATGTTCCCGCCGCACAACGTTTCCCCGGAAAGCTTTGCCACAAGCCCGTTTCCTGGAAGAGCCTGAAAATCTGTGACTTCCTTTTCTAAAAGCCCTCTTTGCTTTGCCGCAAGCCGGACTGCTTCCCCAAGGGGATGCTCGCTGTTTTTTTCCAGGGACGCGGCATAGGTTAAAAGCTCGTTTTCGGTTACGCCGTCTGCCGGCAGGATATCGGTTACGACGGGATGCCCGTTTGTAATGGTGCCGGTTTTATCAAAAGCGACGGTTTTGATCTTTCCCGCCATTTCCAGCGACGTGGCGTTTTTAAAAAGAATCCCGTTTCGCGCGCCCAAGCCTGTGCCTACCATGATCGCCACCGGCGTGGCAAGGCCCAGCGCGCAGGGACAGCTGATCACGAGCACGGAAATCCCCCTTGCCAGCGCGAATCCCACTGTCTGGCCGGATAACAGCCAGGCGAGCGTCGTAACCGCCGCGATCGCGATAATGACAGGGACGAACACGCCGGACACCTTGTCTGCGATCTTTGCGATCGGGGCTTTGGTGGCGGAAGCGTCGTTTACCATCTGGATGATCTGCGCAAGGGTCGTATCTTCACCGACGCGGGACGCTTCACAAGACAGCGCGCCGGATTGGTTTAACGTCCCCGCGCTTACCGTGTCGCCTTTTTCTTTATCCACTGGAATGCTTTCACCTGTTAAGGCGGATTCGTTCACCGCGCTGTAGCCTTTTATGACTGTGCCGTCTACGGGAATGGTTTCTCCTGGGCGCACAAGGAAGATGTCTTTTAGCCGCACCTCTTCGATCGGGACGACGGTTTCCTTTCCGTCCCGAAGGACGGTGGCGTTTTTAGGGGAGAGCTTCATCAAAGCTTCTAAAGCGTCCGTCGTTTTTCCTTTTGCCCGCGCCTCCAGCATTTTTCCAACGGTAATAAGCGTTAGGATCATCGCGGCCGATTCAAAGTAAAGCTCATGCAAGCCGTGCGCCGCCTGATCCGTCTGCCCAAGGTACAAAGCGTTGGCCATATAAAAAAGCATATACAGGCTATAGAAAAACGCGGCGGCAGAGCCAAGCGCCACTAAGGTGTCCATATTTGGCGCGCCGTGCAGGACTCCTTTTACGCCGTTGATAAAAAATCTCTGGTTGATCGCCATAACGGTCACTGTAAGGATCATCTCCAATAGCCCAATGATCAAAGGGTTGCGGCTTATGACATCGGGAAGCGGGAAGCCCCACATCGTATGGCCCATCGAGATATACATTAAAAGGATTAAGAAAAAGACGGAGGACAAAAGCCTTATGATAAGCGTCTTTTCCGCTTTATCCGCGCCGCTTGCCGCTTTTGCGTGAGATTTTTTATCAGATTCTTTATCCGCGCCGCCTGTCAGGGCGTTTCCTGAATTTAAAGCCGCGCCATATCCTGCGGACTTTACGGCGGCAATCACGGCGTCAGGGGAAATGTCTCCTTCCACCGTCATAGAGTTCGTCAGTAAATTTACGGAACAGTTTTTTACATCCGAAAGCGCTAAAACCGCTTTTTCCACTCTGGCGGAGCAGGCCGCGCAGCTCATCCCAGTTACATCGTATTTATTCATGGATCACTCTCCTTTATTACGATTGAAGAAAATTATTTCATTAATTTTTGAAGGGTGAAAACAAGCTCTTCGATCGTTTCATCCTTTCCGTCGCGGATGTCTTTCGCAACGCAGGTTCGGATATGGCTTGCAAGCAATTCGCGGTTAAAGGCGTTTAACGCCGCGGTGACCGCGCTTACCTGCGTAAGGATATCCGTGCAGTAAGTGTCTGATTCCACCATTTTTTTGATTCCCCGAATCTGTCCCTCGATCCGGTTTAGACGGTTGATTAGCGCTTTATATTCCGTATCCGGGCGGTGTTTTGTTTTGTGGTTACAGTGGTCTTGCTCCATATGCGCCTCCTATACCCTGGCTGGGTATATTTGATTATATACCTGGGTGGGGTATATGTCAAGTGGGATTATACAATTCAAATTAATTATTTGCCATTCCGATTCCTTTATGCTATACTTAGTCCAAAATTGAAGGAGCAAGCGTATGATTTATAGAAAGTTTCAGGATATTATGCTGTCGGGGCTTGGGCTTGGCATGATGCGCCTGCCGGTTTTGGACGGCGATAACGGTCAAGTGGATAAGGCCGCGGCAGAAGAGATCATTGACCTGGCATATAAAGGCGGCGTCAATTATTTTGATACGGCCTGGGGATATCACGATGGAAATTCGGAGCTGGTCGCGGGGGAGCGCCTTTCTAAGTATCCAAGGGAGAGCTTTTATCTGGCCAGCAAGTTTCCGGGCTATGACCTTTCCAATATGGACAAGGTAGAGGAAATTTTTGAAAAGCAGCTGGAAAAATGTCAGACGGATTATTTTGACTTTTATCTGTTCCATAACGTGTACGAAGGAAACGTGGACGCGTACCTGGACCCGAAATATGGGATTTTGGAATATTTATTAAAGCAAAAGGAAAACGGGCGCATCCGCCATCTCGGGTTTTCCGCCCATGGAAGCTTAGAGGTCATTAAACGGTTTTTGGATGCCAATGGAAAGCATATGGAATTTTGCCAGCTTCAGATCAACTATATGGACTGGCATTTTCAGGATGCAAAAACAAAAGTGGAGTTGCTGCAAAAAGCGGGAATCCCGATCTGGGTCATGGAGCCGGTGCGGGGCGGAAAGCTTGCGGCGGCTTCCGAAAACTTGGCGGGACTGATGCAAAAAATGCGCCCGGGGGAAACTGTGGTAGGCTGGGCTTTCCGGTTTTTGCAGGGGATACCAGGGGTTACGATGGTATTGTCCGGCATGTCGGATAAAAAGCAGCTGGAAGAAAATATGAAAACGTATCAGACGAACGAGCCGTTAACTGAAGAAGAGTTTGACGCTTTGATACAGTGCATCGATAAAGAAGTAAAGGAAGGGAACCTTCCATGCACGTCGTGCCATTACTGCACGACCCATTGTCCGAAGGGTCTTCCGATACCGGAGCTGATCGCTTTATATAATGAACATAAGGTTACGGGCGGCGGCTTTATCGCGCCAATGGCAGTCGGCAGTATGCCAAAGGAAAAGCAGCCTGCAAATTGCATCGGATGCAAGAGCTGTGAAAAGGTTTGCCCGCAGCAGATTAAAATAAGTGAAATGATGGCGGATTTTAGCGCGAAGTTAGCGTTGGGTTAATCTGGGGCTGGCGGCGGGTTCGTTTTTGGTTCGCTTTGGATTAGCTGTTACAGTTCAGCCTTTGGCTTCACTGTAACGGAATCCGGCTCATTAGAAGTTTGCCGTTGGCAAAGAGCCGGATTCCCACAACCGCAGCTTTATCATACGGACTTTGCAGTAAATGCAAAGTCCTGGGCTGAACTGTAACGATTAGCTTTAATATACTAGGATAGGAATGTAAGGAGAATACGATGGCTGAAGTATACAATCATAAAGCAGTGGAAAAAAAATGGCAAAAGATTTGGGACGATAACAGGGCGTTTGCGGCTCCGGACGATTTTTCCCGTCCAAAATATTACGCGTTAGTGGAATTTCCGTACCCGTCCGGGCAGGGGCTGCATGTAGGGCATCCAAGGCCGTATACCGCGTTGGATATCGTAGCGAGAAAGCGCAGGATGCAGGGGTATAACGTGCTGTTTCCAATGGGGTGGGACGCGTTTGGCCTGCCTACGGAAAATTTTGCGATCAAAAATAAAATACATCCAAAGGTTGTTACGAAAAATAATATCGTCCATTTCAAAGATCAGTTGCATGCGCTTGGTTATTCCTTTGACTGGGAGCGGGAGGTCAATACGACAGACCCGGATTATTATAAATGGACCCAGTGGATTTTTCTGAAATTGTACAAGGCGGGACTTGCATATAAAAAAGAGATGCCGATCAACTGGTGCACAAGCTGCAAGGTGGGGCTTGCCAACGAGGAAGTGGTCAACGGCGTTTGCGAGCGCTGCGGCTCTCCGGTTGTGCGCAAGGTAAAAAGCGAGTGGATGCTAAAGATCACGGACTATGCGGATAAGCTGTTGGAAGGGCTAAACGATGTGGATTACATCGAGCGGGTAAAGGTTCAGCAGCGCAACTGGATTGGAAAATCCCAGGGCGCGGAGGTGGATTTTCCGATTGTGGGAAAGGAAGAAAAGCTGCGCGTATATACGACGCGGTGCGACACGCTATTTGGCGCAACCTATATGGTCGTATCGCCGGAGCACCCGCTGATTGACAAATATAAGGACGAGTTAAAAAACTGGGATGAAATCGAAGCTTACAGAGAGCAGGCCGCAAAAAAATCGGACTTTGAGCGCTCCGAGCTTGCAAAGGAAAAAACAGGCGTTCAGATCCAGGGGCTTATGGCGTTAAATCCGGTCAATCAAAAAGAAATCCCGATCTGGATTTCCGACTATGTGCTGATGAGCTACGGCACGGGCGCGATCATGGCGGTTCCGGCGCACGATCAAAGGGACTGGGAGTTTGCCGAAAAATTCCAGATCCCGATGGTGCAGGTCGTGGCGCAAAACGGAAAAGAAGTGGACATTACAAAAGAAGCGTTTACCGACGTTGCAACGGGCGTGCTGATCAATTCGGATTTCCTGAACGGATTGGAGGTCAAAGAGGCGCAAAAGAAAATGATCGCCCATTTAGAGGAAAAGGGCATCGGGACGGCAAAGACGAATTACAAATTAAGGGACTGGGTGTTCTCACGCCAGCGTTACTGGGGGGAGCCGATTCCGATCGTGTATTGTGAAAAATGCGGGTTCCAGCCAATCGACGAAAGCGAGCTTCCGCTGGAGCTGCCGGAAGTGGAAAGCTATATGCCGACGGACAACGGGGAATCCCCGCTTGCGGCTATGACGGACTGGATAAACACTACTTGCCCATGCTGCGGCGGCCCGGCAAAAAGGGAGACGGATACGATGCCGCAATGGGCAGGCTCATCCTGGTATTTTTTAAGGTATACAGACCCGAAAAACAAAGAGGCGCTGGCAAGCAGGGAAGCGCTTGATTACTGGATGCCGGTAGACTGGTACAATGGCGGCATGGAGCATACGACGCTGCATTTACTGTATTCCAGGTTTTGGCATAAGTTTTTGTACGACCAAAAAATCGTGCCATGCAAGGAGCCTTATACGAAGCGGACATCCCACGGCATGATCCTCGGGGAAAACGGCGAAAAAATGTCTAAATCCAGAGGCAATATTGTAAACCCGGACGATATTGTAAGGGATTACGGCGCGGATACGCTGCGCACTTACGAAATGTTTATCGGGGCCTTTGACCTGGCGGCTTCCTGGTCTGAGGACGGGGTAAAGGGCTGCCGCAGGTTTTTGGAGCGTGTCTGGAAATTGCAGGATCTGGTGACGGAGGAAACTGGATATTCGAAGGATCTGGAAACGAAGATGCACCAGACGATTAAAAAAGTAAGCAGCGATTACGAGAACCTGAAATATAATACGGCGATTGCCGCAATGATGGCGTTGATTAATGATTTTTATAAAAAGAGTGCGGTTACAAGGGATGAATACCGGACGCTCCTTGTGTTACTGAACCCGACCGCGCCGCATATTACGGAGGAATTGTGGGAAAAGATGGGCTTTGACGGCCATATTTACAATTCCGCCTGGCCGGAATATGAGGAGGCAAAGACCGTTGAGGCTTTGATGGAGATCGCGGTGCAGATTAACGGCAGAGTCCGCGCTGTTGTACAGGTGGAGAAAGACGCTGCGAAGGAGGATGTGCTTGCAAAGGCGAAGGAAGCGGTTGCGGATAAGCTGACGGGGAATGTCGTCAAGGAAATCTATGTGCCGGGCAGGATTGTGAATATTGTGCAAAAATAAGGGGAAGTCTTATTATGCAAGAATTTGTTGCGTACAGTAAAAAGCTGTTAAGGGTGTTGAAGAAGATTAAGGAGTCTTTGAGAGAAAAGGATTATGAGGAAGTTGAAAAGCTGGTGGATGAATTGATTGAAGACACGGAGGGGGATATTTAGGCTTAAAAAGCTGGTTTTAGGTTGCGGCGAACCCGGACGCCGGGTGATGGGGGCCAGGCTGGGCAATCCCCTCTCCAAGCGTTCGGGCTGCAAAAAAATATAACCTTCTACATCTATTTCTATTTCTTTTTCTGCATCTGCTTCATCATCTGCACCATCGTCCTGGCCTTTGCGCTTTCATTTGGCGGCAGGTTTTTTAACAGTATTTCCAGCATCGCGTCGCGTTCCGATTCATTAAACGTAACGCCCTGCTTTTGCGCCGTATTCGAAACGGACATTAAAGCCGCCATCATATCCTGCATGTTATTCCCCGTCTGCTTGCTTGCCATAGCCTTTAAAAAGGCGAGCTTTTCCGGTGAAATGCCGCTTGTGTTTGTTGCGTTAAATATGTCGTCGAAATTCATAAATACCTCCTTTAGTCTGTAAGATTGTGATTGCTTTTGACCTTACGAAAACATGGAGCCGTAAGTCGAAAACATGGAAAACAGGTTTAAGATCATATCGATATTTTCCTGCTCCTGCTCGTTGCAAAACTGGCGGATGTCGTTTAACATTTTCTGCGTATTTTCCATTGGGTTTTCCGCGGACATAATTGACACGGATGCGTCGCTGCTGTTGATTAAATCCAGCGATTTTTTCAGCTCCATCGATTTGATCAGCATTAAAATTTCTTTTTGGCGCGTGCCGTTCATATACGGCAGGGCGGTCTTTAAAATCTTTAAATCCTTGTTTTCGATCTTTTCGTCAAATGGAGTCGGTATATAATTGTTGTCCATAAAAAATCCTTTTTTATTAATTGTATGTGGTGGAAGCGGAAGTTATGAATATAATAATGATGGAAATAATGTGAATTGTTTGTGAGCATAAAATAAATAATAAAGGATTGTAAGATTATGGGAAAATTAGTCGTAGACGGAAATAAAGTTTATACAGTCGATGAAGCGTGCATGAGGAGAAAAAACCTGACGTTGGCGCAGGTGAAAGATGCGCAGTCGGGGGAGAAGCGTAAAAGCGGCGTTGAAAAATGTGCAGCGGATGTTAAGATAAAAGCTGAAAAAATGTGAGAGATGCTAGAGCGTGTTTGAAAAATCATTCCCGCCATCTGCATCCCCCACTTTGCGCGATATTTGCGCCAAATTCAGGTTACATAGCCCGCTATGCGCCCTTCATTTGGCACAAATCTCCCACAAATTGTGGAATACATCTGTCAGAAAGCATTTTTCAAACACGCTCTAGAACTCTAGGGGCGGCGGGTAGGGAAGATTTCCCTATTCGCCACGCGGCCCGCTCGCTGCACCATCGGCAGATTATCCTATGCCTCCCTAAACGAAAATACGCCCCTGCCCGCATGTTCGCAGGCAAAGGCGCTAGAGCGTGCTTGAAAAATCATTCCCGCCATCTGCATCCCCCACTTTGCGTGATATTTGCGCCAAATTCAGGTTACATAGCCCACTATGCGCCCTTCATTTGGCAC